>NZ_CP048833.1:5276145-5586507 GCF_012971725.1 Pseudomonas multiresinivorans
CGTGCACGGAGTAGGAGCGCACCTCGGCGCCGTGGGCGTGCAGCCAGTTCCGTGCGACGTCCAGGAGGACGCCGGAGCGGGAACGCTGGCTGGGGCTGCCGGCAAGGGTGACTACATACATCTGCACGCTTCCTTATAACGATCAGAGCGATACAAATGCCGCCCTGCTAACCAATGTGCATAGACCTTAACAGGCAACCTCATATTCCAATAAATGTTATTTTTTTATTTGGTTATGCGATTTTATTTTAAAAGTACGAACAACTGTCTTCTCCTGGATAGTTCTGCGTCTGCATTTCCCCCTCACCCCAACCCTCTCCCTTAGGGAGAGGGAGCAGGCCATGCCGGCTGATGCTGTGGTTTCATCCTGCACCGAACGGTCCCCTCTCCCTCTGGGAGAGGGCTAGGGTGAGGGCCGATCCGAGCACAGCAGCATTCCGTAGGGGCGGAACGTCAGATGACGTGGGACTGGTGCAGCTCGGTCAGCGCTTCGCCGCGCAGGAAGGCCAGTTCTACGGCGCGACGATCCCGAGGGCGCGGCAGCGGCACGGGAAATTCGCGGCGCAGGCGGCTGGGCGTGCCGCCCAGCAGCAGGACGCGGTCGCTGAGGTAGAAGGCTTCGTCGAGGTCGTGGGTGACCAGCAGGATGCTGATGTCGTACTCCAGCGCCAGTTGCTGGATCAGGTCCTGCAGGCGGATGCGGGTGAAGGCGTCCACCGCGCTGAAGGGTTCGTCCAGCAGCAACACCTGCGGGCGGCCATATAGGCCACGGGCGATGGCCGCACGCTGGGCCATGCCGCCGGAGAGTTGTTTGGGCAGCAGGTCGCCCTTGCCTTCCAGGCCCACGTCGCGCAGCAGGTGCGCGATACGGGTGTCGTCGGCCAGCCAGCCGTCGGCGAAACCGATGTTCTGCGCCACGCTCAGCCAGGGCAGCAGGCGCGGCTCCTGGAACACCACGCCGACGCCACCGCCGCCGCGACCGGTGTCGCCGTCCGGACCGAAACCCAGCAGCGGGTTGCGCTCCAGCGAGCCGGCGAACTCGTCGTCCAGTCCGGCGGCGATGCGCAGCAGGGTACTTTTTCCACAGCCGCTGGGGCCGAGCAGGCTGACCACTTCGCCCGGCGCCAGGCTCAGGCTGACGTCGTCCAGCACCCGCACGCCGGAGAAGCTCTTGCGGATATCACGCAGTTCCAGCAAGGCGCTCATCAGCTCTCTCCATTGCCCAGGAAGGTATCGCGCCAGGCCAGCGCACGCTGCTCCAGCGCCTTGAGCAGGCTGTCGCTGAGCTTACCGAGCACCGCCAGCACCAGGATGGCGGCGATGACGATGTCCGGCCGCGAGGTTTCCCGGCCGTCGCTGAGCAGGTAGCCAAGGCCACGGGTGGCGGCGATCAGCTCGGCGGCAACGAGGAACATCCAGCTCAGGCTCAGCGCGCCGCGCAGGCCGGTGAACAGGCTCGGCAGCGCCGCCGGCAGCAGAATCCGCCGCACCAGGGCAAACGGCGGCAGGTGATACAAGCGGCCCAGTTCGACCCACTTGCGGTCGACGTTACGCACGCCGGCTGCCAGCGAGAGATACACGGGGAAGAAGGCGCCGAGGGCGATCAAGACGATTTTCGGCGTCTCGTCGATGCCCAGCCAGAGCAGCAGGAGCGGCACCCAGGCGAGGCTGGGAATGGCCCGCAGCGCCTGGAAAGTCGGTTCGAGATAAGCCTCGGCACGCTGGCTGAGGCCGACCCAGGTGCCGATCAGGATGGCCAACGCCGCGCCGATGGAGAAGCCGGCAGCCACCCGCGCGAGGCTGGCCGCCATGTGTTTCCACAGCTCGCCCTGGGCCAGTTGCCAGAGCGTCAGCGCGACACTGCTGGGCGCGGGCATCTGGTGCTCGGGCAGCCAACCGACGCGTACCACCAGCTCCAGCACCGCGCACAGCAGCAGCGGCAGCAGCCAGGCGCGCCAGCTCAGGCGTGGCCAGCGCAGCTTTGGCAGGCGGCGCTGGCGAGCGAGGCGCAGGCTCTGGGTCGGCAGGCTCTGGGGTGGCATGGATTACTGCTCCGCCTTGGCGACAGCGCCAGCCTTGCCGATCACCTCGCCGGCCAGTTGCGGAGCAATCAGTTGATCCACCACGGCGGTGACATCAGTACCCGGACGAACCAGTTGCTCATCGACCAGAATCGGCGCGGCGGCTTTCAACGCGGCGACCTGCTCGGCACCCGGCAACGGCTTGCTGAAATCGGTACGCGAGAGCTGCAGCCTGGCCACTTCCAGCGGCAGCTTGGCCTCCTCGGCGAGCAGTTTCGCGGTCTCCTCCGGATGGGCGATCGCCCACTGACGCGCCTTTTCGTAGGCGGCGATAACCTGCTTGATCAGCTCCGGCTGCTCCTGCTCGAATTTCTCGGTGACGCTGAGCACGCCGTAGCTGTTGAAGTCGACATTGCGGTACAGCAGCCGCGAGCCGGCCTGCAGTTCGCTGGCGGCCATGTGCGGGTCCAGCCCCGCCCAGGCATCCACCCTGCCCTGCTCCAGCGCGGCGCGGCCGTCCGGGTGCTGCAGGTGGACGATTTCCACGTCGCTCTTGTCCAACCCGGCCTTTTGCAGGCTGCGCAGGAGGAACAGATAGGGATCGGTGCCCTTGGTCGCGGCGATCTTCTTGCCCTTGAGGTCAGCGACGGACTTGAGCGGCGAATCCTTGGGCACCACCAGCGCAGTCCACTCCGGGCGGCTGGCGATGTAGACGGTCTTCAGCGGCGCGCCGTTGGCGCGGCTGAGTACGGCGGCCAGCCCCGCGGTGGAGGCGAAGTCGGTACTGCCGGCGTTGAGGTATTCCAGGGAACGGTTGCTGCCCTGGCTGAATACCCAGCGCACTTCGGTGCCCTGCGGCTTGAGGGACTTCTCCAGCCAGCCGAAGTGCTTGAGCACCAGGCTGGTGGGCGCGTAGTAGGCGTAGTCCAGGCGCACCTCCTTCGGTGCGTCGGCGGCTTGGGCGGGGCTGTTGTAGGCGCCGATCGGCAGGCTCGCGAGAAGAGCGACGGCCAGGCTGCGGCGCCAGGTGGAATGACCCATGGTCGTTCTCCTTGGCGTGGGCTGGTGTCTTCTTCCCGTCTGGCGGGCAAGTCAGATCGTTGGTGGCGGAGCGAATAAAAAAGCGCGGCGTGGTCCGCGCGTGAAAGATAAAAAAGGGGCCGGCAGACCGGCCCGATTTCCCGCTCGAGGCGTGAGTGATTCCCCGGATGGGGAGCGGAGAATCACTTGTTCGGCTGAGGCGTCAGGCGCAGGTACGGTTTGATCGCACGGTAGCCCTTGGGGAAACGCTGCTTGATCTCTTCCTCGTCCTTGAGCGAGGGCACGATCACCACGTCGTCGCCGTCCTGCCAGTTGCCCGGCGTTGCGACCTTGTGGTTGTCAGTGAGCTGCAGCGAGTCGATGACGCGCAGGATCTCGTTGAAGTTGCGCCCTGTGCTCGCCGGGTAGGTGATGGTCAGGCGCACCTTCTTGTTCGGATCGATGACGAACAGCGAACGCACGGTCAGGGTGTCGTTGGCGTTCGGGTGGATCAGGTCGTACAGCTCGGAGACCTTGCGGTCCGCGTCGGCGATGATCGGGAAGTTGACCACGGTGTTCTGGGTCTCGTTGATGTCGTCGATCCACTTCACGTGGGAGTCCACCGGGTCGACGGACAGGGCGATCACCTTGACGCCCTTGGCGGCGAACTGGTCCTTGAGCTTGGCGGTCAGGCCCAGCTCGGTGGTGCACACCGGGGTGAAGTCGGCCGGGTGGGAGAACAGAATGCCCCAGCTGTTGCCCAGCCATTCATGGAAACGGATGCGGCCTTCGCTGGATTCCTGTTCGAAGTCGGGGGCGATGTCGCCGAGTCGCAAGCTCATGGGTCTCTCCTTGTTCGTGTTGGTAGCCACTATGCACAAGGTCTTTACGCATTAAAAAGAATATATTTTGATTTTCTTATAACCAAAATTAAATACTCGTATCGACCCTGCCCTGGCGCCCTGGGCGCGCTGGACACTGAGCATAGCCAAGGCTGCGGGAAGCTCTGCCGGCCAAGTGTTTCACCGCTGAGACGAAACCCAACCGTTCGTCGCCATCCACCTGCAGCCCCTGTACGGCGGGGCTTTGCGGCATACACTCGAATCTATTAATCCTTTTGTACGGGAGGTCAGCGTATGTTGGGGCAACGTGTCGGCGACAATCAGGCGGCCACCCATTACCGCAGTGATCGGATCAGCGCGGTCAATGGCCATTACTTCTTCTCCACCCGCGAAGGAACTCTCGAAGGGCCCTACTTCACCCGCTTCGATGCCGAACGCGAGGTGGCGCAATACATCACCCGCATGCGCCAGGCGGCAGGGCTGATGGCGCGCGTGGCGCAGTGACGGCGAGCTGACCGAACGCGAGTGCACAACCCCGGCCCGGTGCCGGGGTTTTGTTTTTCCAGCTGCGTTCAATCCCCGGGAGTCGCTCAGGACTCCTCGCTTTGCCCCAGCCCATGCAGGCGCAGCTTGTTGGCGATGGTGGTGTGCGACACCCCCAGGCGCTTGCCCAGTTGCCGGCTGCTCGGGTGCTCGCGGTAGAGCCGCTCCAGCACCGCTCTCTCGAACCGGCCGACGATGGCGTCCAACCCGCCTTCCAGGGAGAAGTCCCCCAACGGATGCGGCGCACCGTAATCCGGCAGGCGGATGTGTTCGGGGCGGATGGTGCCGCCTTCGCACAACGAGACCGCCTGGAACAACGCATTCTCCAGCTGCCGCACGTTGCCCGGCCAGTGGTAACGGCCGAGGCGGTCCAGCGCCTGGGGCGAGAGCTTGGGCAGCGCGCAACCGATCTGCCGGCTGGCCTGGTCGAGGAAGTGCTGCACCAGCGGTTCCAGGCCGTCCAGGCATTCGCGCAGCGGCGGGATATGCAGCGACAGCACGTTGAGGCGGTGGTAGAGGTCCTGGCGGAATTCGCCCTTGGTGCACAGCTCGGACAAGTCCACCTGGGTCGCGCAGATCACCCGCACATCCAGATACACCTCCTCGTCGCTGCCCACGCGGCGGAAGCAGCCGTCCTGCAGGAAGCGCAGCAGCTTGGCCTGCAGGCGCGGGCTCATCTCGCCGACGCCATCGAGGAACAAGGTGCCGCCAGCGGTCAGCTCCAGCAGGCCGAGCTTGCCTTCCGGGCGCGCGCCCTCGAAGGCGCCTGGGCCGTAACCGAACAGCTCGGTCTCGGCCATGGACTCGGGCAGGCCGGCGCAGTTCAACGCCATGAACGGCGACTGCCCGCGCGGGCTCGCCAGGTGGCAGGCGCGAGCCAGTAGTTCCTTGCCGGTGCCGGTCTCGCCCTCGATCAGCAGCGGCGCATCCAACGGCGCCATGCGCCGTGCTTCGCGCACCACGGCGGCCATCACCCGCGAGCTCTGGAAGATGCTGTCGAAGCCGCGCAACTCCAGGCGCCGCACGTTGTAGATACGCTCGCCGACGCGGTCGGCGCGGTGCAACGTCAGCACGGCGCCGGCCAGCGCCTCGCTCTCGTCGTGTTCGGATTGCAGCGGAGCAATGTCCGCGAGGAACACATCGCCCTTCACCTTCACCCGCAGGCCGTTGATGCGCGCCTTGTTCGCCCGCACCAGCTCCGGCAGGTCGAGGTCCTCGACGTAGCGCGACAGCGGAATGCCCGGCACTTCGTCGACCCGCGAGCCCAGCAACTGGGCAGCGGCCCGGTTGGCCGCGACGATCTGCCCGGCCATGTCGATGGACAGCACCGGGAACTCCAGCGCCGCCAGCAATGCGTTCAACTCCAGGTGACGCCGTTCGCTGGGCATCAGGCCGACACGCTTGACGCCGAACACGCCGGGCACCGCTTCGAGCTTGGGCTTGAGCGACTGGAACTGCAGGTTGATGAGGTTCGGGCAGAGCAGGTAGATGGCGTTGCCCTGCTCGCCGCCGACTTCGCCGCGGTTGACGTTGATGCCGTAGTCGACCAGCAGGTTGAGGATGTCGCGCAGGATGCCGACGCGGTTCTGGCAGTGCACTTTGATGCGCATGGCGGGCCCGTGGTTGTCGTTGTGGTGGGCGCTCCGGCGCGGATTTTCGCAAGGCGGCCGGAAATTACCGTCAAGAATATGTGACAGATGACCGCACCTTCAAGCCATGGCCGGATGCCCGTGCCGCTTTGCGTAATCTTTTCTTTACGGATTGCAGCTCTGGCAGCCTGAAAACACCGCGAACAGGGGGCTGTTCGGCGGCACGACTCGCGCTATCTGTTGGTCATCACAACAACAAGGCCTCGAAGCCACAGTACCTATGAGGGCACCCATGAAGACAACGCAGTACGTGGCCCGCCAACCTGATGAAGATGGCTTTATCCACTACCCGGAAGCCGAGCATCAGGTCTGGAACACCCTGATCACTCGCCAGCTGAAAGTGATCGAGGGCCGCGCGTGTCAGGAATACCTGGACGGCATCGAGCAGCTCGGCCTGCCGCACGACCGCATCCCGCAACTGGGCGAAATCAACCAGGTACTCCAGGCCGCCACCGGCTGGCGCGTAGCGCGGGTGCCGGCGCTGATTCCCTTCCAGACCTTCTTCGAGCTGCTGGCCAGCCAGCAATTCCCCGTCGCCACCTTCATCCGCACACCGGAAGAGCTGGACTACCTGCAGGAGCCGGACATCTTCCACGAGATCTTCGGCCACTGCCCGCTGCTGACCAACCCCTGGTTCGCCGAGTTCACCCACACCTACGGCAAGCTCGGCCTGGCCGCCAGCAAGGAAGAGCGCGTGTTCCTCGCCCGCCTCTACTGGATGACCATCGAGTTCGGCCTGCTCGACACCCCGCAAGGCCTGCGCATCTACGGCGGCGGCATCCTTTCGTCGCCCAGGGAGACCGTCTACTGCCTCTCCGACGCTCCCGAGCGCCAGGCCTTCGATCCGCGGGAATGCATGCGCACGCCGTACCGCATCGACATCCTGCAGCCCCTGTATTTCGTGCTCCCCGAGCTCAAGCGCCTGTTCGACCTGGCCCATGAAGACATCATGGCGCTGGTGCGCGAAGCCATGCACCTGGGCCTGCACGCGCCGAAGTTTCCGCCGAAACAGGCCGCCTGATCCGCTGCAATCGATCCCATCTGTGCCTAGGATGAGACGTGCTCGCGAGCCTAAGATGGTTCGCGAGCGCACTCCTATGCCACCCCACGACAAGGAGAACCTTTCATGACCGCACTTACCCAAGCCCATTGCGAAGCCTGCCGCGCCGATGCTCCGAAGGTGTCCGACGAAGAGCTGGCGGTGCTGATCAAGCAGATCCCGGACTGGAACATCGAGGTCCGCGACGATCACATGGAGCTGGAACGGGTCTTCCTGTTCAAGAACTTCCGCCATGCCCTGGCCTTCACCAACGCGGTGGGCGCTATCGCCGAGGAAGAAGGCCACCACCCCGACCTGCTGACCCAGTGGGGCAAGGTCACCGTCACCTGGTGGAGCCACGAGCTGAAGGGCCTGCACCGCAACGATTTCATCATGGCCGCGCGCACCGACGAGCTGGCCGCGAAAGCAGAGGGACGCAAATGAGCCATTTCGCCAAGGTCACCCGCGTACCGGGCGACCCGATCCTGGGCCTGCTCGAAGCCTATCGGGCGGACCCCAACCCCGCGCGGCTCGACCTTGGCGTGGGCGTCTACAAGGACGCCCAGGGCCTCACCCCGATCCCCCGCGCGGTGAAGCTCGCCGAACAGCGCCTGGTAGATAGCGAGACCACCAAGAGCTACGTCGGCAGCCATGGCGACGCGCTGTTCGCCGCTCGCCTGTGCGAGCAGGTGCTGGGCGTTACCTCACCGTTGCTAGCCGATTCGCGTGCCGATGCCACGCAGACGCCCGGCGGCACCGGCGCCCTGCGCCTGGCGGCGGAGTTCATCGCCCATTGCCTGCCGGGGAAAAATATCTGGCTGAGCGACCCGACCTGGCCGATCCACGAAACCCTGTTCGCCGCCGCCGGCGTGCCGATCAAGCACTACCCCTATGTCGGCGCGGACAACCGCCTCGACGCGGAGGCCATGTTCGCCATGCTGGAGAAAATCCCGCAGGGCGACGTGGTGCTGCTGCACGCCTGCTGCCACAACCCCACCGGCTTCGACCTGGATCACGCGCAGTGGCAGCGCGTGCTGGAGATCGTCCGGCGCCGCGAGCTGCTGCCGTTGCTGGACTTCGCCTACCAGGGCCTGGGCGATGGGCTGGAGGAGGACGCGTACTCCGTGCGCCTGCTGGCCGAGAGCCTGCCGGAAGTACTGATCACCAGCTCCTGCTCGAAGAACTTCGGCCTCTATCGCGACCGCGTCGGCGCGCTGATCGTCTGCGCCGAGACCGCCGAAAAGCTCACCGATATTCGCAGCCAACTGGCACTGTTCGCCCGCAACCTGTGGTCCACCCCACCGGCCCACGGCGCCGAAGTGGTCGCCACCATCCTCGGCGACCCGGAACTGAAGAACCTGTGGCTGGCAGAACTGGACGCCATGCGCGGGCGCATCGCCGACCTGCGTATCGGCCTTGTGGAAGCCCTGCGCCCCCACGGGCTGGCGGAGCGCTTTGCGCACATCGCCATCCAGCGCGGCATGTTCTCCTATACCGGCCTGCAGGCCGAGCAGGTGCGCATCCTGCGCGAGGAGCACAGCATCTACCTGGTCAGCAGCGGCCGCGCCAACATCGCCGGGCTCGACGGCGAGCACCTGGACCACCTGGCGGCAGCCATCGCCCGCGTCTGCCGCTGACGACGTTTTCTTCCCCCTCGACCGGCCTTTGAGCCGGTCTTTTTTTGCCCGAAAATCGGGCCTTGCCTCACCTGTAGGAGCGAGCTTGCTCGCGAACAATGTTTTCCGGCAGCTCGGAGCTATGCGGTTCGCGAGCAAGCTCGCTCCTACAAAGTGCCCATGCCGACGTTGGTCAGTAATCGTCGCGCTTGCGGAATGCCCAGCGCCCGGCCAGGCCGGTGAAGCTGGCCACCAGCACGACCAGAATCCAGAACCCTTCCGGGTCGCTGGAGAAGGGAATGCCGCCGACATTCATACCGAAGAAGCCGGCGATGATGTTGATCGGCAGCGCCAGCACCGTGACCACAGTGAGGGTGAACAGCGTGCGGTTGCTCTGCTCGTTGATCTTCGCGGCGATCTCTTCCTGCAGCAGCTTGATGCGTTCGCCCAGCGCGGTGAGGTCGTTGATCACCAGGGAGAATTCCTCGGTGGCCTCGCGCAGCACGCGCACGTCGTCCTCCTTCAGCCACACCGGCGGGCGGTTGAGCAGGCGCATCAGCGAGCCCGGCTCCAGCGCCAGCAGGCGTTGCAGACGCACCAACACCCGGCGCATGCCGCCCAGGTCGGCGCGACTGGCGGAGAGGCGCGAGGACAGCAACTGGTCCTCGATGCGGTCGACGCTGATGCTGGTTTCACGGACGATGCGGGTGAGGATGTCGCCCTGGTCACGCAACAGGTGCACCAGCAGCTCCAGCGGCGAGTTGAAGCTCTCGCCGTGCTTCACCGAGGAGCGCAGCGTATCCACCGAACGCAGCGGCTGCGCGCGGGCAGTCACCAGCAGGCGGCCGCGGGCGCAGACCCAGAGTGTCGCCACGTCGGAGGACACCCGGCTGCTGAAGTCGAACACCACGTCGTTGACCACCGCCAGCAGTGCGCCGTCCACATGCTCGATGCGGGTGGAGCGCGAGCCTTCGCGCAGGGTTTCGAAGAAGTAGTCGGGCAACTCCAGGTGCGACTTCATCCAGCGCTCGCAGGCCGCGTGCGCCAGGTTCAGGTGCAGCCAGAGGAACTCATCCGTCGCCCGCGGCTCCTGCAGCCGCCGGAGCGCGGTGGGCGAGTCGATTTCCAGGCCGGGCTGGCCGGGACGAAAGCTGAAGCCATAGAGCAGGCCGAACAGGTCGGAATCCTGATGGCTCTGAACGATGCTGTGGTTCATGTCTCTCCGCGCGCAGCCTGTAGGAGCGAGCTTGCTCGCGAACCGCCTGGCACCGTGCCGTGCAGATTCGCGAGCAAGCTCGCTCCTACAAAAAAGCGAATCCGTGTGTGCCGGTAGTACCAGAACCCGGTGAACGGCAGATGACAGCTTGGTGTCAGCCAAACAACCCGGCCACGGTGCGCTCGCCCAGCGCCGGACCAATGCTCATGCCGACGCCGGTGTGCATCAGCACGGCGGTGATGCCGTCGGCGGCCTGCAGCACGGAGAACGGCCCCGGCCCGCGCGAGCCGTAGACGCCCTGCCAGCGCTCGACCACCTCCACGCGCATGCCCAGGGTGTCCTCGGCCAGCTCCAGCATGAGTCTGTCCACAGACTCGGCATTGAACGGCGCGGCGTCAGTGCCGTAATGGTGCGAATCGCCAATGATCAGCTCGCCATGGGGCGTCGGGCTGACCAGCAGGTGGATGCCCTGCTCTTCCAGTTCCGGCGTCTCGCGGCGAATCTGCTCGCGCACCGCGTCGGCCTCGGGCAGGTCGGAGAAGGCACCGTAATGCACGCAACTCAGGCCGGTGAGGATCGAGTGGGCGAGGCCGAAATCGACCTGCGGGCGCGCGCGCAGCATCTGCAGGCGGCAAACCTGCGGCTCCAGCGGGGCGATGACCTCGGCCAGCAGCGTCTGGTAGTCATGGCCGGAGCAGACAATCACCTGCCCGGCGGTGAAGCTGCCCGCCGTGGTGCGCAGCACGCCGGTGTCGATGTCACGCACGAGGGTGGAGAAATGGAACTGCACGCCGAGCTCGCGGCGCAGGTAATCGATCAGGCTCGGCAGCGCTTCGCGGGAGTACAACTGCTGGTCGTCGAAGCCGAGCAGCGCGGCTCGGTGATGGCGGAAGTGTCCCTGGTAGAGGTCGTTCAGCTCGCTGCCGCGCAGCAGGCCCACGCGGTAGTCCAGCTCCTTCGCGCGGCCGGCGCAGAAGGCTTCCAGCAGATGCTCCTCGGCCTCGGTGCGGGCGAACAGCAACGAACCGTTGCGCCGCAGGGAGAACCCGGCGCCTTCCGCCCATTGCGCCCAGAGCGGCCGGCTGGCCCGTGCCAGGTCGGACATCACGCCTGGCGGCTGGCCGGTGACCAGCGCCTGGCCGAAGTTGCGTACCGAGGCGCCCAGCGGTGTGGCGGTGCGTTCGAAGACGCGAACAGAGAGGCCGCGACGGGCGGCGGCGTAGGCGTGGGAAAGGCCGAGGATACCGGCGCCGACGATGGCGACGTCGCAGTGGGTGTGGCTCATGGGGGTATTTCCTGCGTGGCGAAGAGCCCCTCTCCCCCGCCCTCTCCCTGAAGGGAGAGGGAGCTCTCCTCTGCCGAGAAAAGTTCCGAGTTCATCCTGGTGCTTCAGGTGCGACCTTCAGAGCGGATGCACCCTCGCCGTGCAGTTCTTCCCTCTAGGTTTCAAGGACTGCGCCAACGTCGAACCAACACACCGAACAGCCCCCTCTCCCTTCAGGGAGAGGGTTGGGGAGAGGGAGCCATCGGTGTCAAACCTTACTTCTGCGCAACCTTCTCCGACTTGCCGTCATAGCGCTTGCGCCACTCGGCGAGGATCTCGTCGCGGTTCTTCGAGGCCCAGGCGAAGTCGTTCTTGATCAGGCGCTGCTCGTAGTCGGCCGGCAGTTCGGTCTGCGGCTTGGCGATGCCCGGCTGGGCCAGCACGGCGAAGTTTTCCTTGTATAGCTCCATGGCCTTGGGGCTGGCGGAGAAGTCGGCGAGTTTCTTCGCCGCGGCTTCATGCTGGGTGCCCTTGACGATGCCGGTGGCTTCGATTTCCCAGCCCAGGCCTTCCTTCGGCAGGACGATGTCCAGCGGCGCGCCCTGGCGCTTGAGCTGCACGGCCGGGTACTCGAAGGAGATGCCGATCGGGAACTCGCCGGCGGCGGCCAGCTTGCACGGCTTGGAGCCGGAATGGACGTACTGGCCGATGTTCTCGTGCAGGGCGTCCATGTAGGCCCAGCCCTGCTTCTCGCCGAAGGTCTGCAGCCAGGCGGAGACGTCGAGGAAGCCGGTGCCGGAGGACGCCGGGTTCGGCATGACGATCTTGCCCTTGTATTCCGGCTTGGTCAGATCCTGCCAGCTGATGGGTTTTTCCAGGCCCAGCTTCTCGGCTTCGACGGTGTTGAAGCAGATGGTGGCAGCCCAGACGTCCATGCCGACCCAGGCCGGCGGGTTGGCCGGGTCGCGGTAGTTCTTGCCGATGGCGTCCAGGTGCTTGGGCGCGTACTTCTCCAGCATGCCCTGCTGATCGAGGATGGCCAGGCTGGAAGCGGCCAGGCCCCAGACGGCGTCGGCCTGCGGACGATCCTTCTCGGCCAGTAGCTTGGCGGTGACGATGCCGGTGGAATCACGCACCCACTTGATCTTGATGTCCGGGTTCTCGGCTTCGAAGGCCTGCTTGTAGGCGGTCAGCTGTTCCGGTTCCAGGGCGGTGTAGACGGTCAGTTCGGTGTCGGCGGCGTGGACCTGTGCGGTGAAACCGGCAACCACGGCGGCGGCGAGGGCAAGACGTTTGAACATGTGGAGCTCCTTGGCAGTGTTTTTTCCCCGCGCAGGGCGGGTGTTGTCAGGGGTTGAGCCCTCGCCGAAACGGGGGCGACAGCGTCCAGCGGTGTTACGGGTTCGCGCCCTTCCTCCAGGCCTGGGAGCGGCGCAGCAGGCCGCGCGAGGCGCCGGCCAGCATCAGCGACACAGCCGCGGAGGTGAGCAGGATCAGGGTGGACATGGCGGCGGCGCCGCCGACGTTGCCGGAGTCGTCCATGTTCAGCACGGCGACGGCGGCGAGGATGGTGTCCGGGTTGTAGAGGAAGATCGCCGCCGAGACCGTGGTCATCGCCGAGACGAACAGGTAGCGGGTAATGTCCAGCAGCGCCGGCAGGCAGATCGGCACGGTGACGCGCAAGTAGTGGCGCCACAGCGGCATCTTCAGCGACAGCGCGGCGGCCTCGAACTCACCGTCGAGCTGGCGCAGCGCGGCGGTGGCGGTCATCTGCGCGGTGGTCAGGTAGTGGGCGATGGTGCACACCACCAGCAGTGCCATGCTGCCGTAGAACACGTGCAGCGGGTTGCCCGGCAGGTTGAAGAAGAACACGTAGCCCAGGCCCAGCACGAGCCCCGGCACGGCCATCGGCACGAAGCACAGCATGCGCAGCAGTTGGCTCAGCCAGCGCTGCTCGCGGGTCTTCTCGATCAGGTAGGCGCCAGTGAAGATCAGCGCGCTGCCGATGATCGCGGTGCACACGGCCATGGTCAGGCTGTTGCGGTAGGCCAGCCAGCCACCGCCGGCGGTGGTGTTGAAGTCGTAGTGGTTCAGCGACAACGACAGGTTGTACGGCCAGAACTTCACCAGCGAGGAGTACACGGCCATGCCCAGCACGCCCAGCAATACCGTACTGATCAGCACGACGATGGCGAGGAAGGCGGCATCGCGGCGACGCGAGGGTTTCGGGTGATAGACCTGCGCGCGGCCGCTCATGGCGTCGCCCTGGCGACGGCGCAGCCAGGTATCCACCGCAAAGCTGAGCAGCGCCGGCAGCAGGAGGATCATGCCGATCTGCGCGCCACGGCCGAACTGCTGCTGGCCGACCACTGCCTTGTAGGCTTCCAGCGCCAGCACCTGGTAATCGCCGCCCACCACGACCGGCACGCCGAAGTCGGTGATGGTCAGGGTGAACACCAGGCAGAAGGCAGCGAACACACCTTGGCGCGAAGCCGGCCAGGTGATGCTGCGGAAGGCTTTCCACGGGCCGGCACCCATGCTGGAGGCAGCGTCGAACAGGCGCGCATCGGCCAGTGACAGCGCCGACAGCAGGATCATCAGCGCATGGGGGAAGGTGTAGATGGCCTCACCGAGGACGATGCCCCAGAAGCCGTAAATGTTGTCCGGCAGCAGGTGGCGCAGCAGGCCCTGGTTGCCGAACAGGTAGATCAGCGCGATACCCGGCAGCATCGACGGCGCCAGCAGCGGCAGAAGGGAAATCCCGCGCCACAGGCCCTTGGCCGGGATCAGCGTGCGTTGCAGCGCGTAGGCGAACAGGTAGGCCGCCGGCACGACGATGCACGCCACGCTCACCGAGACCTTCAGGCTGTTGCCCAGCAGCCAGTGGAAGTTGTCGCTGCGCAGCAGCTCGCCCATGGCCGCCAGGCCACCGCCCTGCCCCGCCTCGCCGCTGAAGCCGCGCCAGAAGATAGCCAGCAGCGGCATCAGCACCGCGAGGGTCAGCAGAACCAGCAGCAGGTATTTGCCGCCACGGACGAACAGGCGATCCCCCAGATCGCCGCGAATCTTGCCGACGGACAGCGTCGGGCTGTGCTTCACCACGGCTTCCATCTCAGGCGAACACCTGCAGGCTGCGCGGCGGCAGTGACACCCAGATATCCGGGGTGCCCAGGCGCGGCATGTCCTCCGGCGCCAGCTCGGCGAGCAACGCATGGCCCGGCAGTTGTTCCAGCTCGAAGCTCATGCGGCAGCGGTTGCCGAGGAAGGTGATCTCGCGGATCTGCGCGCGGAACAGGTTTTCCTGGTGTACGGCAGGGTTCACGCTGATCGCTTCCGGGCGGCAGAACAGCCGGCCCGAGGCGCTTTGCGCCTGGCTGTGCAGGCGCAGGTTGAGGCTGCCGACGCGGGCGTGACCATCACTGCCGCGCTCGAAGGGCAGCCAGTTGCCCTGGCCGACGAACTCGGCGACGAAGGGTGTGCTCGGGGTGCTGTAGATCTCCTGGGCAGTACCGTATTGCTCGATGCGCCCGTGGTTCATCACCGCGATGCGGTCGGCCATCAGCATGGCTTCGTCCTGGTTGTGGGTGACCATCACGGTGGTGATGCCCAGGCTCTTCTGCAGCTGGCGCAGCTCGCCGCACAGGTGTTCGCGGACACGGGCGTCGAGCGCCGACATCGGCTCGTCGAGCAACAGCAGCGACGGGCTCGGCGCCAGCGCGCGGGCCATGGCGACGCGCTGCTGCTGGCCGCCGGAGAGCTGGCCGGGGTACTTCTTCTCGCTGCCGGTCAGGCCGACCAGTTCGAGCATCTCGGCGACGCGGCGACGGGATTCGTCTTTGCTCGCGTTGGTCAGGCCGTAGGAGATGTTCTGTTCCACCGTGAGGTTGGGGAACAGCGCGTAGGACTGGAACAGGATGCCGTAGTCCCGCGCCTGCGGCGGCAGGTTCGACACGTCGCGCTCGCCCAGGTGCAGGCTGCCGTCGTCCTGTTGCTCCAGGCCGGCGATGCAGCGCAACAGCGTGGTCTTGCCGCAACCGGAGGGGCCGAGCAGGCAGACCAGCTCACCGGCCTTGACGTCCAGCGACACGCCGTCGAGAGCGACGAACTGGCCGAAACGCTTGCGGATGTGGCGCACGCTGAGCGGTGTGCCGGCGATGGTGGGATGCATGGCGGTACCTCGTTTTCTTGTGGTTCACGCTGCGTGTGCCGCGGCGTGAAGGAACGAGGTCCATGCTAGGGATGGATTGCGACGGCACTATTTCCAAAGGGCCAAGTGCGCCGATAGATCCATAGGCAGATTTTGGTATAGGGGCGAAAAAATTTTGGAAGTGGCGGCGTTGAGCGGCTCGCCCTTCGTCCTGCAGGAGCAGAGATGAAAAACCCCCGGCGTCGCCGCCGGGGGTTCTCCTGGGCCTCGTACCGCTTGCGTGGAGCGGTCGCTGCCGGTCAGCCAGCGGCGCAAGCCGCTGGCCGTGTTGCCTGGGTCAGCGCACCGCCTCGAACAGGCCGGTGGCACCCATGCCGCCGCCCACGCACATGGTGACGATGCCGTAGCGCAGGTTGCGGCGCTGCAGTTCGCGCACCAGGTGGCCGACCTGGCGCGAGCCGGTCATGCCGAAGGGGTGGCCGATGGAGATGGAGCCGCCGTTGACGTTGTACTTCTCGTTGTCGATGCCCAGGTGATCGCGGGCGTACAGGCACTGGGAAGCGAAGGCTTCGTTGAGCTCCCAGAGGTCGATGTCGGCGATCTGCAGGCCCTTGGCCTTGAGCAGCTTGGGCACCGAGAACACCGGGCCGATGCCCATCTCGTCCGGCTCGCAGCCGGCGACGGTGAAGCCGCGGAAGAAGGCCTTGGGCTTGAGGCCCAGTTCCAGGGCCTTGTCCAGGCTCATGATCAGGGTCATCGAGGCGCCGTCGGAGAGTTGCGAGGCGTTGCCGGCGGTGACCGAGCCATCCTCGGCAAACACCGGCTTGAGGGAGTTCAGGCCCTCGAGGGTGGTTTCCGGGCGGTTGCAGTCGTCGCGATCCACCACGCCGTCGAGCACCTTCTTCTCGCCGGTGGCCTTGTCTTCCACCAAGTACTTCACGCTCATGGGCACGATTTCGTCATCGAACAGGCCTTCGGCCTGGGCGCGCGCGGTGCGCTGCTGGCTCTGCAGCGAGTACAGGTCCTGCTGCTCGCGGGTGACGTTGTAACGGCGGGCGACGATCTCGGCGGTCTGGCCCATGGGGTAGTAGATACCGGGGAACTCGTCCTTCAGGCGCGGGTTCACGAAATTGTCGAGGTTCTGCTTGCCCATGGTCAGGGTGATGGACTCGACGCCGCCGGCCACCAGGATGTCGCTGCAGCCCGAAGCCACCTGGTTGGCGGCGATCGCGATGGCCTGCAGGCCCGAGGAGCAGTAGCGGTTGAGGGTCATGCCGGCGACGTGGGTGCCCAGGCGCGACAGTACCGCGGCATTGCGGCCGATGTTGTGGCCCTGGGCGCCTTCGTTGGAGCCGGCGCCGACCACGCAGTCGTCCACCAGCAGCGGATCAAGGTTGTTGCGCGCCAGCAGCGCGTCGATGCAATGGGCGACCATGTCGTCCGGACGGGTCATGTTGAATTTGCCACGGAAGGACTTGGCCAGGCCGGTACGGACGCTGTCGACGATCACCACTTCGCGCATGGGAAACCTCGTTGCTTGTTGTTCGTTGGGGAGGATGGTGTGGCGCCGAGCATAGGCGCCAGCGAGGACACAGGGCGACGATCATTCACCAGCCGTATAGCCGTGCCCCCACCCTCGTTGGGCAGGCACAAGCGAAACCGCCGCCCGGGGGCGGCGGTTTCGACCGGTATTGCGCCGGTCAGACGGTGTCGGTCTTGATCGCGTGGTCGCCCAGCAGGCCGTTGAGCACGGTGTGGGTATCCCCCGCCGAGAGCACGCCGCTGCCGGCGTGACCTGCGTACTTGGCGGAGAGATCGACGTTGGCCAGGTCGATGGTCTGGGTCGCGGCGCCGCCACCGGAGGGGCTGACGGCGATGCTGGTGGTGCCCGAGTTGACCGAGAAGGACAGGTAGTGGGACAGCGAATCCGCGGTGGGCAATGCGCCCTGCAGCAGGTCGGCGAGGTTCAGCGTGTCGCCTTCGGCGATGCTGAAGTCCTTGATCACGTCGTGCCCGGTATCGCCCGACTTCCAGATGAACTCGTCCGCACCGGTGCCGCCGTACATGATGTCGTCGCCGGGGCCACCGATCAGCTTGTCGTTGCCGCCCTGGCCGAACATCAGGTCATTGCCGGCGCCGCCCTCGAGGATGTCGTTGCCACCGCGGGTATCGCCGGCGACGTTGAACTGGTCCGCGTGCTGGACGATGTAGTTGGTGATCTGCGCGACCGTCGGCGCGCTGCCGTTGGTGGCGGTCAGGTAGTCCACCAGCGCCTGGTAGCCCTGCCCGTTGTGCGATCCGGCGGCATGCCCGGCCCAGGCCAGCGAGTCGGTGTTGATGACATCGCCGAAGATGATGTCATTGCCCGAGCCGCCGACCAGGTGGTCGTTGCCCACGGTGACCGGCGTGCTGGTGCTGAAGCCCTCCTGCAGCGCTGCCTGCAATTGCTCGGCGGTGTTGATGATCTGCGGCTGGCCGACGGTGTTGGTGAGCGTCTGGCCATCGACGTTGATCGAGGAGGTCCCGGTGGTATCGGTGTTGTCGAAGTACTTCAGGTAGTCGCTGTTGATCCCGCTACCGATACCGATGGCATTGACGTGCACCGCGTTATCACCGATGAGGGTACCGGCGTGATGCAGCATGTCGTTGCCCGACACCAGTGCGTTGTTCATGTCACCGTAATTGGTACTGTTGCCGCTGCCGGAGTCGGTGTTGGAGACAGTCGGGTTGCCGTCGGTGAGGAAGAACGCCAGGTTGATGTAGCCATGGGCCGCATCGGCATGGTTGGTAGTCACCTGGGTGTTGAACCACGCCGATGCCTTCTTCATGGCGTCGTCGTAGTTGGTCGCACCGTCGGCGCCGAGCGCATTGATCGCCGCGATCAGCGCAGCCACGTTAGCGGTGCTCAACCCGTTGAAGGTGACCGACTTGGCGGAGTCGGAGAACGACACCAGGCTGACGTTGATCACGCCGTCGTGGCCCTTGATGGTGTTCACCAGGTTGACCAGTGCGTTCTTCGCCAGGGCCATGCGCGACATGTTGCTGCCCGACGGGTCGGCCATGCTGCCGGAGGTATCGACGATCAGCGAGATGTTGTAGTTCTTGCCCGGCTGGGTGTAGACCGAGACCCCGCCGGCATCGCCGATCAGCACGTCGTTGCCACCGCTGCCATTGATCTGCCCGGCCTTGTCCGCATCCAGCGGGCTGGGAACGGTGTGCAGGATGGTCGAGCCATCCACGTCGCCGCTGTTGCTGCCCACCACCAGGATCGGCTGGCCGTACTTCAGGCAGATGTTCAGGTTGGCCGAGGCAGTGTCGCCGTCGCCATCGACGATGGTGTACTTGAACACCTCGCTGATCTGCCCGCTTTCCGGGAAGGCCACGCCGGCCTTGGAGGCATAGCTGTAGTCGCCGGCCTGGTGACCGGTCACGTCCTTGAGGTAGACGGTCAGCGTGCCGTTGACCGTCTGGATGGTCAGCAGGCCGCTGCTGGCGTTATAGCTGCCGGTTGCAGTGGTGGCGTTGGGGTTCTCGTTGGTGAGGTTGCCCGCGGCATCCACCGCGAACTTCTCGCCGCCGAACTCGACCTGGGTGATGCGCACGGTGCCGTCGGCGCTGACCGGCACGTCGTTGGCCAGCAGGTTGCCGCTCACCGAATCGATGGTCACCAGGTTCTGCAGGGTGGCCGTCAGGTCGCTGGGCTTGGTGACGATGATCGGGTCACCGGTATTGGTGACGCCCTTGAGGTCCGCATCGGTGATCGAGGCGCCGAGCCCCACGGCATAGGCATCCACATGGTTGGTGGCGTCATTGCCGTCACCGTCCGGGTTGGCCAGGAAGGCCTTCCACTGGGTGATTGCGGTGTTGGTGTTGCCAACAGTGGGCTCGCCATCGGAGATGAAGTACACCCGGTTGATCGCCGCCGGATCATGGCCGCTGACGGTGATGTCGGAGGTGACATTGGTCTTCGCGAGGTCCAGGGCGGCCTGGTAGTTGGTCTCGCCGTCGGCACTGAGGCCGTTGATCTTGTTGACCAGCGCCGTGTACTGCGCGTCGGAAGTGCCGGTGAAGTTGAAGTCGCCCAGGTCCTTGGCCGTGGCCGCGAAGCTCAGCAGCGACACATGGATGGCAATCCCCATGGCCGCATACTGCTGCACCAGGTTGACCAGGGCCGCCTTGGCGTTGCTCAGCTTGTCGCCGGCCATGCTGCCGGAAACGTCGACCACCAGGGTCAGGTTCACCGCCGGCGGCGCCTGCTGTACCAGGCAGCGCGGCGAATTATCTACTGCGGTGGGGCCATCGTCGAGGAAGCTGAGCTTGCTGCCCAGGTCGATGCTGGCAGTTTTCGTATCGTTATCACCGTCGGTCACCGTGGCGACCAGGCCGATCTTGCCGATGGCCAGGCTCAGCGGATCGTTCGGGTCGCTGGCGTTGGGGTGCTTGAGCGCCAGCTGCTGGTCGAGCTTGACCACGCCGGTGCCGCTGTCGAGCGTCAGGGTGAAGGCGGTTGCGCCACTGGCATTGCCGACGTGGCCTTCCACCACGGTGGCGCTGACCTTGACCAGCACGATGTTCTGCCCGTCGGTGGTCTGCAGGCCGCTCTGGGTGCCCGTGGTCGCGCTCAGGCTGTAGGTCGTGCTGCCGCCGTCCGCGCCGGCATTGGCGGTGAACGCCGTGCTGAAGTTGGCGGTGGCATCGACGTTCAGGTGCGTTTCATCGACGGTCAGAGTCGGTGCCGCAGCGGCATTGGCGGTGATGCTCGGGCCGTCGTCGTGGAAGCTGAGCTTGCTGCCCAGGTCCAGGCTGGCGGACTTCGAATCACCGTCGCCATCGGTGATGGTGGCGGTCAGGCTGATCTTGCCGCCGGCGATGCTCAGCGCATCATCCGGATCGGTGGCGTCGGTATGCTTGAGCGCCATCTGCTGGTCGAGGGTCACGCTGCCGTTGTTCAGCGTCAGCGTGAAGGCGACGGCGCCGTTGGCTCCGCCCACTCGACCGACGACACCATTGCCCTCGTTGTACAGGTAGATCTTGTCGCCGTTGGTGACACGCAGCCCGCTATCGCTGCCGTCCTGCGCCGCGACCACCTTGTACACCAGCGAGCCCGCACCGTCGGCGCCATAGCTGCTGGTGAACAGACTGGTGATGTTGGCGCTGGCGTCGAGACTCAGGTTGGTCTCGTCCACCACCAGGGCCGGTGCGCCTTGCGCACTGGCGGTGATGCTCGGGCCATCGTCATGGAAGCTCAGCTGGCTGCCCAGTTCGACACTGGCGCTGTGGGAGTCGCCATCGCCGTCGGTGATGGTGGCCGTCAGGCTGATCTTGCCGCTGGCGATGCTCAGCGCGTCATCCGGGTTGTTGCCATCGGGGTGCTTGAGCGCCAGTTGCTGGTCGAGAGTGACGGTGCCGTTGTTCACCGTCAGCGTGAAGGCGACCGCCCCACCCTGCCCGCCGACCCGGCCGACCACGCCATTACCTTCGTTGTACAGGTAGATCTTGTCGCCATTGGTGACGCGCAGGCCGCTGTCGCTGCCATCCTGCGCAGCGACCACCTTGTACACCAGCGAACCCGCGCCATCGGCGCCGTAGTGGCTGGTGAACAGGCTGCTGACGGTGGCGCTGGCATTGGCGCCCAGGTTGCTCTCGTCCACCACCAGGGCCGGGCCATTGGCCTGGTTGGCCACGATGCTCGGCCCGTCGTCGTGGAACACCAGCTTGCTGCCCAGATCGATGGAGGCGCTGTCGCTGTCGCCATCCTTGTCGGTGATGGTGGCGGTCAGGGTGATCTTGCCGCTGGCGATGCTCAGGGCTTCATCGTCGTTATGGGTATCGGAATGGATGAAGGCGACACGCTGGTCCAGCGTGAGTGCACCGCCATCGGGGCGCACCACGAAGGCGATGGCGCCAGTGCCCTCGACCTTGCCCACCACACCGTTGCCGTCGTTGAACAGCAGGATGCGCGCGCCGCCGGCGGTTTCGCGCAGACCGCTGTCGGTACCGTCCACGGTGCTGACCTTGTACGTGACCGAACCGGCGCCGTCAGCGCCGAAGCTGGCGGTGAACAGTTCCGACACCAGCGGCGCTTCGACCCGTGCATCGCTGGCGAGGTTGCTCTCGTCCACCACCAGGCGGATGTCGGCATCGGTGCACGGCTGGATGCTGGGCCCATCGTCGAGGAAGGTCAGTTTGCCGCCCAGGTCGATGCTGGCCGATGCATGGTCGCCGTCTCCGTCGGTGATGGTCGCGGTAAGGGTGATCTTGTCGGCGCCGATGCTCAGCGGGTCATTGGCATCGGTGGTCACCGGGTGTACCAGTGCCCGCTGCTGGTCGAGGGTGATCACCCCGTTTTGCTGGCTCACGCTGAAGGCCACCAGGTTGGTGCCCTCCACGCGCCCTTCGACGCCGTTGGCGGTGTTGTAGAGGAAGATTTTCCCACCCGTGGCGGTGTCTTTCAGGCCGCTGTCGGTACCGTCTGTGGTGGTGACCTTGTAGGTGATTCCGCCGGCGCCATCGGCGCCGAAGCGGCCGGTGAACAGTGCAGAGACATCACCCGCCGAAGCCTGCGCGTCGACACCCAGTTTGGTCTCGTCCACAGTCAGCTTGATATCGGCATCGGTGCACGGCTCGATGCGCGGACCGTCGTCGTAGAACACCATCTTGCTGCCCAGGTCGACATGGGCCGAAGCCTTGTCGCCGTCACCATCGGTGATGGTGGCGGTCAGGGTGATCTTGCCGCTTTCCAGGCGCAGCGGATCGTCGGAATCGCTCGTGTCCGGATGCTTGAGCGCCAGCCGCTGGTCGAGCATGAGCGCGCCTTGGTCTTCACTGACCACGAAGGCGATCGCGCCGCTGCCCTGGACCTTGCCGACCACGGTGCCGTCGACGTTGTACAGCAGGATGGACTCGCCCTGGGTGGTCTTGAGGCCACTGTCGGTGCCATCCACGGTGCTGACCTTATAGGTGATGCTGCCCGGACCGTCGGCGCCGAAGTGCGTCTCGAACAGCAGCGAGACCAGGCTGGACTCGACGCGGGCGTCGTTGGAGAGGTCGGACTCGTCCACTTCCAGGCTGATGTCGTAGATGCTCGACGGGGCAATGCTCGGGCCGTCATCGAGGAAGGTCAGCTTGCTGCCCAGGTCGACATGGGCACTGGCACTGTCGCCGTCCTTGTCGGTGATGGTCGCTGTCAGGGTGACCTGGCCGCTGAGGTTGAGCGCATCGTTGGCGTCACTGGTATTGGGGTGCGCCAGGGCGCGCAACTGCTCCAGGGTGACCTTGCCGTCGCCGTCGATGGACACACGGAAGGCCACGGTACCGGTGCCCTCCAGGCGCCCTTCGATGCCGCTGGCGGTGTTGTAGAGGAAGATCTTGCTGCCGGTTGCAGTGTCCTTCAGACCGGTATCGGTGTTGTCGGCCCCAGCCAGTTTGTAGGTGATCTCGCCGGCACCGTCCGCGCCGAAGTGGGCGGTGAACAGATCGGCGACCGAGGCGCTGCTGGTGTCCGGCACGCCCAGGTGGGTTTCGTCCACGGTGAGCTTGATGTCGGCATCTTCGCACGGCGCGATGCTCGGGCCGTCGTCGAGGAAGGTCAGTTTGCCGCTCAGGTCGATGTGGGCCTGCGCGCTGTCGCCGTCCTTGTCGGTGATGGTGGCGGTCAGGGTGACGGTGTTCGGGTCGAGGCTGACGCCATCATTGGCATTGCCAGTGTCCGGATGCACCACGGCGCGGACCTGATCGAGGGTGATCTTGCCGTCGCTGCCCAGGGTGACGCGGAAGGCCACGTCCGCCGAAGTACCGACCCGCCCTTCCACGCCGCTGGCGGTGTTGTAGAGGAAGATCTTCTCGCCGGTGGCAGTGTCTTTCAGGCCGCTGTCGGTGCCGTCGGTGGTGCCGACCTTGTAGGTGATCTGTCCCGGACCGTCGGCACCGAAGTGCGCGCTGAACAGATCGGCAACGCTGGAACTGCTGGTGGCATCGACGTTGAGGTGGGTCTCGTCCACGGTCAGCTTGATGTCGGCGTCCTGGCACGGCGTGATGCTCGGGCCGTCGTCGAGGAAGGTCAGCTTGCCACCCAGGTCGATCTGCGCGGTGGCGCTGTCGCCATCCTTGTCGGTGATGGTGGCGGTCAGGGCGATCTTGCCGGCCAGGGTCAGCGCATCGTTGGGATCGCTGGCATCGGGATGGGCCAGGGCCCGCAACTGCTCCAGGGTAACCTTGCCGTCACCGTCGATGGTGACACGGAAGGCCACCGTGCTGGTGCCTTCAAGGCGCCCTTCCACACCATTGGCGGTGTTGTAGAGGAAGATCCGCTCACCCGTGGCGGTGTCCTTCAGGCCGCTATCGGTGTTGTCCGCGGCTTCGAGCTTGTAGCTGATGGAGCCGGCGCCGTCCGCACCGTACTGGCCGTTGAACAGGTCGGCGACGGAGTTGCTGGTGGCGGCCTGGCCGAGTTGGCTCTCATCCACGGTGAGGTGGATATCGCCGCCTTCGACCGGCGAGATGCGCGGACCGTCGTCGAGGAAGGTGAGCTTGCTGCCCAGGTCCAGCCCGGCGCTCTGGTGGTCGCCGTCGGCGTCGGTCACGGTGGCGGTCAGGGTGATCTTGCCTTCGCCCACGCTCAGCGGGTCGTTGGCATCGGTGGCGTCCGGATGCACCAATGCTCGCACCTGGTCGAGGGTGATCTTGCCGTCCTGCCCGAGGGTCACTCGGAAGGCGACCGCGCCGTCGGCACCGCCCACACGTCCTTCGACGCCATTGGCGGTGTTGAACAGGAATATCTTGTCGCCAGTGGCGGTGTCCTTCAGCCCGCTGTCGGTATTGTCGGTCGTGCTGACCTTGTAGGTCACAGTGCCGGCGCCATCGGCGCCGAACTGGGCGTTGAACAGATCGCCCACCGCCACGCTGCTGGTGGCGTCCTGGCCGAGGTTGGTCTCGTCCACGGTCAGATGCAGGCCTTCGGTATTGCCCACGGCGATGGTCGGGCCGTCATCGGTGAAGCTCACCCGGCCACCGAGGTCGATGGAGCTGCTGGAGGAGACGCTGTCGCCGTCGCGGTCGGTGACCGTCAGGTTGCCCTGCAGTTGCACCAGGCCGGAATCGAGCACCGCAGTCTGGCTGGCATAGCCGCTTTCACTGCCCGGCAGGGCATGGTCGATGGCGCTGTACTGGGTCAGGGTAACCACGCCGCTGCCATTCACCGACAGCGAAAACACGGTGTTCTCGCCGGTAATGCCGGCGGCGCTGGCGGAGGTGGACGCGACGATGGCACCACCCACGCTGTACAGGTAAATAGTGGCGCCACCGCTGGTCAGGCCCGAGTTGGCGCCGTTGCCGCCGACCAGGTTCAGGCTGTAGGTCAGTTGGGTGCTGCCGGCGCCGTCGCCGCCGTAGTTGGCGGTGACCTGGAAGGCCGAACTGTAGTCGGCGGTGGAAGTATCGAAGGCCGCGCCAGCGGTGTTGGCGTCGTGGGTCTGCAGCAGCACGTCCACGCCATTGTCGGCGGACAGGCCGGCCTGCGGAGCATCGTCGACGATGCCCACGGTCAGGGTTCCGTTGGCCGGGGTGCCGTTGCCATCGGTGATGGTGTAGGGAATATCGAAGGTCAGGGTGTCTTCGCTGCCCTTGACCGGATGATCCACCGGCTGCAGCAAGGTCACTTCGAAGGCGCCGGTATTGATATCGGTGAGGGTCACGGTGAACACCGGCGCGCCGTTGGCGCTACCGGTCAATACATGGCCGTCGGGGCTGACGCTATAGGTGATGGCGACACCACCGGAGGTCAGGCTGGGCAGCCCGGCGGTTCCCCAGGCGAAGCTGCCAACACCATCGGAGCCGAAGTTGTAGCCGAGGCTGCCGGTGAAGGTCGCGCCTTCGCCTGCACCATCGGGAATCCCGCCGGGCAGGCCGGCCTCGAATACGTTGGCGGTGCCAGGACCGTTGGGGCCAGCGCTCGGCTGGCCATCCGGCGGCAGGACCTCCGGCGGCGTAACGGCCTCGGCGCGTGGTTGCGGAACACCGTCGAATTCACGCAGGGGCAGCGGCCCGGAACCAATCGGCCCGGTGGGGAAACCGATGTCAGGGTCTATATGCCCCCCCACCTCGGTCAGCAATACGAAGGAGTGCCCGCCACCGGGTTTGCCATTGGCGGCATTGCCCGCCTGGGGACCTGCGGCAGTGGCTTCGGCCTGCTGGGTCGGGTCGGCGCCCGCGGCGATGGCGGCCTGCAGGGCCTTGACGTCGGCAGTGTCTTTCGCGCTCGGCGGAGCTGGCTGCTGCGCTACCTGCTCGTCACCGTTCTGCGACTGATGCGCAGCGGCGAGCATCTGCGAGGTGAGCGGCAGGGCGCTGTCGCGGCCCAGGGTGATCTCACCACCGCCTGCGACCTTCAGCGCCACCGCGCCATTGGCGCCGGTGACCAGCTGCTCGCCTACGAAAACCTTGTCTCCCTGTTCCAAAGGACGACGCGATCCATCGGCGGCTACCGCAAACACTTCGCCGATTACCTTGCTGACGACACCCATCAAAGTAGCCATGAGTCCTTCCTCCACTGCACTGTCCGCGGCCGGTTCCACCGACACGCAAGTAACCTGAACAGGCCATGGCACGCTTGTATCCGGATGCCGCTACGAAAGCTGCGAAGGGTGCGAGAAGGACTGGTAGCGTTTGGGTATCAAAAAGCCAGCGACAATTTTCTGTCATGCTGGCCACGCGTTTTCTTGTCCTTCTGCGGTGGTCCCCGCCCTAACTGCTACAAACCGTACCTGGCTTCGTTTGCAAGCGCCTTTCCTGCCCATACCCAGGAAATACGAGGGCTTGCACGTTCAAACAATGTGCGGTTTTTCACATGACTCATAAGATTTTTTCCGAATAACCCATGTGAAAAATTCTTCTGAGGTTTTCGAAAAGTTGTTCTTAGCTCTGATGTTACAGGCGTGAAACGCTTGATAAGAGAAAAAAGCCAATAAATTGGCGATTCAAGAGCATCGAAGTACAGAACACCAGGAGCAAAGCCATGCGCAGTCGTAACGCGGCACTATGGAGCGGTGTATTTTTGGCGGTGTCAGGGGCCCATGGGCAGGCAATGACGCTGACTGAAGCTATACAAAGCACGCTGCAGTACCACCCGGAGATCAGTCAGAGCGTGAACAGTCGCCTGACCGCGGATGAAGAACTCAAGTTTGCCAGGGGAGGTTATCTGCCAACCGTCGATCTCGTGGCCGGATACGGCCGGGAGAACACCGACAGCCCGACCACTCGCGCGGCGGGCAATCACAACGATGAAACCCTGACCCGTGGTGATGCGGAAATCCGTCTGCGGCAAATGCTGTTCGACGGTTTCGGCACACCCAACGAGGTCAAGCGCAACGAATCCAACGTCAACTCCAAGGCCTTCCGCATCCTCGGCACCTCCGAGACCGCCGCCCTGCGCACCGTCGAGGTCTACCTCGAAGTGCTCAAGCGCCGCGAGATGGTGACCCTGGCGAAGAACAACCTGCAGGCCCACGAACGCATCGGTGATCAGATTCGCCTGCGCAGCGAGCGTGGCGTCGGCAGTACCGCGGACAACGACCAGGCCATCGCCCGTCTGGCCCTGGCGCAGAACAACCTCTACACCGAGGAAGTGAACCTGGCCGACGCCGAGGCGAATTTCTACAGCGCCACCGGCAAGATGCCCGACCAGCTGGAAATGCCTACCACGGTCAAGGCCGAAGTGCCGCCGGACCTGCTGAGCGCCCGCCAGGGCATGCTCAGCGACAACCCGCTGCTGAAATCGGCGCAGGCTGACGTGAATGCCGCCGAGTCCCAGTACGAGGCGGCCAAGGCGCCCTTCTATCCGCGCTTCGACGCGGAGCTGGCCAAGGCGGCCAACAACAACGTCGACGGCGACGAAGGCCACTACAACAGCTGGGAAGCCCAGGTAGTGATGCGCTACAACCTGTTCAACGGGATGCGCGACAAGGCTCACCTGAATGCCACCTCGCACCAGATCGGCGAGGCCCAGGACATCCGCAACAACGCGCTGCGGCTGCTCAACGAGAACCTCTCGCTGGCCTGGGACGCGATGGAAAACTCGCGCAAGCAAACCCAGCCGGCCCGTGAATACGCCGACTACACCCGCAAGGTGCGCGAGGCGTACCAGCAACAGTTCACCCTCGGCCAGCGCACCCTGCTCGACCTGCTGGACAGCGAGAACGAACTGTTCACCGCCAACCGCCGCTACACCGAAGTGCGCTACACCGAGGAATACTCGATGTACCGCGTGCTGGGCAGCATGGGTTCGCTGCTGCGCTCCCAGCATGTGGTAGCGCCCCACGAGTCGGTGGCGCTGTCGGACGTGAAGAACGAGGCACGCCTGCCTGACCTGAAATAAGAAAGTCGCACACATTCGCCGCCTGCCCCACGCTGCCCAGCCTTGGGGAGGCGACCGTGAAGCGATACGACGGGGCACGGAAAACCCGGCGTCCGGCGAGGGCCGGCGAGCACCTGCAAGTGCTCGCCGGCTGCTGCTGGCGTGGGCTGGCCCGGCCCGGGAGGAAGTAGCGTGACCATGATCATCCAGGAGCGCGGCGCACCCGCGCCGGGCGATCCGCGCCTGAGCCATGACGATCCCCTGCTCGACGGCCTGCTGATTCTCTGCCGCCTGCACGGTTGCGCGGTGAGTCGCAACAGCCTCGCCGCCGGACTGCCGCTGCCCAACCAGCGCCTGTCCGCCAGCCTGCTGCCGCGCGCTGCCGCACGTGCCGGGCTGCAGGGGCGACTGCTGCGCCGCGAGCTGAAGAGCATTTCCAGCCTGAACCTGCCGGTGCTGCTGCTGCTCAACGACGGCCGCAGCGCGGTGTTGCGCCAATGGCGCGACGACGGCCAGGCGTTGATCCTGCCCTGCGAAACCGAAGGCGGCGAGCAGGCCGTGAGCGCCGACGAACTGGCCGCCCAGTACAGCGGCCAGGCCCTATTCGCCCGCCCGCGCCACGAACTGGAGGCCGCCCGAAAACCGCTGGTGCCGCGGGTCGAAGCCTGGTTCCGCGACACCCTGCGGCTCTCGCGCTGGCTCTATACCGATGCCCTGGTCGCCAGCCTGCTGATCAACCTGCTGGGCATGCTGGTGCCGCTGTTCGTCATGCAGACCTACGACCGCGTGGTGCCCAACCAGGCGATCTCGACCCTCTGGGTACTGGCGGCCGGCCTGCTGCTGGGAACGATGTTCGAACTGCTGCTGCGCGTGCTGCGCTCCAACCTGCTGGACATGGCCGGCAAGAAGACCGACGTGGTGCTGTCCGCCACCCTGTTCGAACGCATCACCGGCATGTCGCTCAAGGCCAAGCCCGAGACCATCGGCGGCTTCGCCCAGAGCATCCATGACTTCCAGGGCCTGCGCGAATTTCTCACCGCGCTGACCCTGACCAGCCTGATCGACCTGCCCTTCTCGATCCTGATGATCCTGGTCATCGGCCTGCTCGGCGGCTGGCTGATTGCAATCCCGCTGCTGGCCTTCCCGCTCACCATCGTCTTCGCCCTGATCATCCAGAGCCGCCTGCGCGACACGGTGCAGAAGAGCCTGACCCTGGGCGCCGAACGCCAGGCGCTGCTGATCGAAACCCTCGGCGGCCTGGAAACCCTCAAGGCCTGCGGCGCCGAGAGCGAGCGCCAGTACCGCTGGGAAGCTACCCATGGCGCGCTGGCACGGCTGGACAACCACGCGCGCTTCCTCTCCGCCCTGGCCACCAACGGCACCCTGTTCCTCCAGCAGTTCGCCGGCATGGCCATGATCTGCGCCGGGGTCTACAGCATCCTCGACGGCAATCTCAGCGTCGGCGCGCTGGTCGCCAGCTACATGCTCAACAGCCGCGTGCTCGCTCCGCTGGGGCAGATCGCCGGGCTGATCACCCGTTACCAGCAGGCGCGCCTGACCATGAAGAGCACCGACGCGCTGATGGAACTGCCCCAGGAACGCCAGGCCCGCCAGCGCCCGCTGGAGCGCACCCAGTTGCACGGCGCACTGGAGGTCCGCCAACTGAGCTTCAGTTATCCGGAACAGACCAGCCCCGCGCTGAATCACGTCAGCCTGCGCCTGGCCCCCGGCGAGAAGATCGGCATCATCGGCAAGAGCGGCTCGGGCAAGAGCACCTTCGGCCGCCTGCTGATGGGCTTCTATCACCCGGACGAAGGGCAGATCCTGCTGGACGGCCTGGACCTGCGCCAGCTCGACGTCTCCGACCTGCGCCAGCAGATCGGCTACGTCGCCCATGACCTGCCGCTGCTGGCCGGCAGCCTGCGCGACAACCTGACCCTCGGCGCGCGCTACGTCAGCGATGCGCGGATGCTCGAAGTGGCCGAGCTGACCGGCGTCAGCGAACTTGCCCGGCAGCACCCGGCCGGCTTCGACCGGCCGGTGGGCGAGCGCGGCCAACTGCTCTCCGGCGGCCAGCGCCAGGCGGTGCTGATGGCCCGCGCGCTGCTGCTCGACCCACCGATCCTGCTGCTCGACGAGCCCACCAGCGCCATGGACAACAGCAGCGAGGAGATCCTCCGCAAGCGCCTGCACGAGGCCTGCCGCGACAAGACCCTGCTGCTGGTCACCCACCGCACCTCGATGCTCAGCCTGGTCGACCGCCTGCTGGTGCTCGACAACGGCCGCATCGTCGCCGACGGCCCGAAAGACGCGGTCATCGAAGCATTGCGCAAGGGCCACGTCGGCCCGGCAGCGGGGTAATGGCCATGCACTTTTCGCAATCGATCCGCGGCTACCTGGGCGGCAACGGCGCCCGCGACACCGAATTCATGCCCGAGGTGCAGGGCACCCTGCTGGAAGACTCGCCCAACGCCACGCGCATCACGCTCTGGGCAGCACTTGGGCTGCTGGTGGCGGCCATCACCTGGGCGTACTTCGCCGACATCGAGGAAGTCACCAAGGGCGAAGGCAAGGCCATCCCCTCGTCCAAGGTGCAGACCATCCAGAACCTGGAGGGCGGCATCGTCTCGGAAATCTTCGTCCGCGAAGGCCAGGTAGTGGAAAAGAACCAGCCACTGCTGCGCCTGGATGACACCCGCTTCTCCTCCAACAAGGGCGAATCCGAGGCCGACCGCAACTCGCTGGAGGCCCGCGTGGAGCGCCTGAAAGCGGAAGCGGACGGGCGTGCACCGGACTTCACCGACGACCTGAAGAAAGCCGCACCGCAGGTCGTGGAGGACCAGATGGCGCTCTACCAGACCCGCATTCAGCGGCAGAACAGCGAGCTGAACATTCTTCAGGAACAACTGCGGCAGAAGACCCAGGAGCTGCAGGAGTTCCGCGCCAAGACCCAGCAATACCGTTCCAGCCTTGGCCTGGTGCAGCAGGAGATCAACATGTCCGAGCCGCTGGTGAAGGCCGGTGCGGTGTCCCCGGTGGAACTGCTGCGCCTGCGCCGCAGCGCCGTGGAAATCAGCGGCGACCTCAACGCCACCAACCTCGCCATCCCACGCGCCGAGGCAGCGGTGAACGAGATCCAGCGCAAAGTCGAGGAATCGAAGCTGGGCTTTCGCAGCGATGCGCTGAAGGAGCTCAACGACGTCCGCACCGACCTCAACAAGCTCACGGCCACCAGCCGCGCCATCGACGACAAGGTCAACCGCACGCTGGTGGTCGCGCCCCTGCGCGGCATCGTCAAGCAGCTCAAGGTCAACACCATCGGCGGCGTGGTGCAGCCGGGCAACGACATGGTGGAAATCGTCCCGCTGGAGGACAACCTGCTGGTGGAAGCGCGGGTGCGCCCGCAGGACATCGCCTTCCTCCACCCCGGCCAGCCGGCCACGGTGAAGTTCACCGCCTACGACTACACCATCTACGGCGGGCTCAAGGCCAAGCTGGAAATGATCAGCGCCGACACCATCACCGACGACAAGGGCAACAGCTTCTACCTGATCCAGGTGCGCACCGACAAGAACCACCTGGGCACCGACGCCAAGCCCCTGCTGATCATCCCGGGCATGGTGGCGACGGTGGACATCATCACCGGCGAGAAGAGCGTGCTGGACTACATATTGAAGCCGGTGCTCAAGGCTCGGTGGGAGGCTTTGCGGGAGCGGTGAGTTTTTTGGTCGGGCTTCGCAGCAGGGGTTTGCCCTCTCCCCAGCCCTCTCCCTGAAGGGAGAGGGAGCTATACAAGCGAGCTTTTACACTGGCGCTTCATTCATACAACCGCGTCCGGCCAGCTCAAAAACTCCCCTCACTCGGGACAGTCCCCTCTCCCTTCAGGGAGAGGGTTAGGGAGAGGGGCTCTTCAGCTCTTCAGCCTCACTCCACCCCCTCCCGCCAATGCGCCCCCGGCCCCTCCTCCGCCAACTTGTCCCCCGGATTGCGCAGCGGGCAGGCCTCCATCGACAAACAGCCACAACCGATGCAGCCGTCGAGTTGATCGCGCAGCAGCAATAACTTCTCGATCCGCTCGTTCAGGTCCTCCCGCCAGCGCGCCGACAAGCGCGCCCAGTCCGCTGCCGACGGGTTGTGTCCGGTGGGCAGCGAGCCCAGTGCCTCGGCAATCTCCCCCAGGGGAATCCCGACTCGCTGCGCCACCTTGATCACCGCCACCCGACGCAACATGTCGCGCGAGTAGCGGCGCTGGTTGCCCGCGTTGCGTGTACTGCTGATCAGCCCCTTGGTCTCGTAGAAGTGCAGCGCCGAGACGGCCACGCCGGCGCGCTTGGCCAGTTCACCGACACTCAGGTCGCGGTGCAGGGAGCAAGAAGAAGATTCTTTCATGGGCTATTGACCTCAAGTTATGTTGAGGTTTTACCCTCGCCTGGCATTCGGTTCAAGACAGGGAGCCCAGGAACATGACTCAACCCAGCCCGATCACCGCCCAGGCGTGCGTAGACAATCCGCACTTCGTGCTGCAGATCGAGATCGACGTGACGCCCCAGCAACGCCCGCACATCGCCGCGCGCCTGTGCGATTACCTGGCGCATCTGCAGGAGCTGTTCTACCGGCGCCCCGGCTACCTCGCCAGCGAGCTGCATGCCGAAGGCCAACCACAGCGGCTGGTCGGCCGCCTGCACTGGCGCCGCAAGGAAGACTGGGAAGCCGCCTGGGACTGCCGCAGCACGGCCAGCGACCTGTTCGCCGACAGCCTGCTCAGGCTCGGCGCGCGAAGCATCCGCTTCGGCAGCGGTGAGACCGAGCACACAGCGTAACCCCCGGCTTTTTGTAGGAGCGAGCTTGCTCGCGAACCCGTCTGACGCAACGGCATCGCCGGGAAATCCATTCGCGAGCAAGCTCGCTCCTACACCGAACCGCTTATGCCGGCAGGCTCATATGCAGCAAGGGGAACGGCCGACCTTCGCCATCCAGCGGTGAGCGCCCGGTCTGGACGAAGCCGTAGTGCAGATAGAACCCCACCGCTTGAGGATTCTGTTCATTGACGTCGACACTCAGCGTACCGCGCGTTTCGCGCACGAAGTCCAGTAGCGCGCGGCCAAGGCCCCGCCCCCGGCAATCCGGGTCGATGAAAAGCATTTCCACATGGTTGTCGTTGAGGCCGATGAAGCCCTGAGGGCAGTCGTCGGCATCGACCGCCACCCAGACCTCGACGGCGGGCAGGTAGAGATCGCGAACCTGCGGCAGGAGCGCGTCGATGTCGGAGGGTTGCAGGAAGTCGTGGGTCGCGCGCACGGCGCCCAGCCAGATATCGAGCAGCCGCGGGTTGTCCGCAGCGATGCGTTGGCGAATGAGCATGAATTCATCCTGATTCAACAGATCACAAAGGGATAGCACGCCACGAGCGGTGACGGCCGTTGGAGCGTCGGCAGCATGAATGCCCGCTTCGCGAATCAACGCCTGGGCGGGGCACGGCAGAGGCAGCCGGAAAGAGAGGGACGCCGATCCTAACTGCCTCGCGCCGACCGGTAAAGGTTCAGCCTGCGCGCCAATGCCAGCCGTCCCGCCCGCACTCCAGGCGGCCCTCCAGCGCCAGCCGGGCGAGAAACGCTTCATCGTGGGATACCACCAGCAAGGCGCCCTGGTATTGCCGCAACAGCTCTTCCAGGGCCTCGCGGGATGGCAGGTCGAGGTGGTTTTCCGGCTCGTCCAGAAGCAGCAGCTGCGCCGGCTGCTCGGCGTAGATCTCGCACGCCAGCGCCGCCTTCAGGCGCTCGCCGCCGCTGAGCAGCACGCTGGGCAGATCGACTCGCCCGGCCGGCAGGTCGAGCTGCGCCAGGCGTGTGCGCAGCACGGACTTGTCCACAGCCCGGTTGCGCTCCAGCAACAGCTCCAGCACCGACCGTTCCGGCGACAGCGCCGCCAGATGCTGGTCCAGGTAGGCACTGCGCACTTTCACTTCGCAAAGCCCGGCGACGGGTTCGACGATGCCGGCCAGCACCTTGAGCAAGGTCGACTTGCCGCTGCCATTGCGCCCGGTCACCGCCAGGCGGCGCGGACCGTTCAGTTGCAGGTCCAGCGGAGCGGAATTGCCGAAAGGCAGGCGCAGCCCGGCCAGTTGCAGTACCGCACGCTGCTCGGGCAACTCACACGCCGGCGCATTCAATGCGACGGCGGCGTCATCACGCAGTTGGCCGAACGCTTCCCGCACGTCCTGCGCCAGTTGTTCGCGGCGTTCGCCATGCTGCGTGGCCAGGCGCGCAATGCTGGTCTGGCTGCGCTCCTTCTGCCGATCCACCAGGATCTTCGCCTGGTTGGCTTCCTGCGCATCCCTGCGTCCCTTCGCCTGCCGGTGCGCCTGGCGCTCGCGCTGCTCCTGCATCGCGCGCTGCTGGCGGTCCCTCTCCTGCTTGCGCCGCTGCAGTTCGCGCAGCGCATTGTCCTGCTCCTGCTGGCGCGCCTCCCGGTAAAAGGCATAGCCACCGGAGTAACTGCGCAGCCCGGCGGAAGACAGTTCGACGATGCGCTGCATGTCATCCAGCAGCAGGCGATCATGGCTGATCAGGATCAGGCCGCCGCGCCAGCGCTGAAGCTGCTCGCGCAGCGCCTCGCGGCCGGCGCGATCCAGGTGGTTGCTCGGTTCGTCGAGGAGCAGCCAGTCCGCCTCGCTCAGCCAGGCGCCGAGCAGCGCCACGCGCATGCACTCGCCGCCGCTCAGGCGTGCAGCAGGCGTATCGACGGTCAAATGCCCCAATCCTGCCGCCGACAGCATCACCTCCAACTGCGCGCGAATGTCCCAGCGCCCGTCCAGCAACTCGAAGTCGGCGGGGTCGACGGCGCCGGCCTCGACCCGCGCCAGCGCATCCAGCAACGGCTGCACGCCGGCAAGCTCCGCCACGCTGCGAAACGCCTGCGGCTCGATGTGTTGGGGCAGGTAATGCACGAGCCCGGAGGCCAGGCACCGCCCGGCGCTGGGCGCCTGGACTCCCGCCATGATCCGCGCCAGCACGGACTTGCCCGCGCCATTGCGCCCGACCAGCGCGGTACGGCGCTCGTCGAAGGTTTCGTTGAGGTCGCGAAACAGCGGTTCGCCCGTGGGCAATTGAAACGTGACGCCATGCAGCGCCAGGGAGACAGGGTTCGTCATACGCCAATCCATCGGATGCCGGGTAACCCCCAGGAACGGAACCTGGGACGGAAACGGGCCGTGAAACCACGGCGGCATCAATGGCGCATCGGACGAACACCTCGCGAAGGGGAATGAGCGGCGCAGTATAACGAGTCGACCGCGGCAAGCGAATCCGCCGGCCGGCCCGGCACATGCTTTTCGTAGGAGCGAGCTTGCTCGCGAACCCGCCTGACGCCGTCGTCGCCGGTACTCGTTCGCGAGCAAGCTCGCTCCTACAGGTGGAGACCGCGTCCGGACACCAGACAGGGTCCGCCACCCGTTAGGAAGAACGCGGCCCGTGGTTGCGCAGGAAGGTCTCCTCGCCCATCGCCGCGATCTGCCCTTCGATCAGCGCATCGAACGGACGCAGCAGGTCGGCATGGGATTGCGGTGCGTCCAGCGCATCGAGGGCATGCACCACTGCCTCGATGGTGGACAGAGCCCCTTCGGCCGGCGCCTTGCGCAGGCGGTAGCGTGAAGTGAGACCTTCCGGCAGCACAACGCGCGGCAACGCGGCCAGGTTCGGGTTGAGGTGCAGCAGCTTGCGCGCCTTGCGCCAGGTGCCATCGGGCACCACCAGCAGGCGCGGCTTATCCACAGGCCGCGCAGCCAGGTCGCTCAGTACCAGGGCGGACTCGCCGGGGAACAGCAGCCAGGCGTCCCAGGTGGACAGGTCCAGGCCGCTGAAATCGTCACCGACCATCAACTCGGCATTCGCCAAGCCAAGCGCTGCCAGCCGCGCAGTATTCAGCGCATGGCCGACCTCGCTCGGATGCTGCAGCAGCAGGACGCGGGTGCGGTTATCCACACGGGGAATCAGCGCACACAGGCAATGGTTCAGCGGGCGCTCGCAGCGCGGGCAACGGGCGCGGCTCATGACTGGCTCGGCTGGGTGCGCAGCAGGTCGCGGAAGTTCTGGATCAGCGGCTCGCGGGAACGGCCGCGGCGCAGGATCAGCGAGAACGGCGCCTGATAGCCAAAGGTCGCCGGCAGCAGAGCGCGCAAGCGGCCCTGCTCCACCCACGGATGCGCGTAGTGCTCGGGCAGGTAGCCGATGTAGCCGCCGGAGAGGATCAGGATCAACTGCGCTTCCATACTCTCCACGGTGCCGGCGCTGTGCTTGAAGCCGTGCCGCGCCAGTTCCGCCTGGCTCCAGTAGCCACGGCCGACCATGCGCTGCTGGGTGATCAGCTCCGCGGGGATGCGCCGTCCGTCGAACAGCGGGTGACGGTCGCTGCAGTACAGCCAGTGCTGCTCTCTATAAAGAGGCTGGTAGACCAGGCCGTTCATCCGGCTGAAGAAGGAGCCGATGGCTAGGTCCAGGCGGTTGTCCAGCACGGCCAGTTGCAGCTCATAGGGGCTCTGCACCTGCAGGTGCAGGTGCACGGCGGGGTGCAGGCCGCTGAAGGCGCCGATCACTTCGGCCAGCGGTAGTGCCGGATCGGTCACGGTGGAGTCCAGCACGCCGAGGTTCAGCGTGCCACGCAACTCGCCCTTGAGCGTCGCTGCATAGCGCTCGAAGCCTTCCAGCTCGCCGAGGATGCGTAGGGTTTCCTGGTGGAACAGTTCGCCCTTGCTGGTCAGGCCGAAGCCGCCGCGACCGCGATGGCAGAGCACGATGCCCAACTGATTCTCCAGTTGGCTCATGTAGGTGCTGATCGCCGAGGTCGACAGGTTCAGTTCCTGCTGCGCCGCAGCGAAGCCCTGGCTGCGCACCACGCAGGCGAAAATCCGCAGCAGTTTGACGTCGGGCAATGCGCTCGCGCTCATGAAGACTCCGCAAAACCGCGGCCGGGCCGCTCTAGTTCAGTAGTTTCTATACCTGAAAAACGGATGATAGCAAGCTACCTATCTATTCAGGAACCGCAGGCCACAAGCCCGGCGAGCCGTCTGCTGCGGCAAGGTGGCGCAGTCTAGCGACCGTTATTAGTTTAGAAAACTCTGAAGTGATTATTTGTAGCCAGCGATTTTTTCCACTACCCGGCGTGGAGAGAATCCGGCCCCAGTATCAACAAGCCTGTTTCCACGAAGACAGCGATCAGCCTGAGGCCCTCCCCATGGACAAGAAACTTCACCAGCCCCTGGGCGGTAACGAAATGCCGCGTTTCGGCGGCATCGCCACCATGATGCGCCTGCCGCATATCCAGTCCCCCGAAGAGCTCAACCAGCTCGACGCCGCCTTCGTCGGCGTGCCCCTGGACATCGGCACCTCCCTGCGCTCCGGCACTCGTTTCGGGCCGCGCGAAATCCGCGCCGAGTCGGTGATGATCCGTCCCTACAACATGGCCACCGGCGCTGCGCCGTTCGACTCGCTGAACATCGCCGACATCGGTGACGTGGCGATCAACACCTTCAACCTGATGGAAGCGGTGCGCATCATCGAGGAGTCCTACGACAAGATCCTCGACCACGGCATCCTCCCGCTGACCCTGGGCGGCGACCACACCATCACCCTGCCGATCCTGCGCGCCATCCACAAGAAGCACGGCAAGGTCGGCCTGGTGCACATCGACGCCCACGCGGACGTCAACGACCATATGTTCGGCGAGAAGATCGCCCACGGCACCACCTTCCGCCGCGCGGTGGAAGAAGGCCTGCTGGACTGCGACCGCGTGGTGCAGATCGGCCTGCGTGCGCAGGGCTACACCGCCGAAGACTTCAACTGGAGCCGCAAGCAGGGCTTCCGCGTGGTGCAGGCCGAAGAGTGCTGGCACAAGTCGCTGGAACCGCTGATGGCCGAAGTCCGCGAGAAAGTCGGCGGCGGCCCGGTGTACCTGTCCTTCGACATCGACGGCATCGACCCGGCCTGGGCGCCCGGTACCGGCACCCCGGAAATCGGCGGCCTGACCACCATCCAGGCCATCGAGATCGTCCGTGGCTGCCAGGGCCTGGACATCATCGGCTGCGACCTGGTCGAGGTCTCCCCGCCGTACGACACCACCGGCAACACCTCGTTGCTCGGCGCCAACCTGCTGTACGAAATGCTCTGCATCCTCCCGGGCGTAGAGCGCCGCTGAGCGCACGAGCACACAAATGAATAACGACGCCTGCGTAGCACAGGTGCTGGAGGCTGCCCGAGATCTCGTGGCAGCCTTCGCGCGCACCGACACCGAAGCCTACTTCGCCGCCTTCAGCGAAGACGCCTCCTTCATCTTCCACACCTGGCCGGTGCCGCTGCTGTCGCGCGCGGCTTATCGCGAAGTGTGGGAAGGCTGGCTGCGTGACGATGGTTTCGAGGTCCTTGACTGCCTTTCGAGCAACACCTTTGTGAGCCTGCAAGGCGAAGACGTGGCCGTGTTCTGCCACGACGTCGCCACGCGGCTGCGCATCCAGGGAGAGGAAAGCCTGAACCACGAACGGGAGACCATCGTCTTCCGCCGTGATCCGAAACAGGGCCGCTGGCTGGCCACACACGAGCACCTGTCACCGTCTCCGACGCCATAAAGACAGGGCTCCCCGGGAGGAAGTCATGGATAACAAGAACAACGCACACGCACTTACAACGATCGAGACATTCGGGGTCGAACAGATCCCGGACAACGAACGCACCGCCACGCCCACCGATCTGTTCCGCATGATCTTCGGTGGCGCCAACACCTTCGCCACCGCCGTGCTCGGCAGCTTCCCGGTACTGTTCGGGCTGTCGTTTCAGGCCGGCGTCTGGGCCATCGTGCTCGGCGTGCTGGTCGGTTCGATCATCCTCGCGCCGATGGGCCTGTTCGGCCCGCTCAACGGCACCAACAACGCGGTCTCCTCGGGCGCCCACTTCGGCGTGCACGGGCGGATCGTCGGTTCGTTCCTGTCGCTGCTCACTGCGGTCGCGTTCTTCTCCCTCTCCGTGTGGAGCTCGGGCGATGCGCTGATCGGCGGCGCCAAGCGCCTGTTCGACCTGCCGGAAACCGACCTGACCCTGGGCCTGGCCTACGGCCTGTTCGCCGTACTGGTGCTGATCGTCTGCATCTACGGCTTCCGCTTCATGCTGATGGTCAACAAGATCGCCGTCTGGGCCGCGAGCCTGCTGTTCCTGCTCGGCCTGTTCGCCTTCTCCGGCCCGTTCGACGCTGGCTACGCCGGCACCGTGCAGATGGGCAGCGAAGGATTCTGGGCCGCCTTCATCGGCGCCGCCCTGCTGGCCATGAGCAACCCGGTGTCCTTCGGCGCCTTCCTCGGTGACTGGGCGCGCTACATCCCGCGCCAGACCTCGCAGAAGCGCATCATGCTGGCCGTGATCTGCGCCCAGCTGGCGACCCTGATTCCGTTCCTGTTCGGCCTGGCCACCGCCACCATCGTGGCCGTCAACGCTCCGGACTACATCGCGCAGAACAACTACGTCGGCGGCCTGCTGGCCGTTTCGCCGAGCTGGTTCTTCCTGCCGGTGTGCCTGATCGCGGTAATCGGCGGCATGTCTACCGGCACCACCTCGCTGTACGGCACCGGCCTGGACATGTCCAGCGTGTTCCCGCGCCTGCTCAACCGAGTGCAAGCCACCCTGCTGATCGGCCTGTTGTCCATCGCCTTCATCTTCATCGGTCGCTTCGCCGCGAACCTGGTGCAGAGCGTGTCCACCTTCGCCGTGCTGATCATCACCTGCACCAGCCCGTGGATGGTCATCATGATCCTCGGCCTGATCATTCGCCGTGGCTTCTACCACGCCGATGACCTGCAGGTGTTCACCCGTGGTCAGGAAGGCGGCGCCTACTGGTTCCACAACGGCTGGAACTGGCGCGGTATGGGTGCCTGGATTCCGAGCGCGGCTCTGGGCCTGTGCTTCGTCAACCTGCCGGGCCAGTTCGTCGGCCCGCTGGGCAACCTGGCTGGCGGTATCGACATCAGCCTGCCGGTCACCCTCGGTGTGGCCGCACTGCTCTATATCACCCTGCTGCGGACCTTCCCGGAACCCGCTGGCGTGTACGGCCCCAAGGGCCCGCGCTGGGTTGGCAGCCATGACCGCCCGGTGCGCGGCATCAGCGAACCGGCGGCCTGATCCAGGCTTCGCGGCCTGACGCGAAGTCCATTACCCGAAAGTCCCATCGGGCCGGTTGCCGCCGGTCCGGTGCCCTACCGCACGCCACAAGCGCGCGGCAACAATGACAATGCAAGTGTGAGGAGCCGACCATGGCGTTAGATCTGATCGTCGTACTGATATATGCCGCTGGCATGTTGTGGCTGGGCTGGTACGGCATGCGCCGTGCCAAGACCCACGAAGACTACCTCGTGGCCGGCCGCAACCTCGGCCCGGCGTTCTACATGGGCACCATGGCCGCCACCGTCCTGGGCGGCGCCTCCACCGTGGGCACCGTGCGCCTGGGCTACGTCCACGGCATTTCCGGCTTCTGGCTGTGCGCCGCACTGGGCGCCGGCATCATCGCGCTGAACCTGTTCCTGGCCAAGCCGCTGCTCAAGCTGCGCATCTTCACCGTCACGCAAGTGCTGGAGCGTCGCTACAACCCCATGGCCCGCCAGGCTTCGGCGGTGATCATGTTCGCCTACGCGCTGATGATCGGCGTGGTTTCCACCCTGGCCATCGGCACCGTGATGCAGGTGCTGTTCGGCCTGCCGTTCTGGGTGTCCGTCCTGCTCGGCGGTGGCGTCGTGGTGATCTACTCCACCATCGGCGGCATGTGGTCGCTGACCCTGACCGACATCGTGCAGTTCATCATCAAGACCGTCGGCCTGATGTTCATCCTGCTGCCGATCTGCCTGCATCGTGTAGGCGGCTGGGACGAGCTGGTAGCCAAGCTGCCAAGCACCGCCTTCAGCTTCCACACCATCGGCTATGACACGATCATCACCTACTTCCTGATCTACTTCTTCGGCATCCTGATCGGCCAGGACATCTGGCAGCGCGTGTTCACCGCCCGCGACGAAAAGGTCACCAAGTACGCCGGCACCGCCGCAGGCGTGTACTGCGTGATCTACGGCCTGGTCGGCGCACTGATCGGCATGTGCGCCAAGGTGCTGCTGCCCGACCTGGACAACGTCAACAACGCCTTCGCCGCCATCGTCCAGTCCGCCCTGCCGGACGGCATCCGTGGCCTGGTGATCGCCGCTGCACTGGCCGCGATGATGTCTACCGCCAGCGCCGGCCTGCTCGCCGCTTCCACCACCATCACCGAAGACCTGCTGCCGATCTTCACCGGCCAGCGCTCCACCCGCCTGAGCCTGAACCGCATCTGCACCCTGCTGACCGGCATCCTGGTACTGGGCATCGCCCTGGTGGTGAACGACGTGATCAGCGCCCTGACCCTGGCGTACAACCTGCTGGTGGGCGGCATGCTGATTCCGCTGATCGGTGCCATCTACTGGAAGCGCGCCACCACTGCCGGCGCGATTACCAGCATGGCCCTGGGCTTCATCACCGCGCTGGTGTTCATGCTCAAGGATGGCTTCGACGCCAACACCCCGATCTACTACAGCCTGTCTGTCGGCCTGGTCAGCTTCATCGTCGTCAGCCTGCTGTCGCCCCGCCCGGCAGCTGTCGCCGATGCGGCCTGATTAAGACATTGCGCTAGGCAAAAGGGCGCGGCGAGCTGATCTCCGCGCCCTTTTGCATGATTAACGACCATGACCTCACCCACGAACTCCAAGGAACTGCCATGACCACCTGCGGCGAATTCCTCGTCAAGCAACTCGAAGCCTGGGGCGTCGATACCGTCTTCGGCATCCCCGGCGTACACACCGTCGAGCTGTACCGCGGCCTGCCCCACAGCGGCATCCGTCACATCACCCCGCGCCATGAACAGGGCGCCGGCTTCATGTCCGACGGCTACGCACGCGTCACCGGCAAGCCCGGCGTGTGCTTCATCATCACCGGCCCGGGCATGACCAACATCCTCACCGCCATGGGCCAGGCCTACGCCGACTCGATCCCCATGCTGGTGATCAGCAGCGTCAACGAGCGCTCGCGCCTGGCCCACGGCAATGGCTACCTGCACGAACTGCCGAACCAGCGCGCCATGGTCGCCGGCGTCAGCGCCTTCAGCCACACGCTGATGAGCGTCGAGGAGCTGCCGGCCGTGCTGGCCCGCGCCTTCGCCGTGTTCGACAGCGAACGCCCGCGCCCGGTGCACATCGAGCTGCCGCTGGACATCATCACCGCCCCGGCCGACCACATGCAGGTGCGCCCGCGCGTGCAGCTGGCCCGCCCGGCCCCGGCCCGCTCGCCGCTGCACGAGGCCGCTGCCAAGCTGGCCAAGGCGAAGAACCCGCTGCTGCTGCTCGGCGGCGGCTGCGTCGAGGCCCAGGCCGAAGCCCGTGCTCTGGCGATTGCCCTCGATGCGCCGACCGCGCAGACCATCAATGCCAAGGGCCTGCTGCAACCCGAACACCCGCTGCTGATCGGCAGCAACCAGTCGCTGATTCCGGTGCGTGAACTGGCCGAGCAGGCCGACGTGGTCCTGGCCATCGGCACCGAGCTGGGCGAAACCGACTACGACGTGGTGTTCGACGGCAACTTCAAGATCGGCGGCGAGCTGATCCGCATCGACATCGATCCGCAGCAGCTGATGCGCAACTACGCGCCGAGCATCGCCATCCACAGCGACGCCCGCACCGCCATGCGCGCCCTGCTCGAACTGCTGCCGGCCCGCCAGGCCGACGCCAACAGCCCAGGCGCCCAGCGCGCTGCCAAGGTACGCGCGCAACTGGCCGAGGACTTCAGTGGCTGGGCGCACTACCGCGAGCTGTTCGGCAAGATTCTCGAAGTACTGCCCGATGCCCGTTTCGTCGGCGACTCGACCCAGACCGTCTACAGCGGCAACCACCTGGTGGAACTGGATGGCGGCCGCCGCTGGTTCAACGCCTCCACCGGCTACGGCACCCTCGGCTACGGCCTGCCGGCCGCCATCGGCGCCAAGCTCGGCGAGCCGGGCCGCCCGGTGATCAGCCTGATGGGCGACGGCGGCCTGCAGTTCACCATGACCGAACTGGCCAGCGCCGTGGAAGCCAAGGTGGGCATCATCGTCCTGCTGTGGAACAACCACGGCTACGGCGAGATCAAGCGCTACATGGAACGCCGCGACATCACCCCGCTGGGCGTGGACATCTACACCCCGGACTTCCTCGCCATCGCCAAGGGCTTCGGCTGCGCCGCCGAGCGCGCCCGCGACCACGCGCATTTGCAGGAACTGCTGCGCAACGCGCCGAGCGATCGCCCGCTGATCGTGGAAGTGATGGAAGCGGCGCCTTTCGCGCCTTGAGGTACTGTCGGAACTCCGGAGCGGGGCCAATCCCCTCTCCCCCGCCCTCTCCCTGAAGGGAGAGGGAGTTGCCTGTGCCGGCTGACATCTTGGTTTCCTCCTGCACCGCACAGTCCCCTCTCCCTTCGGAGCGGGGCGCGTCGCCAGGGTTAGGGAGAGGGAGCGGACGTCCACGTAGCACAACGACAACCCTATCTCCCCCCTGCCCTCTCCCAGGGGGAGCGGGAATCCGCCAGAGCCGAGCCGCGGCGCAGCTACCGGCGACGCCGCTCCAATCCCCCAAGGCTCCGAACGGTTCCCTCTCCCCCTGGGAGAGGTTAGGGTGGTTCCACCCGGCATCCCATGCGCGTAGGAGCGGACTCCGTCCGCGATCGATCACCGCCGCATCGGGGCTTGCGCGGCTGCCCTCGCCCGTACGCACAACCACAAGGCGCGCAACCATGAAAATCGTCACCCGCGACCGCTGGTTCGAGGTCCGCCACTGCTACGACGGCGTCAGCCTGATCCACGAGCCCTACGTCCGCCCCTTCTACCGCTGCAACCTGTGGCATATCCAGGGCCGTGACCGCGACGTGCTGGTGGACAGCGGCTCCGGCCTCGTCAGCCTGCGCGAACAACTGCCCTGGCTCACCGACCGCCCGCTGCTGGCCGTGGCCAGCCACACCCACTTCGACCATATCGCCGGCCACCACGAGTTCGACGAACGCCTGGTGCACCCGGCCGAAGCCGACATCCTCGCCAGCCCCGACGGCGAGCGCACCCTGGCCACCGCCTTCGTCGACGACGAGATGTTCGACGCCCACCCGGACTGCCCGCTGTGCTACGCCGAATACCGGGTGAAAGCCGCGCCGGCCACCCGCACCATCGACGAAGGCGACGTGCTCGACCTGGGCGACCGCACCCTGCAGGTCCTGCACACCCCCGGTCACTCGCCGGGTGGCATCAGCCTTTGGGAAGAAAAGACGCAGACGCTGTTTTCCGGCGACATCATCTACGACGGCCCGCTGATCGAGGACGCCTACCACTCCAACCTTGATGACTACGCCGCGAGCCTTTCGCGCCTGCGCGAGCTGCCGGTGCGCACCGTACATGGCGGGCACTTCCCGAGTTTCTCCGGGGAAAGGCTGAAAGGGATGATCGACGACTGGTTCAAGGCCCACGAATGACGGGCAATAAAAAGCCCGCCGATACAGGCGGGCTTTTTTCAGCGAGGCGGGGCGCAATCAGTAGCGCCGGCGCTGCTCCATCAGGCGACGCTGCTCGTCGCTGCGGATGGGGATCGGTTGCAGACGTGGAGGCTCGATCAGGCCGAGCATGACACCGAGTTTCCACGCAATGCTTTGCAGCCAGACTTTCATGGATACCTCCTCGTGCGAATTCAGGTCGGGCGGCCCGTTACCACCATGGGCCGCCCTAGGAAGAATAGCCCGGCGTCCCACTCTCCGCCCGTGCCACTCACTCCTTGAAACAAAGACTATCGTCTTAACTCGCCGCAGCGCCTGACCTGAATCAAGAGCCGGACGATTCCCACATCAGCGCAGCAATACCCGGCGAATCCACTGCTCGCTGCTCACCAGCGTGATGCCCGCCAGCACCAGCACGGCACCCGCGACGAAGTTCAGGGTCAGCGGCTCGCCGAGGATCAGCACGCCGAAGGCGATGCCGAACATCGGCGTCATGAAGGAAAACACCGCCAGGTTCGACGCCAGGTAGCGGCGCAGCAGCCAGAACCAGGTGAAGTAGCTGAAGAACGACACCACCAGGCCCTGGAACAGCACACTGCCCACGCCAATGGGGGTGAAGCTCACATCCTGGGTCTTGCCCAGTGCCAGCGCGGCGAAAGGCAACAGCAACGCGGCAATGAGCAACTGGTAGAACAATGTGAGAATCGGCTTGGCCTCGGACAACCGCGTAGTACGCACCGCCACGGTGGTCATGCCCCACGAGAATCCCGCCAGCACGCCGAAGGCATCGCCCAGCAGCATGCGGCTGTCCATGCTCGCCAGGTCGAACCCGCCGCCGAAGCACATCGCGATCCCCGCGAAGCACACACCGATCCCCAGCCACTGCAGCGGCCGCAGCCGCTCGCTGGGCAGCAGGAAGTGCAGCGCCAGCGCCGAGAAGATCGGCGCCGTATAGATGAACACCGCCATGTGCGAGGCCGACGTATAAACCAGCCCCTGGGCGATGAAGAAGAACTCGGCAGCGAATAGCACGCCGGCCAGCAGCCCGCCCTTGACGGTGCCGTGGCGCAGGAAGCCTTCCCAGCCGCCGCGCCAGCACATCAGCAGGCCCACCACCACGGCGGCCACCAGGTTGCGGCCGAAGGCCTGCATGATCGGCGCGATGTCGTGAGCGGCCAGTTTCACCATCACCGCCTGGATACCCCAGATGATGCACAGGCCGGTCATGACCTGGATGGCGAAGGCGTCGGCGTTCTTGCGCTCGGCGATGACGGCTTCAGCGTTCATGAACGCCTCCCGGAGAAGGCAGGTGCGCAGTGGTGGCAGGTCATGGCAAGGCTCGGCAGTTAAGAGAAAGCGGGAAGCCACAATGAAAATCGGCGGACTTCCTCGAAGAAAGTCCACCGATCATGCCAGTTTGCGGCGGCAGGCCGCCAACGGAAATCCGCTGTTCAGAGCGCCGCGAGCGACATTATTTCCCGGATTTCACCTGGGTCCAGGTACGGGTACGGATGCGTTCGAGCTTGGGCGGCAGCATCTCCACCGAGAACAGCTTGGCCTGCACGTCCGCCGGCGGGTAGACGTTGGGGTTGTCGTGCAGCTCCTTGGAAATCAGCCCGTCCGCCGCTTGGTTGGGGTTGGCGTAGGCGACATAGTCGGAGATCGGCGCGACCACTTCCGGGCGCAGCAGGTAGTTGAGGAAAGCGTGGGCCTGCTCGACGTTCTTCGAGTCCTTCGGAATTGCCAGCACGTCGAACCAGGCTGCGGCGCCTTCCTTGGGAATGCGGTACTCGATGTGGATGCCGTTATTGGCTTCCTTGGCGCGGTTGGCCGCCTGCATCGCGCCGCCGGACCAAGCCAGGGCCACGCAGACATCGCCGTTGGCGAGGTCGGTGACGAACTTCGAGGAGCTGAAGTAGGTGATGTGCGGACGCAGTTGCGCCAGCAGCGCCTCGGCCTTCTTGTAGTCGTCCGGGTTGTGGCTGTTCGGCGACAGGCCGAGATAGTGCAGGACCTGCGGGATGACTTCGGTGGGCGAATCGAGGAAGGCCACGCCGCAGGATTTCAGCTTGGCCAGGTTCTCCGGCTTGAACACCAGGTCCCAGGAGTCCACCGGCGCGTTGTCGCCGAGCACGGCCTTGACCTTGTCGACGTTGTAGGCGATGCCGTTGGTGCCCCACATGTAGGGCATCACGTACTGGTTGCCCGGGTCCTTGCTCTCCAGCACCTTCAGCAGGGCGGGATTCAGATTCTTCCAGTTCGGCAGCTTGCTCTTGTCCAGCGGCTGGAACACGCCGGCCTTGAGGTAGTTGGGCAGGAAGCTGTCGCTGGGCACGACCACGTCATAGCCCGAGTGACCGGAAAGCAGCTTGGCTTCCAGTACTTCGTTGCTGTCGTAGACGTCGTATTGCGGCTTGATGCCGGTCTCGCTCTGGAAGCCCTTGAGGGTGTCCGGGCCAATGTAGTCGAACCAGTTGTAGATGCGCACTTCCGGCGCAGCGCTGGCGGCGCTGGCCGTGACGAGGGCGGCGGCGGCGAGCAGGCCGCGCAGCGCGGTATTCTTGTTCATGTCCTTCCCCAGTTGGATGCGCTCGCACTCTGACCACTACAAACATCGGGTCGCGAGCCAATAAATGCAGTGGGGCGGATCAATGTCCGCCCCACCTTGTCGATCAGCGTGCAGCGCCTTCGTAGCCCTGCAGCACGTTCACCGCGTTGACGCCGATGGCCTCGACCGCGTAGCCGCCTTCCATGATGAACAGGGTCGGGATACCCAGTGCGGCGATGCGCTCGCCCATCTTCAGGTAGTCCGGGCTGTCCAGCTTGAACTCGGAAATCGGGTCGTCCTTATACGTATCCACGCCCAGCGATACAACCACCGCGTCTGGCGCGTAGTCGGCGATCTTGCGGCACGCATCGTCCAGCGCGGCGAACCAGCCATCCCAGCCGGTGCCGTGCGGCAGCGGGTAGTTGTGGTTGTAGCCTTCGCCGGCGCCTTCGCCGTGCTCGTTGGCGTGGCCGAGGAAATACGGGTACTCCACCAACGGGTCGCCATGGATCGAGGCAAACAGCACGTCGTTACGGCGGTAGAAGATGTCCTGGGTGCCGTTGCCGTGGTGGTAGTCGACGTCGAGGATGGCCACGCGCTTGGCACCCTGGTCAAGGAACGCCTGGCTGACGATAGCGGCGTTGTTCAGGAAGCAGTAGCCGCCCATGAAGTCGCTACCGGCGTGGTGACCCGGCGGACGGCACAGAGCGAAAGCGGTGTTGGCACCCTGGCGCATGTGGTCCTGGGCGGTCAGCGCAACCTGGGCCGAGCTGTACACGGCCTGCCAGGTGCCGGCGGTGATCGGCGCCTCGGTGTCGAAGCTGTAGTGCCCTACTTCGCCCATCAGCGCGGTCGGGATCGGACCGTCACGGAGCAGGCGGCGCCCCGGGAAGGTGGTGGAGACCAGGTCGCCGGTGTGACCTTCTGCCGCCCAGCGCGCCCAGGCGCCCTTGAGGAATTCGACGTAACGGGTGTTGTGCGCGCGCAGGATCGGCTCCAGGCCGAAGTCCTTGGGCTCGATGATCTCGCCCAGGTTCTGCGATTTCACGCGGGCCAGCACGGTGTCCGCGCGGCTGGGCATCTCGAAGCAGGGCTGGAGTTTGCCGTCGACCAGTTCGGACTGGCCGAAATGCAGGCGGTGATCATCGCTGTACACGGTAAGCATGGGAGTACCCTCTGAAGGATTCTTGTTGTCCGGTGGCGGGAATTCTGCCCAGCGACCGCGCTACGCAAAACAGCGGGAGCGGCCAAAAGGGGATCGATATGGCCAGAATTTCTGACCCTTAACCATCTGTATACGTTGATTATCCGGATTCGCCCCGCAAAGGCCAGTCATTGCGGCGCTATGCTCCAGGGAATTGTCCCGGCTATTGGCCGGTCGAACACCGACAAGCGTTATGACCACAGGATGGGGGAAGATGCGGGAAACCTTCGTGCGTGCCTGCAGCCGCGTGCTGCTGATGCTCACCTTGTCGCTGGCCGGAGCAGGCGCCGTGCTGGCCGACGAGCCGACCGACGTCCAGGCCGGCGACACCATCGTACTGCCCGACCTGCCCGAGGACGCCAGCCTTGATCAGTTGAGCGATCGCCTCGAACTGATTCGCCAGCGCGTCTCCGCCGACAGCGACGACGGCCTGCTGTCGAACCTGCGCCAGGCGGCGCTGGGCGTGCAGGCCCGCGCGGAACAGAGCGCCGCGGACATCACCACGCAACTGGCGCGCACCGAAGACCAGCTCAAGGTCCTCGGCCCGGAGACGCCCAACGAAGCCAGCAGCCTGACCAGCCAGCGCAATGACCTGCTGGCCGACCAGAAGCTGCAGCAGAAGCGCCAGGACCGCGCCAACCAGCTGGACAAGAACGCCCAGGACCTCGCCGCGCAGATCGTCAACCTGCGGCGCAGCCAGTTCAACTCGCAGATCGCCACGCGCTACCCGCCGCCGCTGAGCCCGCGCTTCTGGTCCAGCCTGATCCGCCCCACCGACGACGACCTCTCCCGCCTGCAAGCGATTCGCGGGCAGATCGGCGATGCCTTCGCACTGACCTGGCAACCGGAACACCGCTGGCCCTTCATCGCCTGCCTGATCGTCGGCGCGCTGCTGTGGATCCCCGGCCGGCGCCTGCTGGAACAGTTGCTGACCAAGGCAATGATCCGCTGGATTCCCGTGGGCCGCCTGCGCCGCAGCGCCCTTGCCGTGGCGGTCAGCCTTGCCACCATCGTCACCCTGGGCGGCGCCGCCGCGCTGATCCGCGAAGGGCTGGACTGGCACGAACAGCTCAATGGCACCATGACCAACCTGGGCGATCAGTTGCTGACCCTGGTGATCTTCTGCACCTTCACCGCCGGCCTGGGCCGCGCCCTGCTCGCGGTGCAGCGACCGTCCTGGCGCCTGCCTGACCTCCCCGACCCGGTGGCCGACGCCCTCTCCCCCTTCCCCTGGCTGATGGCCTGGCTGCTGCTGGTGCTCGGCACCCAGGAGCGCCTGAACAGCGTCAGCGGCGCCAGCCTGGCATTGACCGTTGCGGTGAATGCCATCACTGCCATCGCTACCGCCGTGCTGTTCTCCATCGCGCTGTACCGTTACCGGCGCGCGCGGCGTGAAACCGAGGGCCACGAGACATCGGCGCTGGCCGGAATCATTGTGCTGGCGATGATGATCATCGTCCTGCTGATCGTCCTGGCACTGGTCAGCGGCTACCTCTCGCTGGCCTACTTCCTCGCCGGCAAGCTGCTCTGGGCCAGCGTCGTCTGTGCCACGGGCTACCTGCTCACGACCCTGTTCGTCGACCTCTGCGAAGCGCTGCTCTCGCCCAGGCAGAAGATCGGCGCGCGGTTGGCCGAGAACCTTGGCGTCGACCCGCGCCACCAGGCGCAGTTCGCCACCCTGCTGACCGGTGCCGGGCGCACGCTGCTGGTGTTATCGACGGTACTGATCGCCTTCTCCACCACCGGCACCAGCCCAGGCGAGCTGCTTCAGGGCCTGGTACGGCTGGTGGAAAGCGGCCAGTCCCTGGGCCGGCTGAACATCGTCCCGCAGGACATCCTGCTGGCGCTGGGCACCCTGGCTGCCGGGCTGTTCGGTCTGCGCCTGCTCAAGCGCTGGCTGGCCGAGGAACTGCTGCCGGAAACCAGCATGGACGTGGGCATGCGCGCCTCGCTGGTGACCCTGGTGGGCTACATCGGCATGGTCATCCTGGTGCTGCTGGTGCTCTCGGCGCTGCGCATCAACCTCACCAGCCTGACCTGGGTGGTCAGCGCCCTGTCGGTGGGTATCGGTTTCGGCCTGCAGGCCATCGTGCAGAACTTCATCTCCGGCCTGATCCTGCTCACCGAGCGCCCGGTGAAGGTGGGCGACTGGGTCAGCCTGACCGGCGGCGTCGAGGGCGACATCCGCCGCATCAACGTGCGCGCCACGGAAATCCAGATGTCCGACCAGTCCACCGTCATCGTCCCCAACTCCCAGTTCATCTCGCAGAACGTGCGCAACGTGACCATGGGCAGCGCCCTGGGCGTGGTCGGCATCAACCTGACCCTGCCGTTGGATACCGACGTGCAGAAGGTCCGCGAGCTGATGCTCAAGGCCTACACCGAGCACGAGAACATCGTCGAGACGCCAGCGCCCTCGGTGACCTTCAAGGACCTCAGCGCCACCGGCCTGACCTTGGCCGCCTCCGGCAACGTCAGCAGCCCACGGGCGGTGTACGGCACCAAGAGCGACCTGCTGTTCACCATTTTCAGCGGCCTGCGCGAAGCCGGCATCAACCTCACCGTGGCGCAGAACCTGATCCTCCAGCGCCCGCAGATGTCACGCATTGCGCAGGAGCCCGAGGGACCAGCGCAGGAGCCCGTCGCACCGCCAGTCGGTCCCGGTACCGGCCCCACCACGCCGTCGTAGACTCAAGGATCACACTCGCCGGGGCGTGCAGCCGACGCTGCCGCCCCTCGCCGATCCGAGCGCGACAGTCCCGCCCGGGAGCCACCGTTGCGCCCGCAGCGCTCCGTGCCCGCCGTTGGCCCGCGCCCGTTGCGGCACCCGGTCATTCCCCGTGCCGCCCTCTCCATCAGCCTCCACCGGGGACTCTCTCCGGCGGCCCCGCACGGGAGACAGCGCAATGGACGAAGCCAGACTCAACGAATTCATGGGCAAACTGGTCACCGACATGGGTGGCGCGGCCATGCTCGCCAACATCATTCTTGGCGAAGAACTTGGCCTGTACAAAGCCATGGCGGACGGCATGGCCGTGACTCCGGAGCAATTGGCCGAACGCACCGGCTGCAATGCCCGCCTGCTGCGCGAATGGCTGAGCGCCCACGCCGCCTCCGGCTACATGGAGCATCGGGACGGCAATTTCCGCCTGCCGGAAGAACAGGCCATGGCCCTGGCCATCGAGGACTCGCCGGTCTATGTCGCCGGCGGCGCCTCCGTGGTCGCTGCGCTGTACCACGACAAGGACAAGCTGGTCGCCGCCATGCGCGGCGATGGCGCCCTGGCCTGGGGCGATCACCATCCCTGCATGTTCTCCGGCACCGAGAAGTTCTTCCGCCCCGGCTATCGCGCGCACCTGGTCGCCGAGTGGCTGCCGGCGCTGGAAGACGTGGTCGGCAAGCTCGGCAATGGCGCGAAGGTTGCCGACGTCGGCTGCGGCCACGGCGCCTCGACCATCGTCATGGCCCAGGCCTACCCCTCCTCGAACTTCGTCGGCTTTGACTACCACCAGCCGTCCATCGAGGTGGCCAACCGGCGTGCCGAACAGGCGGCCGTCGCCGAGCGCGCCAGCTTCCAGCGGGCCAGCGCCAAGGACTACCCCGGCAACGACTACGACCTGATCTGCTTCTTCGACTGCCTGCACGACATGGGCGACCCGGTGGGCGCCGCGCAGCACGCGCGCCAGGCACTCAAGCCCGACGGCACCGTGCTGCTGGTGGAGCCGTTCGCCAATGACCAACTGGACGACAACCAGAACCCGGTTGGTCGGTTGTTCTATGCCGCCTCCACCTTCATCTGCACGCCCAACTCGCTGTCACAGGAAGTCGGCCTGGGGCTGGGTGCCCAGGCCGGCGAGGCACGTCTGCGCAAGGTGTTCGAGGAAGCCGGCTTCAGCCGCTTCCGCCGGGCGGCCGAAACGCCGTTCAACCTGATCCTCGAAGCGCGCCCCTGAATCGCCGGGAAATTGCCTGCAGCGCCCGTGATCCGGGCGCTGCAACTTCGAAACAATTCGTCATTTGCCCGTCATCAATCCGTTATGTGGCCCATTGAAACTCGCAGGCTTTCAACCCAGGGAAGCCCCCGAGATGTTCAACAACAAAGCCAACAAAGCTGCATCCCTCGCTCTGCTCGTCGCCGCCCTCGCTGGCTGCGCCGCCCAGGCTCCGGTAGTCAGCAAGGAAACCACGCCCAACAACGACGACTGGTACCTGGTGCGTACCGACGAGACCCTGTACTTGTTCGATGACGCCGCCGTCTACCGCGACTACATCGTGACCGGCAAGACCACCTACACCAAGGAAGTGGGCGAGAAGGACAAGTTCGGCCAGAACGTCGTCCTGGTCGTCCGCGCCGAAGACAAGGACAAGGACGCGAAGAAGGTCGCGTCCTACCAGTTCTACAAGCAGAGCCTACCGCCGGCCGCCGGCTTCTATGGCGAAATCCGCCAGGAAGGCGTGATCTACGTGGCCCAGCGCTACGGCGACATGGTCGACATGAACGGCCTGGGCGAACCGATCTTCCGCCACACCGAAATCGCCAGCGGCCCCAACGGCGAGCGCGTGGTGTACCTGATGCAGAAGGAAGAGAAGAAGCCGGTCGGTCTGATCGCGCGCTTCCAGAAGATCTACGGCATCACGCCCGCCAAGGGCTGATGACGAAAAAGCGCGCATTCCGGGGAGGGAATGCGCGCTTTTTCATGGCCGGCGCCGCAACGGCGCAGGTGTGCGCTAGCTGGAAGACTCCAACTGCACCACAGAAATCGTGTTCGGCGCCTCGATCCCCCAATCACCGAACAGATACCAGTCATCGCCGAGCATCTCGGCCGGATGCATGGTGCGGTCCGCGCCATTGCCGCAGGCCAGGTTGGTCGCCGGGCAATAACGGTCGCAGCCCCAGCAGATGCGCTCGGGGTGCGGCGGGTTGAGCGGGAATTTCTTGGCCATGGTCAGGCCCTCGGAGGTTTCCTTGTGGGATTCCTGAAGGCTATTCCTGTCGGACCGGCCTGCTCCTTGATCTGAGACAAGCGCGTCCGGATTTCACCCACGGCTGTTTATGCGCGGAAGTGGCTCGGCGGCTGGCCACTCCAGCGCTGGAAGGCATGGCGCAGGCTGGCGGTCTCGCTGAAGCCGAGCTCCTCGGCGATGCGGTAGATCGGCATGTCGCCGTCCTGCAGCAGTTCCTTGGCGCGGGCGAAGCGCAACTCGTCGAGCAATTGCTGGTAGCTGGTCTGCTGTTGCTGCAGGTGGCGGCGCAGGCTGCGCGAGGAGCAGTTCAGGCGACGCGCCAGTTCTTCCAGGCCCGGCGGCTCCTGCAGGCGTTCGCCGAGGATCGCGCGGACCTTGTCCAGCCAGGCGCGGCGGGCGGCCAGGTCGATGTTCTGGCGTCGGCACTGCTCCAGCATCTCGCGGTGCGTCACGGCATCAGCCAGTGGCAGGCGCATGTCCAGCCAACTGGCGGGGAAACCGATGGCGCTGCGCGAGCAGTTGAAACTCAACTGGCAGCCAAACAACGTGGCGTAGGCCGCGCGGCGATCGACCGGACCTTCGTAGTCGAACTCAGCACGCACTAGCGGCAACGGCTGACCGAGCAGGTCCGCGCAGGCCACTTTCAGCGAGCCCAGGCACAGCTCGGTGTTGAACGGGCGCATGTCCTCCTCCTCTCCGTAGCCGGTGGCGACCAGCCAGGCCATGTCGCCGTCCACTTCCAGCGCGAGGTGGAAGTAGGTGCCCAGCAACACCGGATAGCTCAGGCCGATTCGCAGCGCCTCGCCCAGGGTCGGCGCGGAGATCAGCGCGTAGCCGAGCAGACCATAGGCGGTGATCCGCGTGCGCACGCCCAGGCGCAGGCCGAGGGCCGGTTCACCGGCGAGGTTCTGCACATTGCCGAAGACCTGCTGCTCCTGCCAGGGGCTGACCAGCCGGCGCAGGTCGAGCAGGTCGTCGCCGGTGATGCCGCTGCCCTCGAGGATTGACTCGCGACTGTGCCCCTCGGACTCCATCAGCGCGACGGTCAGCGAGGTCATATGCAGGGAGTTGAGCCAGGTGGAGCGGGAGAAGGTCAGAGGATTCATTCGATGCCCATCGTAGACGCTACGGCGCCCCCGTCAGTGTTACCAGCACGGGGGCAGGTCAGGAGCAGGCAAGTTGCGTGCCGGCCACCCAGCGTGGCCGGATCGATCCCCATCTTACGGGTCTCGAGCGCGATGCGGAACTTTCGAGGCTCCGCGGCAGGGTTACCTTTGCGGACATCGGAACGGTGCAGGCGCACCGTTTCCGAGCTCAACCGCGGCAGAACTCAACCACGGGAGAGGAAGCGCATACCCTCTTCCAGGCCGCTCAGGGTCAGCGGGAACATCTGCTCCTTCACCAGCTCGCGCACGAGGCCGGTGGAGGCGGTGTAGTTCCAGGTGTCCTTGGGGTACGGGTTGATCCAGATGAGCTTCTTGTACTTCTCCATGAAGCGCTGCATCCAGACGTAGCCGGCCTCCTCGTTCCAGTGCTCGACGCTGCCGCCGGCCTGGGTGATCTCGTACGGCGCCATGGCGGCGTCGCCGACGAACACCACCTTGTAGTCCGGCCCGTACTTGTGCAGCAGGTCGAAGGTGGCGGTGCGCTCGCTGGAACGGCGCAGGTTGTTCTTCCACACCGACTCGTAGATGAAGTTGTGGAAGTAGAAGTATTCGAGGTGCTTGAACTCGGTCTTGCAGGCCGAGAACAGTTCCTCGCAGACCTTCACGTGGGCGTCCATCGAGCCGCCGATATCCAGCAGCAGCAGGAGCTTCACGGTGTTGCGGCGTTCGGGACGCATCTGGATGTTGAGCAGGCCGGCGTCCTTCGCGGTGTGGTCGATGGTGCCGTCGATGTCCAGCTCTTCCGCCGCGCCCTCGCGGGCGAACTTGCGCAGGCGGCGCAGGGCGATCTTGATGTTGCGCGTGCCCAGCTCGACCTGGTCGTCGAGGTTCTTGTACTCGCGCTGGTCCCAGACCTTGGCAGCCTTGCCCTGGCGCTTGCCGGCGTCGCCGACGCGGATGCCCTCGGGGTTGAAGCCGCCGGAACCGAACGGGCTGGTGCCGCCGGTACCGATCCACTTGTTGCCGCCGGCGTGGCGCTCCTTCTGCTCTTCGAGGCGCTTCTTGAACTCCTCGATGAGCTTGTCCAGGCCACCCAGGGACTGGATCTGCGCGCGCTCCTCGTCGGTCAGCAGGCGCTCGAATTCCTTGCGCAGCCACTCTTCGGGGATCAGCGCCTTGAGGTGGTCGTCGAGCTTTTCCAGGCCCTTGAAGTAGGCGCCGAAGGCCCGGTCGAACTTATCGAAATGGCGCTCGTCCTTCACCATGATGGTGCGGGCGAGGTAGTAAAACTCGTCCATGTCGGCAAACACGACGCGGTGCTTGAGCGCATCGATCAGGTCGAGCAGCTCGCGCACCGACACCGGCACCTTGGCCGCGCGCATTTCGTTGAACAGGTTGAGCAGCATGGCTGCACCCTCTCATGAAGCAGGTGCTCTTCGTAGGAGCGAGCTTGCTCGCGAATAAATTAACCGGCAGCTCAATCTCTGGACGGTTCGCGAGCAAGCTCGCTCCTACAACAAAAGAGCAGATTCGGTGATCAGCGCGAAGCGCGGCGGCTCATGAAGGCAAGACGCTCAAGCAATTGAACATCCTGCTCGTTCTTCACCAGGGCGCCAGCCAGCGGCGGAATGGCCTTGGTGGGGTCGCGCTCGCGCAGCACGGCTTCGCCGATGTTGTCGGCCATCAGCAGCTTCAGCCAGTCCACCAGCTCGGAGGTGGAGGGCTTCTTCTTCAGGCCCGGCACCTTGCGCACGTCGAAGAAGATGTCCAGTGCCTCGCTGACCAGCGTACCGCTGATCTTCGGGTAGTGAACGTCGACGATCTTCTGCAGGGTCTCGCGATCGGGGAAAGCGATGTAGTGGAAGAAGCAACGGCGCAGGAAGGCGTCCGGCAGCTCCTTCTCGTTATTCGAGGTGATGATGATGATCGGGCGCTGCTTGGCCTTGATGGTCTCGTTGGTCTCGTAAACGTAGAACTCCATCTTGTCGAGTTCCTGCAACAGGTCGTTGGGGAATTCGATGTCGGCCTTGTCGATCTCGTCGATCAGCAGGATCACGCGCTCTTCGGCCTCGAAGGCCTCCCAGAGCTTGCCCTTCTTGATGTAGTTGCGCACGTCGTGGACCTTATCCACGCCCAGCTGCGAGTCACGCAGGCGGCTGACCGCGTCGTACTCGTAGAGGCCCTGGTGGGCCTTGGTGGTGGACTTGATGTGCCAGGTGATCAGCTTGGCGCCGAAGGATTCCGCCAGCTGCTCGGCGAGCATGGTCTTGCCGGTACCCGGCTCGCCTTTCACCAGCAGCGGGCGCTGCAGGGTGATGGCGGCGTTGACCGCCAGCTTGAGGTCGTCGGTGGCGACGTAGGACTGGGTGCCTTCGAACTTCATCGGTGAATCCTCGAACGATAGCTGGCCGGGCGTTCTGCCGGGCCGGGCGAGTGGTCGGACAAGCTGCGACTATACCGCGCACCCAAGGCGAGTGTGAACGCAGACGCGGCATTCAGTCATTGAATGGCGGGTCAGGGGGTGACTGATCGCGATTAGCCCACAATGACAAGTTTACTTTACATCGCAGAATTCTCGATGTTAAGTTCGCTTTACATCACAAGGAGACCGCGATGAATCCCGCCCTGCGCCGCTATACCCTGTCCTGTGCCGCCCTCATGTTCATCTACTCCGCCCTGGTGGCGCTGATCAGCTGGGGGCTGGACCTGCAGAAGCTGCCGTATGCCCTGCGCGTCCTGGCCGCCGCCTCTCCGGCGTTGCCGCTGCTGGCGATGCTCTACGTGTTCGACCGCTACCTGCGCAGCGAGCCGGACGAATTCCTGCGATTCCTCCTGTCCCGCGCGGCGATGCTGGCCGGCGGCGTGGTGGTCGGGCTGTTCAGCGCCTGGGGCTTCCTCGAACAGTACGCCGAGTGGCCGCGCTTCCCGGTGATCCTCGCGTTCCCGCTGTTCTGGGCCGCCTACGGTATCGCCGTGGTGCTGCTGCGCCGCCGCTTCGCCTGAAGGAGCTGAGGAGCAGCCATGCACAATCGCCTCAAGGAGCTGCGCGCCGAGCACGGCTGGAGCCAGCAGGACCTCGCCACGCGACTGGGGGTTTCGCGGCAGAGCGTGATCGCCATCGAGAGTGGCAAGTTCGACCCCAGCCTGCCGCTGGCCTTTCGTATAGCCCGCGCCTTCGGCCTGCCGATCGAAGCCATCTTCAGCGATGCGCAGCCCGACTGAGCCGGGCGCCCCGACTGGACGCGAACGCCCGCCGGGCATAGGCTGCTGGGTCTGCACAGCTCCAACCTAAGGAACGCATCATGAGCCGCATCTACGCCGACAACGCGCAGTCCATCGGCAATACGCCGCTGGTCCAGATCAACCGCATCGCCCCGCGCGGCGTCACCATCCTGGCCAAGATCGAAGGCCGCAACCCCGGTTACTCGGTGAAGTGCCGGATCGGCGCCAACATGATCTGGGACGCCGAATCCAGCGGCCGCCTGAAGTCGGGCATGACCATCGTCGAGCCGACTTCCGGCAATACCGGCATCGGCCTCGCCTTCGTCGCCGCCGCGCGCGGTTACAAGATGATTCTGACCATGCCCGCCTCCATGAGCCTGGAGCGCCGCAAGGTGCTCAAGGCCCTGGGCGCGGAAATCGTCCTGACCGAACCGGCCAAGGGCATGAAGGGCGCCATCGCCAAGGCCGAGGAAATCCTCGCCAGCGACCCGGCGAAATACTTCATGCCGGCGCAGTTCGACAACCCGGCCAACCCGGCGATCCACGAAAAGACCACCGGCCCGGAAATCTGGAACGATACCGATGGCGCGGTGGACGTGCTGGTGGCCGGCGTCGGCACCGGTGGGACCATCACCGGCGTGTCGCGCTTCATCAAGAACACCAAGGGCAAGCCGATCCTCTCGGTGGCCGTGGAACCGGTTGCCTCCCCGGTGATCAGCCAGGCGCTGGCCGGTGAGGAGATCAAGCCCAGCCCGCACAAGATCCAGGGCATCGGCGCCGGCTTCGTGCCGAAGAACCTCGACCTGTCGCTGGTCGACCGCGTCGCCACCATCGCCGACGAGGACGCCAAGAGCATGGCCCTGCGGCTGATGCAGGAAGAAGGCATCCTCTGCGGCATCTCCAGTGGCGCCGCGATGGCTGCGGCGGTGAAGCTGGCCGAAGAGCCGACCATGCAGGGCAAGACCATCGTGGTGGTGCTGCCGGACTCCGGCGAACGCTACCTCTCCAGCATGCTCTTCGACGGCCTGTTCGAGGACCAGGAACTGGTCCAGTAAGCCCTTGCCGCCCCTGTCTGGGGCGGTTTCCTACCGGCCGTTCCGATCGGATGCGGCCTGGGTCACGTGCGCTGTCTGCGGACCCGCAGGCAGCCATGGCCCCTCGCCATGTTCCGGCAAAATGGTTAATTCTTGCCCAGCCCCGCGACACAGCGTCGCCCATCTCCAGCCGATGGGCCGGGCATTCCGCACCGTTGTCAGGAACACAAGAATGAAAATTTCCGCCCCGTTGCTCTCCACCCTCGCACTCTCCCTCGCTGTCTCCGCCGGCGCCGCCCAGGCCGATAGCGTCAAGATCTACAACTGGTCCGACTACATCGCCCCGGACACCGTGCCGACCTTCACCAAGGAAACCGGCATCCAGGCGACGTACGACGTCTACGACAGCAACGAAACCCTCGATGGCAAGCTGATGACCGGCAAATCCGGTTACGACATCGTGGTGCCGTCGAACCACTTCATGGCCAAGCAGATCCAGGCCGGCGCGCTGAAGAAGCTGGACAAGAGCCAGCTGCCGAACTGGAAAAACCTCAACCCGGTGCTGATGAAGGCGCTGGAAGTGAACGACCCGGGCAACGAGCACGGCTTCCCCTACCTGTGGGGCACCACCGGCATCGGCTACAACCCGGCGAAGATCAAGGAAGTCCTCGGCGACAACGCGCCGATCGATTCCTGGGACATCTTCTTCAAGCCCGAGTACATGGAAAAGCTGGCCAAGTGTGGCGTAGCGGTGCTGGACAACGGCCCGGAACTGCTGCCGATCACCCTGAACTACCTGGGCCTGCCGCATCACAGCCAGAAGCTGGATGACTACAAGAAGGCCGAGGAAGCGCTGCTCAAGGTGCGTCCGTACATCCGCTACTTCCACTCCTCCAAGTACGTCAGCGACCTGGCCAACGGCGAGATCTGCGTAGCCGTCGGCTTCTCCGGCGACATCCTGCAGGCCGCCACCCGCGCCAAGGAAGCCAAGAACGGCGTGGAAATCCAGTACTCCACCCCGAAGGAAGGCTCGCCGCTGTGGTTCGACATGATCGCCATGCCGAACGACGCGCCGGATGAGAAAGCCGCCTACGCCTTCATGAACTACCTGCTGCGCCCGGAAGTGATGGCTGGCGTCAGCAACTACGTGCACTACGCCAACGGCAACCTGGCCGCCGACCCGCTGGTGGACAAGGCGATCAAGGCCGACCCGGCGATCTACCCGCCGCAGGACAAGATGGCCAAGCTGTTCGCCCTCGAATCCATGCCGATGAAGATCGACCGCGTACGTACCCGTACCTGGAACACCATCAAGACCGGCAAGTAAGCGTCACCCTTGCCTGACAACGCGCGGCCCCGGCCGCGCGTTGTCGTTTCTGCCGATTGCACCGGGCCGGATTTCGCAGACGGAGCCCGCTCCCATGAGAGATGCAGGAGGCAAACTCCTTGTAGGAGCGAGCTTGCTCGCGAACCGATTCCATCGCGGGGCCATTCGCGAGCAAGCTCGCTCCTACAAAAAGCACCAGCACCAGCACCAGCACCAGCACCAGCACCAGCACACCAGTATCCTGCCCGCGCGGTAGTTTCTGTCGCAGGAATCGCGCATTGCCGCGCAACTCGCACAGGCCTCGCCAGCGGTGGCTCAGGCAGCTATAGTCAGCCCACGCAGCCTTCGCTGCCCCACTGAACAGGTTCGCCGTCCATGTCCCGATACCCATTGCCCGATCCGGCAATCATCGCTGCAGCCTCCCCGGCACGCGGCGCGGGTGCGGCCTGCCCTCCTCCCCCTGTCGTCGCTGTCGCGTCGCCTCCGCCACCCGGTGCGGCCTACCCGCCACCCGGCGTGAGCTTCTGACGCCTCACGCGTTTTTCACCGCCTGGTTTTCCGCGTTCAACTGACACGGCTCCCGGTATGTGTCCGGCCCTAAGCAGGCCGGTCGTGATCTGCCTGACGACAGGTGCATTGCATGATTTCGTTCACTCGTTCTTCCCTGGCCGGACTGGCCAGTACCTCGTTGTTCGTGCTGCTGTGGAGCAGCGCCGCCATCATCAGCAAGTGGGGCCTGGCCCACGCCTCGCCAATGGTGTTCCTTATCGCCCGCTTCGGCACCGCGCTGCTGGCACTGCTCATCCTCTCGCCTTTGATCGGTCTGCGCTGGCCGCGCGAACGCAAGCAGGTTCGCCATGCCGTGCTCACCGGTCTGGTGATGCTGGGTATCTACCCGATCTTCTACCTGATGGCGCTGGACCTGCACGTCACCCCCGGCGTGATCGCCACCGTACTCGGTGTGCAGCCCATGCTGACCAGCTTCCTGCTCGAACGCCGGCATTCGGCGCCGCGTCTGGGTGGCCTGGCGCTCGGACTGACCGGGCTGGTGATGGTGGTCTACCAGAGCATCGGGCTGTCCGGGCTGACCTTCGCCGGGCTGGCCTGCTGCCTGCTGGCGCTGCTGTCGATCACCGGCGGCTCGATCCTGCAGAAGAACATCCGCGAGAATCCGCTGGGCACCCTGCCGCTGCAGTACATCGCCGGGCTGGCGCTGTGCGTCGCCGTGGCGCCCTTCCAGCCGCTGCACGTGGAGTGGAATGCTGCGTTCATCCTCAGCGCGCTATGGATGGGGCTGATGGTCTCGGTGCTGGCTACCGTGCTGCTCTACCGGATGATCGCCGCAGGCAACCTGGTCAACGTCACCAGCCTGTTCTACCTGGTGCCTGCCGTCACGGCGCTGATGGATTACGCGGTGTTCGGCAATCGCCTGTCTGCCCTCGGGCTGCTGGGCATGGGGCTGATCGTGATGGGGTTGATGCTGGTGTTTCGCAAGACGGCTCCGGCGCGGGAAGCTGGAAACGCACAAGTGGTGGATAACGGGTAGTCCACCGTGGAGCCTGCTCCCTCTCCCTAACCCTCTCCCTTCAGGGAGAGGGGACTGTGCAGCGCCGCCTGGAAGGTCCGAGCGGTCCTGCCAACACCGGAAGAACTCGGGCGTACAACTCGCAGAGGGCCGCTCCCTCTCCCTTCGGAGCGGGGCGCGCAGCCAGGGCTGGGGTGAGGGGAACCTGCTGCGCCGAACTTTCAGCGCCGCCCCTCACTACCCAATCACCCCGCCGCCTCCACCTTCGGCTGCGGCGCCGGCCGCAGCACCAGCCACAGCGCCGCAGCGATCAGCACGCCACCCTGCAGGTGCGCCCAGGACAGCGACTCATCCAGCAGCAGCACGCCCCAGAACACGCCGAAGGGCGGGATCAGGAAAGTCACCGTCATGGTCTTCAGCGGGCCGATGCTGGCGAGCAGGCGGAAGTACAGGACGTAAGCGAAGGACGTGCAGAGAAAACCCAACCCGGCCAGGGCCAGCAGGACTTTCGGTTCCAGCAGCGGCGCCAGCGGCATGTCCAGGCTGGTGCCGAGGAAGAACGGCAGCAGGCACAGCGTAGCGCCGGTCTGGCTGCCCAGCGCCGAGACGCCGAAGTCCAGGCCGCCCTGGTCGTTGATCCAGCGCTTGGTGATGAAGCCGGCGAAGCCGTAGCAGGTGGTCGCCACCAGGCAGGCGGCGGCCCCCCAGAGCAGCCCGGCATCGAACGGTACCGGGCCGGCGCGGGTCAGCACCGCAACGCCCGCCAGCCCCAGCAACACGCCCAGCGACTTGGCGCCAGTCAGCGCCTCGCCGAAGAACAGCGAGCCGATCAGCACGCCCATCAGCGGCGTGGTGGCGTTGAAGATCGCCGAGTAGCCGGCCGGCAGGAACTGCGCTGCCAGGCTGTACATCAGTACCGGGATGCCCGAGCTGATCACGCCGATGAGCAGGATGCGCCCGAACTTGCCGCGAAAATCCCAGCGCGTGCGCATTACCAGCAGGATCACCACCAGCCCGACGGCGGACAGGAACACGCGGAAGAACGCCGTCGGCATCACCCCGATGGCCGGCACCAGTTGGCGCATGAACAGGAAGCTGGCACCCCAGATGGCGGCCAGGGCGAGCAGGTTCAGTAGAGCGGCGGGGTTCATCGCGAACGGCTCCAGGGCAGGTAAGCCACCAGACTACGCTGGTGGAAAATCACATCCATCCACAGCTGACTTTCAAAGTCCACCGTCAGCTTCCGCGCAGGCGCGCCATGCTCAGCACGTCGGCGTAGATGCCGTCGCGAATGGCGTACTCGCGCAATTGGCCTTCCACTTCGAAACCGAACTTGCGGTACAGCGCGATGGCCGGAGCGTTGTCGGTGTAGACGGTCAGCTCGACGCGGCGCAGGGCCATCCAGTTGTCCGCAACCTCCAGCAACTCCGCCAGCAACCGCGTGCCGACGCCACGCCCCTGCCAGGCAACCGCCACGCCCATGCCGATGCTGCCGCAATGGCTGCGTCGCACACGCGGGAACTGTTCGATGCTCGCGCTGCCGATCACCTGGTCCTGGTGCATCGCCATCAGCGTTACCCGCCGCTCGTCATCCAGCACCAGTCGCTTGCGCCAGAGGTCCGGCGCCTGATGCGGCATCTGCAGCACCTGGCGACACACGGCCGGGTCGTTGTAGAGGGCCGCGAGGCCATTGATGTGCTGCTCCGTGCAACGCTCGATGCGGATGCCGTCCATCGTTTATTCAGCTCCTTGCCAGAAAGAACGGGTCGACCAGCATACGTGGGATACGCCCGGGAAAGCTGCACGATCACCCGGAGAATTCGTCCTTTCCCTCGCCGTTGCCCGTGGCTAAGCTCGCTGCACAAGAACTCTGCAGAGGCGCTCCCATGGCTCAGCACTGGCCGGCGACCGAGATCGCGACCCTGATCCTCGAAGGCTTCGACGACTACCGCGCGCAGTTCCACCGGATCACCGCCGGTGCGCCGGCGCGCTTCGAACAGGCACATTGGCAGGAAGCGCAGCAGGCCTCGGCCGAGCGCATCAACCTGTATGAGGAAAAGGTCGCCGAGACCGTCGAGCGCCTGACCCGCACCATGGCCGGCATCGACCTGGTGGATGTGGAGCGCTGGCCCATCGCCAAAAGCGCCTACATCACCCTGATCGACCCGCGGCTGGACGACGAGCTGGCGGAAACCTGGTTCAACTCGATCTTCTGCGGCCTGTTCAGCCACGACAACATCAGCGACGGCACGATGTTTGTCCACACCACCCGGCCCGCGCTGCGTGCCCACTCCCGCGATCCGCACACGCGCCTCTACCGCCCCGCCGGCAAGCTGCGCCAGGCGCTGGAGAGCATCTTCGACGACTACCGGTTCGCCGTGGACTACGACGACCGCGAACGCGACCTCGAGCGCATGGATCACCTGCTGCACGCCAACCTGCCAGACTGGGTGTGCAAGGACCCGACCCTGACCATCGAGCTGATCGGCTCGGTGTTCTACCGCAACAAGGGCGCCTACCTGGTGGGCCGCCTGTTCACCCCCGAGGAGCAATGGCCGCTGGTGTTCCCGCTGGTCCACCACGAAGGGCGCGGCATCCAGTTCGACACGGTGATCACCGACGAGGCCGAGGTCTCGATCATATTCTCCTTCACCCGCTCCTACTTCATGGTCGACGCGCCGGTGCCGGCGGAGATGGTCGCCTTCCTCAAGCGCCTGCTGCCGGGCAAGCACATCGCCGAGCTGTACACCTCCATCGGCTTCTACAAGCAGGGCAAGAGCGAGTTCTACCGCGCGCTGATCAACCACCTGGCGGCCACCGACGACCGCTTCGTCATGGCCCCGGGCGTGCGCGGCATGGTGATGAGCGTTTTCACCCTGCCCGGCTTCAATACGGTGTTCAAGATCATCAAGGACAACTTCAACCCGGCCAAGACCGTGGACCACGCCACGGTGATCCAGAAGTACCAGTTGGTGAAGAACCACGACCGCGTCGGCCGCCTGGCCGACACCCAGCAATTCGCCGACTTCCGCTTCCCGGTGAGCAAGTTCGACCCCGAATGCCTGGCCGAGCTGCTGGACGTGGCGCCCTCCACCGTGGTGCTGGAAGGCGACGTGGTACTGATCCGCCATTGCTGGACGGAGCGCCGCATGACCCCGCTGAACATCTACCTGGAACATGCCACCGAGGCCCAGGTGCACGAGGCGCTGTACGACTACGGGCTGGCGATCAAGCAACTGGCGGCGGCGAACATCTTCCCCGGCGACATGCTGCTGAAGAACTTCGGCGTGACCCGCCATGGCCGCGTGGTGTTCTACGACTACGACGAGATCTGCTACCTGACCGAGGTGCACTTCCGCCACATCCCGCCGGCGCGCTACGAAGAGGACGAGCTGTCCTCCGAGCCCTGGTACTCGGTGGGACCGATGGACGTGTTCCCGGAGGAGTTCCCGCGTTTCCTGTTCGTCGACCTCAAGCTGCGCCGGCAATTCGCCAAGCTGCACGGCAACCTGTTCGACGCCGACTACTGGAAGGGATTGCAGGAGCAGATTCGCGCGGGGAAGGTGATCGATGTGTTCCCCTACCGCCGCCATGAATCACCGGAGGAAGCGCTGGCGCGCTGATCTCCGCTCGATGCCACGGCCAACATGAAAAACGCGCCAATCGGCGCGTTTTTCCTGGGCGGCGGGCACTCAGATTTCCACCTGCGTCCCCAGTTCGATCACCCGGTTCAGCGGCAGGTTGAAGTAACGCAGGTTGCCGTTGGCGTTCTTCAGCAGGAAGGCGAACAGCGCCTCGCGCCAGCGCGCCATGCCGATCAGCTTGGACGGGATCACAGTCTCGCGGCTGAGGAAGTAGGTGGTGCGCATCGGGCTGAAGTCCAGCTCGTTGAGGTGGCACAGCTTGAGCGCCTGCGGGATGTCCGGGTCCTCGATGAAGCCGAAGTGCAGCACCACGCGGAAGAAGCCCTCGCCGTAGGCGTCCACCTCGAATCGACGGTCCGGGGCAACTCGCGGGCTGTCTTCGTTGACCACCGTGAGCAGGACGACCTGCTCGTGCAGCACCTGGTTGTGCAGGAGGTTGTGCAACAGCGCGTGGGGCACGGCGTCGGTACGCGCGGTAAGGAACACCGCGGTGCCCTGCACGCGGTGCGGCGGCTGCGAGCGGATGCTGGAAATGAACAGCGGCAGCGGCAGCGAGCCTTCGTCGAGGCGGTCCACCAGCAGCTGGCGGCCGCGCTTCCAGGTGGTCATCAGGATGAACAGGCCGATACCGGCGATCACCGGGAAGGCACCACCCTGGACGACCTTGGGCAGGTTCGCGGCGAAGAACAGGGTATCGACGAGCAGCATCATCAGGAAGAACGGAATCGCCAGCCACAGCGGCCACTTCCACATCAGCCAGATCACCACGCCCATCAGCAGCGTGGTCATCAGCATGGTGCCGGTCACCGCGACGCCGTATGCCGAGGCCAGTGCGGCGGAGGATTCGAAGCCCAGCACCAGCAGCACCACGCCGACCATCAGCGCCCAGTTCACCATGCCGATGTAGATCTGCCCCTGCTCGTGGCTGGAGGTGTGCTGGATCACCATGCGCGGCACATAGCCGAGCTGGATGGCCTGGCGGGTCAGGGAGAATGCGCCGGAAATCACCGCCTGGGATGCAATCACGGTCGCCGCGGTGGACAGCGCCACCAGAGGCACCAGCGCCCAGCTCGGCGCCGTCAGGTAGAAGGGGTTACGCGCGGCTTCGGCGTTGACCAGGATGGTCGCGCCCTGGCCGAAATAGTTGAGCACCAACGCCGGCAGCACCAGGGCGAACCAGGCGCGGGCGATGGGCTTGCGGCCGAAGTGGCCCATGTCCGCGTACAGCGCTTCGGCACCGGTCAGCGCCAGCACGGTGGCGCCGAGGATCGCCACGCCGATGCCCGGATGCGAAATGAAGAAGTTCAGCGCCCAGCCCGGGCTCATTGCCTTCAGCACTTCCGGCTGCTGCGCCACGCCATAGATACCCAGTGCCGCCAGCGCAAGGAACCAGGCCACCATCACCGGGCCGAAGAGGATGCCGATGCGCGCGGTGCCGTGCTTCTGGATGAGGAACAGGCCGACCAGCACGATCAGCGAGAGCGGCACGACCCAGTGTTCCAGTCCGTCGAAGGCGATTTCCAGGCCCTCGATCGCAGAAAGCACCGAAATCGCCGGAGTAATCATGCTATCGCCATAGAAGAGCGCCGCGCCGATCAGGCCGGCGATCACCACCATCGCCTGCAGCTTGTGGCGTCCGGTAGCGGCGCGACGGGCCAGTGCGGACAGCGCCATTACCCCGCCCTCGCCCTGGTTGTCGGCGCGCAGTACGAAGATCACGTACTTGATCGACACCACCCAGATCAGCGACCAGAAGATCAGCGACAGCACGCCCAGCACGCCGTCGTGGTTGGCCTGCACACCATAACCGCCTACGAAGACTTCCTTCAGGGTGTACAGCGGGCTGGTACCGATATCGCCGTAGCAGACGCCCACGGCACCGACCATCAGGCCGATCGCGGAGCTGGAATGGGGCTGTTCATGCTCAACGGTGCCGGCGCTTGCATCGGACATGTAACAAGATTCCTCAAAAAAATTCGGCGCATCCTGCTCCGACCCTTTCGTCGATGCAAGAGCCGGCTGCGAAGGTTCTGAATGACTATAGAGCCTGTTGCCTACAATTACCGGGCAATCGGGGCTCTCCCGCTGCGTGCGACAGCTTGTCCCAGAGAGGCTGGTCAAGTGCGCGGGACGCCGCTAGAATTGCGCACTTTTTGATCAGAGGCGCCGCCAGCGCGCCCTTCGAGGTTAGCCGCACATGTCCACCGCCACACCCAAAGTCGGGTTCGTAAGCCTTGGTTGCCCTAAAGCCACGGTCGATTCCGAACGCATCCTCACCCAACTGCGCATGGAGGGGTACGAAATCGTCCCCACCTACCAGGACGCAGACGTGGTGGTGGTGAACACCTGCGGCTTCATCGACAGCGCCAAGGCCGAATCCCTGGACGCCATCGGCGAAGCCATCGCCGAGAATGGCAAGGTGATCGTCACCGGCTGCATGGGCGTCGCTGAAGACAGCATCCGTGACGTGCACCCCAGCGTGCTGGCCGTGACCGGCCCGCAGCAGTACGAGCAGGTCGTCAATGCCGTCCACGAGGTGATCCCGCCCAAGGCCGAGCACAACCCGCTGATCGACCTGGTGCCGCCGCAGGGTATCAAGCTGACCCCGCGTCACTACGCCTACCTGAAGATTTCCGAAGGCTGCAACCACAGCTGCAGCTTCTGCATCATCCCGTCCATGCGCGGCAAGCTGGTCAGCCGCCCGGTGGGCGACGTGCTCAGCGAAGCCCAGCGCCTGGTGAAAGCCGGCGTGAAAGAGCTGCTGGTGATCTCCCAGGACACCAGCGCCTACGGCGTGGACCTGAAGTACAAGATGGACTTCTGGGACGGCCAGCCGGTGAAGACCCGCATGCTGGAGCTGTGCCAGGCGCTCTCCTCGATGGGCGTGTGGGTGCGCCTGCACTACGTCTACCCGTACCCCAACGTCGACGATGTGATTCCGCTGATGGCCGAGGGCAAGCTGCTGCCCTACCTAGACATCCCCTTCCAGCACGCCAGCCCGAAAGTGCTCAAGTCCATGAAGCGCCCTGCCTTCGAGGACAAGACCCTGGCGCGCATCAAGAAGTGGCGCGAAATCTGCCCCGAGCTGACCATCCGCTCCACCTTCATCGTCGGCTTCCCCGGCGAGACCGAGGAAGACTTCCAGTACCTGCTGGACTGGCTGACCGAAGCCCAGCTCGACCGCGTCGGCTGCTTCCAGTACTCCCCGGTGGAAGGCGCCCCGGCCAACGACCTGGGCCTGGAAATCGTCCCCGATGACGTCAAGCAGGACCGTTGGGAGCGCTTCATGGCGCACCAGCAGGCCATTTCCGCCGCCCGCCTGCAGCTGAAGATCGGCAAGGAAATCGAAGTGCTGATCGACGAAGTGGATGACGAAGGCGCGGTCGGCCGCTCCTACGCCGACGCCCCGGAAATCGACGGCGCCGTGTACATCGACACCTTCGATGTGAAGCCGGGCGACAAGGTGCGCGTACGCATCACCGACGCCGACGAGTACGACCTCTGGGCCGAACTGGTCTGATCCGCAAAAGCCCCGCTGATGCGGGGCTTTTCATTTCTGCTATTGGAAAGCCCATGACCAACAACGACGTACTGCGCAGCCTGCGCTACCTGCTGGACATCCGCGATGCGCAGGTCGCCGAGATCACCGCGCTGGCCGGCTTCAACCTCAGTGCCGAGGAAGTCGGCGCCTACCTCGCCCGCGACGACGAGCCGGACTTCAAACCCTGCAGTGACCGCGTGCTGGCGCACTTCCTCGACGGCCTGATCGTGCATCGCCGTGGCCGCGATGAATCGCGCCCGCTGCCGCCGGTGGAACTGCCGCTGACCAACAACATCACCCTGAAGAAGCTGCGCGTGGCCTTCGAACTGCGCGACGACGATATCCTCGCGATCCTCGACAGCGTCAGCTTCATCGTCACCAAAACGGAACTGGGCGCGCTGTTCCGCAAACCCGGCCACAACAACTACCGCCCCTGCGGCGACCAGTTGCTGCGCAACTTCCTCAAGGGCCTGACCCAGCGCCAGCAGCACTGAGATCGACATGCTCTATCGCCTGGCCGCCGACGCCGTTGTCCTGTTCCATCTGGGCTTCATCATCTTCGTGCTGCTCGGCGGCCTGCTGGTGCTGCGCTGGCCACGCCTGGCGTGGTTGCACCTGCCGGCGGCGGCCTGGGGCATGGCGGTGGAATTCGTCCACCTCTATTGCCCACTCACACCGCTGGAGAATCACTTCCGCGCCCTGGCCGGCGATCACGGCTACAGCGGCGGCTTCATCGAGCACTACCTGATCCCGCTGATCTACCCCGCCGGCCTGACCGAGGCGACCCAGGTCGTCCTCGGCCTCATCGTGGCCGCAGTCAATCTGCCGCCTTACCTGCTTCTGCTGCGCCGGGTGCTGCGTTCGCGCTGAGCGGATTGTCCATCGGCAGATAGGCCAGGCTCGCCTCCTTGTTCTTCGCGTGCCCCAGGCGCTGGCCATTGTTGAGCCCGGACTCGATCAGCCGGTGATCCGCCGTCAGCCAGTTCAGCGGCTGCGTACCTTCATGGGTCACCTGGGAAATGATCAGGGTGCGCGCCGGGTCCCAGTCCTCACCAGTGCGCTGGCGCAGCCAGGCGAACAAGGCGGCACTGTCGCCCTGCGGATAGTCGGAATGGATATAGAGGAAGGGATGGGCCTGCCGTTCGCCGCGCTTCTGCAGATAGATCGGCAGGCGCGCGTCGTCATCGCCGAGGACCAGTACCCGCCACTGCGACCAGGGCGCCGTCTGCTCCGCGGCGGCACGCACCTCCCTGGCGAAGAGCGGAACCCCGCCGCCGCCATTGCTCCAGGGGTACGCCACGCCCACCACCAGCAGCATCGCCACCGCTGCGGCGCCGACCGCCCGCGGCCAGACCCTCCCCAGCCCGGCCAGCTTGCGTTCATGCCGCCACTCGATCACCCACCACGCACCCAGCAATTGCGCGAAAGGCACCAGCGGGAGCACGTAGTAACTGCGCCGGCCACCGCTGGCAGTGAAGAACGCGAACAGCAGCACCAGCGCCCAGACCAGCCAGCGCGCGTTGGGCTCCAGTTGCTTCCAACGGCGCGCAGCGAACCACAGGCCAAGCACCCATAACGGCGCCCAGGGCAGTGTGTAGGCGGGAAGGTAAAGCAGGTAGGTATAGATCGGCCCCTCGTGGTCGAAGGGCTGGAAGAAGCGCACCACGTTCTCGCGGAACACCAACGCCAGGCCACTCTCGCCGTAGCTGGGCTGACCGTAGAAGTGCGACAGAACGAAGGGAATCGCATACACGCCGCCGGCCACTACCAGCGCCGCCAGCAAACGCAGGTTCAGGTGCCGGCGCCAGCGCCCCGCGCTGAGCAGATGCGGCAGCAGCACCAGCCCCGGCAGGACGAAGCCGATCAGCCCCTTGCACAACGAGGTCAGCGACAGGATCAGGAAGAAGCCCAGGTAGCTCCTGAATCGCGTGTCTTCCGGGTCACGCCAGTACCAGGCCAGCGCCGCCAGCACGCCGAACACCGTGAGCATGTCCGCCGTCGCCACCCGCGCCCAGAACAGGAAGTAGAAGGTGGTTGCCAGCAGCCAGCCGGCCAGCACGCCCGTGCCCTTGCGCAGCAGGCGTTCGCCCAGCCACCAGGTGAGCCAGATGCTGCCCAGCCCGGCCAGCACGGTGCTGAGGCGCAGCGTCCAGTGATTGAGACCGAACAGGCTGGCCGGCGCGGTGATCAGCCAGTAGGACAGCAGCGGTTTGTCGTAGTACGGCGCCCCACGCAGGTACGGATCGAAGTAGTCGCCTGACTGCAGCATCTGCAGCGAGATATCCGCCCAGCGCACTTCCGGGCCCCAGACCTCGCGCCAGCCCAACCCGAACAGCAACAGCAGCGCCGAGACGCCCAATAGCAGCGCCAATGCCTTCCGATCCTTGCTCCAACCCTGCATCACCTGGCCCCCGACCAACCGAATGTGCGGCGGACACTAGGGCAACGAAGGTTATGCGCAGGTTAAGAAAATGCAGCCGCCGCGTAATGCGCCGCCATTTCCCGATTGGATAGTGCTCGGAGCGCCCCGCTCATCCCGCTAGGGTGAGGCGAAAAACCAGCCAGGAGAGGCTCATGCACCCGTACTTTTCCCTCGCAGGCAAGACCGCACTAGTCACCGGAGGTACCCGCGGCATCGGCCGGATGATCGCCCAGGGCCTGCTCGAAGCCGGCGCCAGAGTCATCATCTGCGCACGTGACGGCGTCGCCTGCGCCGACACCGCCGCCGAACTGTCGCAGTACGGCGAATGCATCGGCCTGCCGGCCAACCTCGCCACCGAGGAAGGCGCCCGTGCCCTGGCCCTGGAGCTGAACGAGCGCCTGGACCACCTGGATATCCTGGTCAACAACGCCGGCACCACCTGGGGCGCGCCGCTGGACAGCTACCCGGCCGCTGGCTGGGAAAAGGTCATGCAGCTCAACGTCACCGCCGTGTTCAGTTGCATCCAGCAACTGCTGCCGCTGCTGAAGAAGGCCGGCAGCGCGCAGAGCCCGGCGCGGGTGATCAACATCGGTTCGGTGGCCGGTGTCACCTCCCACGGCGAGAACGCCTATGCCTACGGCCCGAGCAAGGCCGCGCTGCACCAACTCTCGCGCATGCTCGCCCGTGAGCTGGTGGGCGACCACATCAACGTCAACGTCATCGCCCCCGGCCGCTTCCCCAGCAAGATGACCCGCCACATCGCCAACGACGATCAGGCCATGGCCGAGGACACCGCCGTCATCCCCATGCGCCGCTGGGGCCGCGAAGAGGAAATGTCCGCCCTGGCCATCAGCCTGGCGAGCGCCGCCGGCGCCTACATGACCGGCAACATCATCCCCATCGACGGCGGCTTCCACCTCGGCTGAAGCCCGCTGCGAGGGGAATCGGGTACCATGGCGGCCCCTGCAAAAAGCCTCTGCCGCCATGTCCCACACCCTCTCGCCCATCGGCTACGTCCGCTCCTGCTTCAAGGAGAAGTTCGCCATCCCGCGCCAGCCGCAACTGGCTCCGGCCGCGACCGGCGTACTGGAACTGCTGCCGCCGTTCGACACGGGCAACGCGGTAGAGGGCCTGGAGCAGGTCAGCCACGTCTGGCTGATCTTCCTCTTCCACCAGGCGCTGGAAGACAAGCCACGGCTGAAGGTGCGCCCACCGCGGCTGGGCGGCAACCAGTCGATGGGCGTCTTCGCCACCCGCGCCACCCACCGCCCCAACGGCCTCGGCCAATCCGTGGTGAAACTGGAAAAGGTCGAGCCCGGCCGACTCTGGCTATCCGGCATCGACCTGCTCGATGGGACGCCGGTGATCGACATCAAGCCGTACGTGCCCTACGCCGACATCGTGCCGGACGCACGCAACGCGATCGCCGATGCACCACCTGCGCCAATTCCCGTTCACTGGAACGACGAAGCCCTGCGCCAGGCCAATGAACACGGCCTGCGCCTCGGCCAGCCGGTGCGCGAGCTGATCGAGCAGTGCCTCGCCCAGGACCCGCGCCCGGCCTACCAGAAGCCGCCGCCCGAGCGCCGCTACGGCGTGCGCCTGTGGGATCTGGACGTGCACTGGCACTACCCCGCCGACGGCGAAATCTGCGTGTTGGACGTGCAGCGCGCCTCCGACTGAAACCCGCCTCAGTCCACCGGATTGAGGGCGATCACGTCGCTCTCGAAGCACTCCTGCTCGATGATCAGCGGTTCCACCAGCGGGCGGCTGTCGCGGAAGTGTGCGGTCTGCGTGTGCGCCTCGTAGGCCGCGTCGTCGCGGTAGATCTCGTAGAGGTAGATCACGTCCGGATCGAGGCGATCCTGGGACACATCGAAGACCAGGCAGCCGGGTTCGCTGGACACGGAAGCGGCGGCATTGGCCTTGATGGCATGGAGGAAATCTTCGGCGCTACCGGGTTTCACGCGGGTCTTGATGAACAGACTGTACACAGGGCGTTCCTTTTGTTTTAAATTTGAAATCAAATTGTATACAAAAAAGGAACCGCGTCCATGTCCGATCTCCCTGCCCGCCCCGGCCGCCTCAACGGCCTGCGTCACCTCGCCTTGCTGGTGCCGAACCTGGAAGAGTGCGAGCGCTTCTATGTCGATGTGCTCGGCATGGAAGTGCTGAACCGTGCCAACGAGGACCTGGTGTACCTCACCTGTGGCAACGACAACCTCTCGCTGGGTCGCGGCTTCGGTGCCGCCAACGGCCTGCAGACCATGGATCACTATGGTTTCGTGGTGGACAGCGTGGAAGAGCTGGAAGCCTGGTACCAATACTTCAAGGCACGCGGTGTGACGCTGCTGGACCGCCCCTTCGACCATGGCGACGGCGCGCGCAGCTTCCACCTGCTGGACCCGGCGGGGAACAAGGTGCAGCCGTTGTATCACCCGGCAGTTTCCGGGCAGCGCCTGGCGTGAGGCACCTGTAGGAGCGAGCTTGCTCGCGAACCGGTATGCACCGTGCCTTGCAGGTTCGCGAGCAAGCTCGCTCCTACAAAGAGCTTTTGTCTGGGGCAGAAATCCAGGCATAAAAAAACGCCGCGCTCCCAAAGGAATCGCGGCGTTCTTTCGACCGAACCGTCGGACGCTGCTTACTTCTCGACGAAGGCGCGCTCGATCAGGTAGTCGCCGGGCTCGCCCATGCGCGGGGAGATCTGCAGGCCGAAGCTGTTCAGCACTTCGCTGGTCTCGTCGAGCATGCTCGGGCTACCGCAGATCATGGCGCGGTCGTCCTGCGGGTTCATCGGCGGCAGGCCGATGTCGGCGAACAGCTTGCCGCTGCGCATCAGGTCGGTCTGGCGGCCCATGCTGTGGAACTCTTCACGGGTGACCAGCGGGCAATAGATCAGCTTCTCTTTCACCATGTCGCCGAAGTACTCGTGCTCCGGCAGGACCTTGGTGATGAAGTCCGCGTAGGCCAGTTCGCTGACCCAGCGCACGCCGTGGACCAGGATGACCTTCTCGAAGCGCTCGTAGACTTCCGGGTCCTGGATCACCGACAGGAACGGCGCCATGCCGGTGCCGGTGCTCAGCAGGTACAGGTGCTTGCCGGGCTTGAGGTCGTCCAGCACCAGGGTGCCGGTGGGCTTGCGGCTGACCATCAGCTCGTCGCCTTCCTTCAGGTGCTGCAGACGCGAAGTCAGCGGACCGTCCGGGACCTTGATGCTGAAGAACTCCAGGTGCTCTTCGTAGTTCGGGCTGGCGATGCTGTACGCGCGCATCAGCGGGCGACCGTTGACTTCCAGGCCGATCATCACGAACTGACCGGTCTTGAAGCGCAGACCCGGGTTACGGGTGGTCTTGAAGCTGAAGAGGGTGTCGTTCCAGTGGTGCACGCTGAGAACGCGCTCGGTGTACAGGTTGCTCATCAAGGACTCCTAGGAGAAACGTGGCGCACCCCAGCAGATCCCGGACGTAGCGCAATTGCGCGACATTTTATAGGCGGCGACAATATCCGCAAAATAAATTATCTGGATATTGCTAATCCAAAACGCAGATAAGGCCGCATCATGTCGCCGCAAAAGGATACCTTCCGGGCATTTCAGCACCGGGGCGACGAAATGTCGCGCAGCCTTTTCGGAGCCATCATCCATGAAATTCACCCTGCGCCAGCTCGAAGTCTTCGTCGCCGTCGCCCAGCAGGAAAGCGTCTCCCGCGCCGCTGCAGGGCTGTCCATGTCGCAGTCGGCGACCAGTACCGCCCTGGGCGAGCTGGAGCGGCAATTCGACTGCAAGTTGTTCGATCGCTCCGGCAAGCGCCTGACCCTCAACGCCCTCGGCCGGCAGTTGCTGCCCCAGGCGGTGGCGCTGCTCGACCGCGGCAGCGAGATCGAAAACATGCTCAACGGCAAGAGCGCCTTCGGCTCGCTGGACCTGGGCGCCACCCTGACCATCGGTAACTATCTGGCGACCCTGCTGATCGGCACTTTCATGCAACGCCAGCCGGACTGCCGGGTGCGCCTGCACGTGCACAACACCGCCCACGTGGTGCAGCGCGTGGCGCATTACGAACTCGACCTCGGGCTGATCGAAGGCGACTGCCAGCACCCGGATATCGAGGTGCAGCCCTGGATGGAAGACGAACTGGTGGTGTTCTGCGCACCGCAGCACCCACTCGCCCGCGAAGGCCACGCGAGCCTGGAGCGGCTGACGGAAGAAGCGTGGATTCTGCGGGAGCAGGGATCCGGCACGCGGCTGACCTTCGACCAGGCCATGCGACACCACGTGGAACCGCTGAACGTGCGGCTGGAGCTGGAACACACCGAGGCGATCAAGCGCGCGGTGGAATCGGGACTGGGGATCGGCTGCATCTCACGCCTGGCCCTGCGCGATGCCTTCCGCCGCGGCAGCCTGGTCCCGGTGGAAACCCCTGACCTGGACCTGCGCCGGCAGTTCTACTTCATCTGGCACCGGCAGAAATACCAGACCGCGACCATGCGCGAGTTCCTGGAACTGTGCCGCAGCGAAACCGCCGGGGTGACGCGCAGCGACGATATCGTCCTGCCGATGATTCCCTGATCAAGCGCTGCTGCAGGACCACCAATGCACTTGTAGGAGCGAGCTTGCTCGCGAACGGGACACACCGTGCCTTTCAGGTTCGCGAGCAAGCTCGCTTACAGGCGATCAACCCAGCAGGATGCCCGCCCAGGTCACGGTGATGATGGTCAGCGCGACGAACTGGGCCGCGCTACCCATGTCCTTGGCGTTCTTCGACAGCGGATGGCGCTCCAGGGAAACCCGGTCCACCACCGCCTCGATGGCGGAGTTGAGCAGCTCGACGATCAGCGCCAGCAGGCACACCGCAATCATCAGCGCGCGCTCGCCACGGGTCACATCGCAGAAGAACGACAGCGGGATCAGGATGACGTTGATCAGCACCAGTTGGCGGAAGGCCGCTTCACCCTTGAAGGCAGCGGCGAAGCCGGCCAGGGAGTAGCCAGCAGCATTGAAGATACGTTTCAGGCCGGTCTGGCCCTTGAAGGGGGAAGCGGACACGTGCGGATCTCACAGGCAAAGGTCGCGGCACTCTATACCAGCGATCGTCAAAAAGGGGTCAAGGCCATTACAGAATGTGACGGCCCCTGAGCCGGAATGTGACGGGTTCAGGCCCCCGGCACCGACTCCATCTGCGCCAGCAACAGCGCCGCCTGGGTGCGGGTGCGCACGTTCAGTTTGCGGAAGATCGCGGTGACGTGAGCCTTCACCGTGGCTTCGGAGACGCTCAGCTCGAAGGCGATCTGCTTGTTCAGCAGGCCTTCGCAGACCATGGTCAACACGCGGAACTGTTGCGGGGTCAGGCTGGCGAGGCCAGCGCTGGCGGCGCGCACGTCATCGCTCATCTCGGTCACGGCATCCACCTGCGGCGGCCACCAGACGTCACCGTCAAGCACCGCGCGCACGGCCTGCTGCAGCACGCTCAGTTCACTGGACTTGGGGATGAAGCCGCTGGCGCCGAATTCGCGGGAGCGCTGTACCACGGCGGCATCTTCCTGGGCCGAGACCATCACCACCGGAATCTGCGGGTACTGCCCGCGCAACAGCACCAGGCCGGAGAAGCCGTAGGCGCCGGGCATGTTCAGGTCCAACAGCACCAGGTCCCAGTCGGCCTTCTCGTTCAGGCGCGCCTCCAGCTCCGCGATACTCGCGGCCTCCGACAGTCGCGCCTCGGGGCCAAGACCGATGGTCAGGGCCTGGTGCAGGGCGCTGCGGAACAGCGGGTGATCGTCAGCGATCAGGATCTCGTAGGAAGCCATGAATTTTCCTTGAAGGCCGCGTCGAAGTACTGCCGTGGATAACAGCCAGACTTGCGCAGGAAAGGTCGGAGCACGGATAGAGCACTGCTCGTCGCATTGTACGCAAAGACCACCCCCGGTGTCCGCCGCGAATACATCGCCCAACGGTACATACAGCGTGGCCTCAAAGCCCCTGCCAGTGTGCCCGCCGAGAAGCCGCGCCCCTTTCCAAAGGCCCGGCGTTACGGCAGAGTTCCGCTTTTTTTCCTGCCCGTTACGAGAACAAGATGAAAAGCCATGCGCTGCGCGCCGATTTCCTGATGCTGTTCACCGCGATGATCTGGGGGGTCTCCTTCGTCGCGCAACGCCTCGGGATGGATGCCATCGGTCCCTTCCTCTATACCGGCCTGCGCTTCACCCTCGGCGCCGTGGCACTGCTGCCGCTGCTGGCCTGGTCGAGCAAGCGTGGCGCCCAGCCGTTCAACCGCGGCCTGGTCCTGGCGGGCCTGGCCATCGGTACCGCGCTGACCGTGGGGATCAACCTGCAACAGGTCGGTCTGATGTTCACCAGCGTGACCAACTCCGGCTTCATCACCGGCCTGTACGTGATCATCGTGCCGCTGCTCGGCCTGCTGATCGGCCATCGCGCCGGCATGGGCACCTGGCTGGGCTGCGCACTGGCCGTGACCGGCATGGCCATGCTGAGCATCGGCCCGGGCTTCCACGTCGCCTCCGGTGACTGGCTGCAACTGACCGGTGCCTTCGTCTGGGGCGGCCACGTGCTGCTCGTCGGCCTGTTCGCCAGCCGCTACGACCCGATCCGCCTGGCCTTCCTGCAGTTCGTCACCTGCGCGGTGGTGAGCATGATCCTGGCCGTGGTGTTCGAAGAGATCCACTGGGATGCCATCGTCCAGGCCGCCCCTGCCCTGATCTACGGCGGCCTGTTCGGCGTCGCCACCGGCTTCACCCTGCAGGTCATCGCACAGAAGCACGCCATCGCCTCCCACGCGGCGATCATCCTCTCGCTGGAAGCTGTGTTCGCCGCCATCGCCGGCGCACTGTTCCTAAACGAAACCCTGCATGTGCGCGGCTATTTCGGCTGCGCGCTGATGCTGGCCGGCATGCTGGTGGCGCAGCTTTGGCCGAAGAAAGCCGAGGCCACGGCGGCCTGAAGCGCCCCCGCTCCTACACACGAAGCACGTATGTGTCGACTGTCGTAGGAGCGGACTCTGTCCGCGATCGACTCAACCCCGCTCCGACCGACCAGTTGGTGCCAGCCCCACCCTATCGCGGACGAAGTCCGCTCCTACGATCGCCCCATTAGCGGAGTAACCCTGGAAAAGCGTGTCGGTGAATTCAGCGCTGGGTAAACGGCATCAGCGCCTGGTGCGCCGGGCTCTGCTCGTCCAGCGGCTGCTGACGCTTGGAGCCCAGGTAACGCTCGCTGAAGACATCCAGGTAAGCGTCCAGCGCATCGCCGGCGCGGCGGTCACCGGCCAGCCCGAGGCAAAGCGCGGCGACTTCGGCGGTGCACAGGTGCTCGTCGAACTTGGAGCGGCGCAGCCGGTAGCGCGACAGCGCATCAGGAGTGATGCTCAGGACCGGGAAGCGGTCCAGGTAAGGGCTCTTGCGGAACATCTTGCGCGCCTCGTTCCACGTGGCGTCGAGCAGGATGAACAGCGGGCGCTTGCCGCCCTGCGGCTCCACCGTGGTCACCACGCGCTCGGGCTGGACGAACTCGCCGGGGAATACCACATACGGCTGCCATTGCGGATCGTCGAGCAGCGCCAGCAGCGCCGGGTCGACCTCGATGCGCGACCAACCGAAGGCCCAGGTCTCGGGCACGGTTTCTGCGATCAGCCAACCGGTGTTGCTGGGCTTGAGCGGCTCGGTGTCGAACATCACCAGACACATCGCCGAGTTGGACTCGACCTGCGGCCGCAGGCTGCACATGCAGTAGTTCGGCCGCAGGCGGCAGCCGGGGCAGCGCGGCGAGCGCGAGCCACGGGCGAAGAACGGCTTGATGCAGCGGGCCAGGCGTTCATCGCGAAGGCGGGCGACGGCGTGGCTCATGCTGCGGCCACCGGGATGAGAGAAAGCGGACGGGACATCGAAGGCTCGAACGGGACGACGGTTGCGGACTGCCGATTGTACCAGAGCCATGGCCCGCCCCCTCGCACGGCCGGCCGTCGATCGGCCGGCAAAACTGCTCCCTTCCTTGACGAATTTGGCGACCCTGCGGGCCGGCCAGCGGCCTGCGGCAATCGAATCTCGGCAGGGAGGTCGTTTTCGGGGACAATAGGCGGCTGTAATGACCAGCGAACCCGGAAGGCTCGCCACGGTCGAATCGGCACCATTGTCAGGAGATGCCCATGCTGCGCCTCACCGCCCTCGCCCTCTGCCTCGTTCTTCCCGTCGCGCACGCCGCGTCGAAGAAGGACTTCGAACTGACCCAGACCCTGGAAAAGGTCGCCAAGGAAAGCAGCGAAGGCACCCCGCGCGCGATCAACGAGGACATCCTCGACCAGGGCTATACCGTGGAAGGTCCGCAGTTGATCAACCACCTGAGCGTGCGCGCCAGCCATGCCGAGCGCATGCGCGAGAACCCGGACAGCGTGCGCAGCCAACTGGGCGACAGCGTCTGCAGCAATACCGCCTACCGCCAACTGCTGGCCGAAGGCGCGATCCTCACTTACAGCTTCACCGAGTACAAGACCAACGCCCCGGTCGCCACCGAGCGTTTCGACGCCGGCAGCTGCAAGATCAAGCTGAAGAAATAAGCCGCCTGCATGCTCGACAAGGAAATGTTGCTGAAGATCGCGCGCACGCCGATGCCCTTCGGCAAGTACCAGGGCCGCATGCTGGTGGACCTGCCGGACGAGTACCTGCTGTGGTTCCACAAGAAGGGCCAGTTCCCGGCCGGCGAGTTGGGCCGGCTGATGCAGCTGACCCTGGAACTGAAGATCGACGGCCTCGACGGCCTGATCAAGCCGCTCAAGCGCTGAAGCCCGCGCAACCGCCGAGTGGCGGTTGCGCCAGCGCCGGTCAGCGCAGGACGGCGGGGCTTTCCTTGCCGGCCACCGCTGCCGCCTCATCCGGTGCAAGCAAGGCGCTGCGCGGGACGTCCAGCAGTCGTGCACAGGCCGCCAGCACATGGGCCCAGCTGCAACGGTTGGCGAACAGCATGCCCGCTTCGTCCAGCGTTCCGCCCTGGTTGCGATACCCCAGCACCGCCGTCTTCAACGCATCGGGCAGGATCGGCCAGAGGTGCCCACGCGCCACCTCCGGGCGCATGTGGGTGAGCAGCACACGCCGCTCGTAGTGGTCGGGGAACAGCCGCATGGCGATGGATTCGTCCGCCAGCGCCGGCAACTCCCAATTGTCGCGCGGCGCGCGGAAGCGCCCCGGCTCCTGCAGATAGACCAGTCGGTACGGATAGCCGGCCTCCTCCAGCCGCAAGGCAGCGCGGCGCATCTCGGCCAACTGGTAGCTGCCGTTGGCGATCAGCAGCAGCGGTTCGGCACCGGGATGCTCGTCCAGCAGGATTGCGCCATCTCGCGCCAGCTGCTCGGCCTGGGCCTGGGTAAATACCGATGGCCGCTCGCGCTTGGGCGCCACGATGCAGGCCAACTGCCCGCGGCTGCGGTAGATGTCCGGCAACAGCGCCAACAGGCTGTTGTGGTCGGCCGGGAAAACTACCCGCACCATGTCGCTCATCTCGCCCAGCAGCGCCTCGCAGAAAGTGGTGTCCTGGTGGGATTGCTGGTTCTTGCCGTTTTCCCAGGTATGCGAGGTCGCCACCAACGGCCAGCCGAGCCAGCCCGCCGGGCGTCCGGCTTCCTTCTGCTGGCGGGCGAAGATCAGCGTCTGACGCACCGCACCGAGCATCTTCACGCAGAAGGCTTCGTAGCTGGCCACCAGGTTCAGTCCGCCCTGGTTGGCCAGGCAGGCAGAAACCACCGCCTCCTCGTTGAGCGCCGTGATGATCCGGCCATCCACGGCCTCCAGTTCGCTTTCCGGCTCGCTCACCCGGTGCCGCAGCGCCTTGAGCACGCCGCCCAGGCGATTGCTCGCCAATTCGTCCGGGTTGCCGACACGGGCGCGCAGGTCCGGGTTGGCGCCGCACAGGTCGATGTAGAAGCGATCCAGAGCAGCCATGGGGGAGCATTCGTCATTGCGGTAATGCAGCGGGGGAATCGAAGGTTCGATGGGCCGGCGCACGGCGATCGGGTTATCCCGTTCCAGCACTCGGCCGCTGCGCGAAGCGATGAAGAGCTGACAAGCCTCGGCAAGCTCATCGGGCTCGACCCAGAGCGGCGCCGCATGCTGGTTGAACAGGTCGCGCGCCTCGGCATCTTCGCTGGGATTGCCCGGTAGCGGCAGGTTGTGCGCGGCATTGCTGCCAGCGCCATAGAACCCGTAGCCCTTGGTCGTTTCAGCGATGCCGTAGGGAATCGGCAAAGGGTAGCGAAGGATGCCGCGCTCCTTCTCATCGACGCGGTGCTGCAACCGTTCTTCCATTTCCCACAGGGCGCAGACGAAAGCTGCCGGGTCGCGGCCATCGAAGCTGATCGGATCGAAACCGCAGCGGCGCAGATGAAGCTTGAAGCCTTCCAGCCCTTCGTGGGTGCCCAGATCAGTACGCTGCTCGATGCGACGGCCATTGGCGATCATCACCGGCAAGGCCGTCCCGCAGTCCTCGGCGCGCCACCAGCGGGGAATCCAGTCGCTACCGCGCTGCTCCTCGGCAGCGCCGTCGGAGAGGAAGGCCACCAGGGTCTCGCCCGGCAGCGGCATGTGCGCATACATCAACTCGGCGAAACCGAGGTATCCACCTTCGGCAACGCCGCCGGCAGTGTGCGGATTGACGTGGCTGCCCAAAGCAGCGGCAACCCTGCCTTCCGGCGTCTGCGCATAGCTGTAGAAATCCTGCACCAGCCGATCCAGGCCGGCTTCGCCATTCCCGTAGGCTGCGGCCTGTTCCGGATGCAGGTTGCCGGTGAGCACGTTGAGCGCGTCGATCGCGGCCACGCAGTGCCCTTGCCCCATCAGCCAGCCGCGTGTCCTGCCGCTCAGGGCATTCAGGGCAAGGTAGCCGGCGTAGGCTGGCACCATGTTCAGCGCGCCGCCTGTATGTCCTTCGGGCTGTGCCTTGAAATCTTCGGCCTGCAAGGGCGCGCCATCGAGGCGGACACGCCTGGCGTAAGTCATGTGCGCCACCAGCCAGAGGCCGGCACAGGTCAGGCGATCCAGCGCGCCGAACAGCCGGTAGACGCTGGCCAGATCCGGCTGCCGGCCGTACTGGACCAATTGATGAGCGACACGAAAGACCGCCGCCTGAGTCTGCACGCTATGCTGAAGCGGACCACGGCCTCGCAGCCAGCGGGCGTATTCCGGCTCGGCTGCCGCATGGGCGGCAAGCTCCTCGGGGCTTGGCAGGATCTGTGACATGTCGGCTCTCCCTTGGTTATGCCGGAAAGTCTAGGTCTCCAGAGATCGGACGGGCGCTGACATGTATCAACGACCGTCCCGACCATTCGAGCAAGGCTGAAAGTGAATTCCGACAAGGAGACGACATGGCGCTTCTCACCTTCATCGGCGCAATTCAGGAAGTCACCGGTTCCTGCTACCTCCTGGAAACCCGCGACGGCGTCCGCGTGCTGCTCGAATGCGGGATGCGCCAGGGGCGCAGCGGCAACAAGGGCACCCGCGACAACGAGGCGACCAACCGCACGCCCTTCCCCTTCGATCCGCAGGAGCTGGACGCCGTCGTCCTGTCCCACGCCCACCTGGACCACAGCGGCCTGCTGCCGCGCCTGGCAAAGGAAGGCTACAAGGGGCCGATCTACGCCACCGAATCCTGCTGCGACCTGCTGGAACTGATGCTGATGGATTCGGCACACATCCAGGAGAAGGACGCCGAGTGGGAAAACAAGTGGCGCGCCCGCCTCGGCAAGCCACCCGTCAAGCCGCTGTACACCGTCGAAGACGCTTCCCGCGCGCTGAACCAGCGCCGCCGCGTCAGCTATGGCAGCACGGTGGACGTGGCGCGCGGCATCCGCGTGACCTTCCACAATGCCGGGCACATCCTCGGCTCGGCCATCGTCGAACTGGAAATCCATGAGTTCGGCTCGACCCGCCGTCTGGTGTTCTCCGGGGACCTGGGCAGCACCTGCTCCCCCCTGATGCGGACGCCGACGCCATTGACCCGCGCTGATGTGGTGCTGCTGGAATCCACCTACGGCGACCGCGACCACCGCGACGCCAACGACACCCTGCTGGAGCTTGCGGGCATCCTGCAGCGTGCCCAGAACGAGGGCGGCAACGTACTGATCCCGTCCTTCGCCGTGGGCCGCACCCAGGACCTGATCTACTACCTCGGGCGCTTCTATCAGGAGGGCCGGCTGCCGCAGCAGGTCGTCTACCTCGACAGCCCGATGGCGGCCCAGGCCAACAATATCTACCTGCAGCACATCGGCGAGATCGCCGATGTCGACCGCGAATACATGCGCGGCACCGGCACCGCCAAGGTGGGCGAGTGGCTGCCGATCCTGCGCACCACCCGCAGCGCCGACGAATCCATGGCGCTGAACCGCATCAAGAGCGGCGCCATCATCATCGCCGGTAGCGGCATGTGCACCGGCGGGCGCATCGTCCACCACCTCAAGCACAATCTCTGGCGCGAGGAATGCCACATCGTCTTCCCCGGCTTCCAGGCCAAGGGCACGCTGGGACGTGCGATTGTCGACGGCGCCGAATCGGTCCGTATCCTGCGCCAGCGCATCAGCGTGAAAGCGCAGATCCACACCCTCGGCGGATTCTCCGCACACGCGGGACAATCACAATTAATTCAGTGGGTTGGCCACTTCGAGAACAAACCCGAGCTATACCTGATACATGGCGAGCGGGAAAAGATGGATGTACTCAAGGGTGCACTCCAGGATCGCCTGAACTGGACGGCCAACATCCCGGAGCCCGGAGACCGGATCGCCATCTGATATCGAGGCCTCACCGACTGTCACAGCCCGCGTGCCAGACTGGGCCGGCCTCCTGCTGAACCCTGTGCGTGCGGCGAAGCGCCATTGCGTTACCGCCCAAGTCACCTTGCGTGGCCGGCGCCGCCCATGGACAGGCGATCAGGGGTTGATGAACAAGGAGTATCAACATGCCCTATGAGCCCGACGACTACCTCTCCAGACACTTCCAGACCAGCGGCACCGACCTCGCACAGAAGATCGAGGAGCTTGCCGCACTGGCCGCCCCCGGCGACAGCCAGAACCTGCCGCTGTACCGCGAAATGCTCACTACCGTCGCCCGCATGGCCCAGGCCGACCGCAATCGCTGGGACGCCAAGATCATGCTGCAGACACTTCGCGAAATGGAGCACGCCTTCAGCACGCTGGAGCAGTTCAAGCGGCGCCGCAAAGTCACCGTATTCGGCTCGGCCCGCACGCCGGCCGACCATCCCGTCTACACCCTGGCCCGCGAACTGGGCGAAACCCTCGCGCGCTACGACCTGATGGTCATCACCGGCGCCGGCGGCGGCATCATGGCCGCGGCCCACGAAGGTGCCGGTCTGGAAAACAGCCTCGGCTTCAACATCACCCTGCCCTTCGAGCAACACGCCAACCGCATCGTGGACGGCACCAGCAACCTGCTGTCGTTCCACTTCTTCTTCCTGCGCAAACTGTTCTTCGTCAAGGAAGCCGACGCCCTGGTGCTCTGCCCTGGCGGCTTCGGCACCCTGGACGAAGCACTGGAGGTGCTGACCCTGATCCAGACCGGCAAGAGTCCGCTGGTACCGGTGGTTCTTCTCGACCAACCAGGCGGGCATTACTGGGATCACGCCCTGGAGTTCATCAAGGAGCAGCTCGAAGACAACGGCTACATCCTGCCCAGCGACATGAGCCTGATGACGCTGGTGCACAGCGCCGAGGAAGCCGCCGAGGAAATCGCCCAGTTCTACAGCAACTTCCACTCCAGCCGCTGGCTCAAGGATCGCTTCGTGATCCGCCTGAACCACCCGCTGAGCGTGCGCGCCCTGCAATTGCTGGAGCGCGAATTCGGCAATCTGTGCGTGAGCGGTGGATTTCACCAGCAGCCCTACAGTGAGTCGGAACTGGACGAGCCGGAATTCTCCCATCTCACCCGCCTGGCCTTTGCCTTCAATGGCCGCGCCCAGGGGCGTTTGCGGGAACTGCTGAACTTCATTAACCAACCGGAAAACTGGGAGCGCTGATTTTCCAGAACGATTTTTCAGAGACAGGAAACGAACAAGGCACCCAATTGGGTGTCTTGTTCGTTCAATCATCTGATCGTCGACCACTCAGAAGCCGGCTGATGGCTTCCATCGAATAACCCCGATAGCTCAGGAAGCGCCCTTGCTGGGCTCGCTCGCGGGCATCCTGCGGCAGCCGGGCGAACTTCCGACGCCAGACCTCACGCAGGTTCTCGCCCCAGTCGACGCCGGACTCACTCAGCGCGCCGTCAATCTCGCCACGGGGCAAACCGCGCTGCGACAGCTCCTCGCGAATCCGCATCGGACCGTAACCGGCCCGCGCACGGCTGGCGATGTAGCTTTCCAGGTAACGGCTCTCGTTGAGCAACCCCTCCTCGGCCAAACGGTCGAGGGCGGGGTCAATCAGGTCCTGCGTCGCACCGCGCTGCCGCAGCTTGCGCGAGAGCTCAGCCCGACCGTGCTCGCGACGTGCCAGGAGGTCCATGGCGACCCGCCGCACCGCAACGGGGTTATCGAGCTCGGTGGTCATTCCTATTAATAGTCGGCTTCAGCTTCCGCTTCGGCTTCTGCCGCAGCGAGCTCGGCCTTGGTCGGCGCTGCTTGATTGGTCAGCAGTTGATCGCGGATGGCCTTGTCGAGAGTGGTGCAGATCTCGGTGTTGTCTTCCAGGAACTTGGCGGCGTTGGCCTTGCCCTGGCCGATCTTGCTGCCCTGGTAGCTGTACCAGGCGCCGGACTTCTCGATCAGGCCCAACTGCACGCCCAGGTCGATGATCTCGCCGGTGCGGTAGATGCCACGGCCGTACATGATCTGGAACTCGGCCTGACGGAACGGCGGGGCGACCTTGTTCTTCACGACCTTGACGCGGGTTTCACTGCCGACCACCTCGTCGCCTTCCTTCACCGCGCCGGTCCGGCGGATGTCGAGACGAACAGAGGAGTAGAACTTCAGCGCGTTACCACCGGTGGTGGTTTCCGGGTTGCCGAACATCACGCCGATCTTCATGCGGATCTGGTTGATGAAGATGACCAGGCAGTTGGCGTTCTTGATGTTGCCGGTGATCTTGCGCAGCGCCTGGGACATCAGGCGGGCCTGCAGGCCGACGTGCTGATCGCCCATCTCACCTTCGATTTCGGCCTTGGGTACCAGAGCCGCCACGGAGTCGACGATGATCACGTCAACGGCGTTGGAACGCACCAGCATGTCGGTAATTTCCAGCGCCTGTTCGCCGGTGTCCGGCTGGGAAACCAGCAGGTCGTCGACGTTGACACCCAGCTTGCCGGCGTAGTCCGGGTCCAGGGCGTGTTCGGCGTCGACGAAGGCGCAGGTGGCGCCAACTTTCTGCGCCTGGGCGATGACCGACAGGGTCAGCGTGGTCTTACCCGAGGATTCCGGGCCGTAGATCTCGACGATACGGCCGCGCGGCAGACCGCCGATGCCCAGCGCAATGTCCAGACCCAGCGAGCCGGTGGAGATGGCAGGGATCGCCTGGCGCTCATGGTCGCCCATGCGCATGACCGCGCCTTTGCCGAATTGGCGTTCGATCTGTCCCAGGGCCGCGGCCAGGGCGCGCTTCTTGTTGTCGTCCATTGAAGTCCTCGCGAAGTCAGGCGGCCGGGCGGCCACGAACAACTGTATAAGTAGCCAGTATTATTCCACAGGGCAAGCCGCTCGCCTACCCCTGAATCGGATTTTCCCCGTCCGCCAGTCGCAACAGCCCTTCCAGAGCGGTCGCCACGGTCTGCCGGCGTACAGCTTCCCGATCACCGGCATACAGGCGGCGTTCGCTGAACACCTGTTCACCTTTCCTCCAGGCCAGCCAGACGGTGCCCACCGGCTTATCGGCAGAACCGCCGTCCGGCCCGGCAATACCGCTGACCGCCACGGCAATATCCGCCCCGCTGCGTGGCAGAGCGCCCGCCACCATGGCCTCGACAACTTCCTGGCTCACCGCTCCCACCTTGGGGAACAGTTCTGTCGGCACATCCAGCTGACGAGTCTTCTGGCTGTTGGAGTAAGTCACGTACCCCACCTCGAACCAGGCCGAGCTACCCGGGATACGTGTGATCGCTTCGGCAATCCCCCCCCCGTGCAGGATTCGGCGGTAGTGACACGCAACTGGTTGGCAGCAAGACGCACGCCCAATCGGGAGGAGAGATCGGTAATAAAGGAATCGGTAACGGGCACAGTGCGCTCCGGGGTTAAAGAAGGCCAGGTGGATACCGTACACTAGGCGCTTTTGCATGTTGAAGCCGGACAGCCAGAAGCCATGAGTCAGAGCGACCTCTCCGCCCACACACCGATGATGCAGCAGTACTGGAGGCTGAAGAATCAGCACCCGGACCAACTGATGTTCTACCGCATGGGCGATTTCTATGAGCTGTTCTACGAGGACGCCAAGAAGGCCGCCAAGCTGCTGGACATCACCCTGACCGCACGCGGCCAGTCCGCCGGCAACTCCATACCCATGGCCGGCATCCCCTTCCATTCCGCCGAAGGCTACCTGGCCAAGCTGGTGAAGCTCGGAGAATCGGTGGTGATCTGCGAGCAGATCGGCGACCCGGCCACCAGCAAGGGCCCGGTTGATCGCCAGGTGGTGCGCATACTCACCCCCGGCACCGTCAGTGACGAAGCGCTGCTCGACGAACGCCGCGACAACCTGATCGCCGCCGTACTGGGAGACGAGCGCCTGTTCGGCCTGGCCGTGCTGGACATCACCAGCGGCCGCTTCAACGTCCAGGAAATAAAGGGTTGGGAAACCCTGCTGGCCGAACTGGAACGTCTGAATCCCGCTGAACTTCTGATCCCTGACGACTGGCCCCAAGGCCTGCCGGCGGAGAAGCGCCGTGGCTCGCACCGTCGTGCGCCATGGGACTTCGATCGCGACTCGGCAAAGAAGAGCCTGTGCCAGCAGTTCGGCGTGCAGGACCTCAAAGGCTTTGGCTGCCAGGAGCTGACCCTGGCCATCGGCGCCGCCGGCTGCCTGCTGGCCTACGCCAAGGAAACCCAGCGCACCGCCCTGCCGCACCTGCGCAGCCTGCGCCACGAGCGCATCGACGACACCGTGATCCTCGATGGTGCCAGCCGCCGCAACCTTGAACTGGATACCAACCTGGCTGGCGGCCGCGACAATACCCTGCAATCGGTGGTCGACCGTTGCCAGACCGCCATGGGCAGCCGTCTGCTGACCCGCTGGCTGAACCGCCCGTTGCGTGACCGCGCCGTGCTCGAAGCCCGTCAGGACTCCATCGCCTGTCTGCTGGAACGCTATCGCTTCGAAATCCTCCAGCCGCAGCTGAAGGAAATCGGTGACGTGGAACGTATCCTCGCCCGAATCGGCCTGCGCAATGCCCGCCCCCGCGACCTCGCTCGCCTGCGCGATGCCCTCGCTGCACTGCCGGATCTGCAGAACGGCATGACCGAGCTGGAAGCCCCGCACCTAGGTGAGCTGGCCAGCAGCATCCGCACCTACCCGGAACTGGCCGACTTGCTGGCCCGCGCAGTGATCGAGAATCCGCCGGCAGTGATCCGTGACGGCGGCGTCATCGCCCGCGGTTACGACGCCGAGCTGGACGAGTTGCAGATGCTCAGCGAGAACGCCGGCCAGTACCTGATGGACCTGGAAACCCGCGAGAAGGCTCGCACCGGCCTGCCAAACCTGAAAGTCGGCTACAACCGAATCCACGGCTACTACATCGAACTGCCCCGCGTGCAGGCAGAACAGGCTCCGGCTGACTACATCCGCCGCCAGACCCTGAAAGGTGCTGAGCGCTTCATCACCCCGGAACTGAAGGCCTTCGAAGACAAGGCGCTGTCGGCCCAGAGCCGCGCCCTGGCCCGCGAGAAGCAGCTCTACGAGGAACTGCTGGAACTGCTGATCGGCCAATTGGCGCCGCTGCAGGATACCGCCGCTGCCCTGGCCGAACTGGACGTGCTGTCCAACCTTGCCGAGCGCGCGCTGAACCTCGACCTGAATCGCCCACGCTTCGTCGAAGAGTCCGGCATCCTCATCGAGCAAGGCCGTCATCCGGTGGTCGAGCAGGTGCTGGATACGCCGTTCGTCGCCAACGACCTGAACCTCGATGAAGACACTCGCATGCTGGTGATTACCGGCCCGAACATGGGCGGTAAATCGACCTACATGCGGCAAACGGCGCTGATCGTGCTGCTAGCGCACATTGGCAGCTTTGTGCCCGCGGCGCGCTGCGAGCTGTCGCTGGTGGACCGGATCTTCACCCGTATCGGCTCTTCCGACGACCTCGCCGGCGGTCGCTCGACCTTCATGGTGGAAATGAGCGAAACCGCGAACATCCTCCACAACGCCAGCGACCGCAGCCTGGTGCTGATGGACGAAGTGGGTCGTGGCACCAGCACTTTCGACGGCCTGTCGCTGGCATGGTCCGCGGCTGAACACCTGGCGAAACTGCGAGCTTTCACCCTGTTCGCCACCCACTATTTCGAGCTGACCGTGCTGCCGGAAAGCGAACCGGCGGTAGCAAACGTGCATCTGAACGCCACCGAGCACAACGAACGCATCGTCTTCCTGCACCATGTACTCCCTGGCCCCGCCAGCCAGAGTTACGGCCTGGCGGTCGCACAATTGGCCGGCGTGCCGGGTGCGGTCATTCAGCGCGCCCGCGAACACCTTTCGCGCCTGGAAACCACCAGCCTGCCCCACGAAGCGCCGCGCTCGAGCGACCCGAAAAGCCCGGCGCCGCTGCAAAGCGACCTGTTTGCCAGCCTGCCGCACCCGATCGTCGAAGAGCTGATGCGTGTCAGCCCCGATGACCTGACGCCGCGTCAAGCTCTCGAATTGTTATATGCATGGAAGATGCGGGTCTGACGGACCGCTGGACAAGCTGCTAGAATCGCGCGCGCTTAGCCGCCCGCCTGAGGAGAAAATTAGAAATGACCTTCGTCGTCACCGACAACTGCATCAAGTGCAAATACACCGACTGCGTGGAAGTATGCCCGGTGGACTGCTTCTACGAAGGCCCGAACTTCCTGGTCATCCACCCGGATGAGTGCATTGACTGCGCCCTGTGCGAACCGGAATGTCCGGCACAGGCGATCTTCTCCGAGGACGAGGTCCCGGATGGCATGCAGGAGTTCATCGAGCTGAACAAGGATCTGGCCGATGTATGGCCGAACATCACCGAGAAGAAGGATTCCCTGCCGGACGCCGAAGAGTGGGACGGCAAGCCGAACAAGATGCAGTACCTGGAGCGCTGATCAGCGCTTCCAACCAAAACAGGAAAGGCCCGCTCAGCGCGGGCCTTTCTGTATCTGGGCATCACTTTTTTCGGGCAAAAAAAAGGGGCGGGATAACCCGCCCACTCTTTCTTCCCTTTTTCATCATCCTGATGAACCGCATCCCGCGGGATTCCTGACCGACATCCTTACCGGCCTGCGCCTTTCCGTGTACGCAGGAGTGATATTACCCGCCTGCCGGAACTCAGCAACTGGGGCACTTCCGCGCACCCGCCCTGCCTCGCAGCCAAGCCAAAGATAAAATCCATTTAAAAACAAAAAGATACGGAGAATAGGCGTCACAGCTGGCGGTCCTTCAAGCTGAACACTCACACGCTATGTAAGCGAATGCTTACATCACAGCGCATAAAAAAGCCCGGAATCATCCGGGCTTCTTCGTTGTCGACCTGGCCGCTACTGGAACAGCGCGTCGCTCGACAGGCCGTTCTTCTCGAGGATCTCGCGCAGACGCTTGAGGGCCTCGACCTGGATCTGCCGAACCCGCTCGCGGGTCAGGCCGATTTCCTGGCCGACTTCTTCCAGCGTGCTGCTTTCATGACCGCGCAGGCCAAAGCGGCGAATCACCACCTCGCGCTGCTTGTCGGTCAACTCCGACAGCCAAAGGTCGATGCTCTCGCTGAGGTCGTCGTCCTGCAGCAGTTCGCAGGGATCGGTGGGGCGGTCGTCGGTCAGGGTATCGAGCAGGGTCTTGTCCGAATCCGGGCCGAGGGAAACATCCACTGAAGTGACCCGCTCGTTCAGGCCGAGCATCCGCTTGACCTCTTCCACCGGCTTCTCGAGCAGGTTGGCGATTTCCTCGGGCGACGGCTCATGGTCCAGCTTGTGGGTCAGCTCGCGAGCGGCCCGCAGGTAGACATTGAGTTCCTTCACCACGTGGATCGGCAATCGAATGGTGCGGGTCTGGTTCATGATGGCCCGTTCGATGGTCTGACGAATCCACCAGGTCGCGTAGGTGGAGAAGCGGAAGCCGCGCTCGGGGTCGAACTTCTCCACCGCGCGGATCAGCCCGAGGTTGCCCTCTTCGATCAGGTCGAGCAGGGAAAGGCCGCGATTGACGTACCGTCGCGCGATCTTCACCACCAGACGCAGGTTGCTTTCGATCATCCGTCGCCGGCCGGCCGGGTCGCCCTTCTGCGCGAGTCGCGCAAAGTGGACTTCTTCTTCCGGGGTCAGAAGCGGCGAGAAACCGATTTCATTCAGATACAGCTGGGTCGCGTCGAGCGCGCGGCTGTAGTCGATGTGCTTGTGTTGCTTGAGAGAGGAAAGTGAGGTGGCTTTAGGAGTGACTCGAAGCGATACCTGCTCTTCGGCAAATGACTCTTCGAGGATGATGCCGGGCTCCAGGAGAAGCACTTCATCATCGACGTCAAACTCCGGCCCTTCTTTTTTAAGTGCCATGTCGTTATCCCTTGCTGAGTTCGACAACAAGCCCAGGTGCGTCCTTATCCTTAGGACACCTAGGCCCGCTCACCCACGCAGGGGAACAGCCAGCATCAACGACTTGGCAGGTATTGCAGCGGATCTACAGGTTTACCCTGGCGGCGAATCTCGAAGTGCAGCTTCACCCGGTCAGTCCCTGTGGAGCCCATCTCGGCAATGTTCTGCCCGACCTTGACCTGTTGCCCTTCCCGCACCAGCAACCTGCGGTTGTGACCGTAGGCGCTTACGTAGGTATCGCTGTGCTTGATGATCACGAGTTCGCCGTAGCCCCGCAAACCACTACCGGCGTACACCACCGTGCCATTAGACGCAGCCAGGACAGGCTGGCCCAATTGCCCGGCTATATCAATCCCTTTATTCAAACTGCCGTTTGATGCAAAACGCCCAATAAGCGTGCCGTTGGTTGGCCAGATCCAGCCTCCCGGAGCCCCCCCTGCTACCGCCGGAGTTCCGCCGCTGGCGGGCGGTTGCGCCGGTACGGTGACGGCGGGCGTGGTCGGTTTGCTGGCGGCTGCCGGGGTAGATGTCGGTTTGTTGACAGCAACTGGCGCGACAGGCGTAGCGCCTTTGGCGACAGACGGTGCAGCCATCGAGCCACCGTCAAAGCGAATGGCCTGGCCTGGGCGAATGGTGTAAGGCGCGGAGATGTTGTTGCGCGCCGCCAGGGCTTTCCAGTCCCAGCCATAGCGGAAGGCGATGGAGTACAGCGTGTCACCGGGGCGCACCACGTACTGGCCACTGGTGACGGCGGGCTTCTGCTGGGCGTTGCGGTCCACCACGGTCGTGGTGCTGCGCGAAGTCGAAGAACAGGCCGCCAGCAGAGAGCAGACGACAATGGCCACCACAGCGTGGCCCAGGCCCTTGATCCAGTTCCGTTGACACAGGGTCGCTGTCAAGCTCACCCATCCCCCTTATCCATGAATTGACGTCCAGCCTCACTGGCCGGCAGTTACCGCAGCCTTGACCGGCCTGCTCTCAGCCTAGCGGACCGTTGAGCAGTGGGACAAAGCGCACGGAGTCCAGCACCTGCCGCTGGAAACCGTCCTCGGTGCGGACGATCAGCATCAGTTGCTGCACCTCGCCACCACCGACCGGAATCACCAGCCGCCCCCCAGGCGCCAGTTGGTCCAGCAATGCCTGCGGAACCTCGGCCGCAGCGGCGGTGACGATGATGCCGTTGTAAGGCGCCAGGGCGGGCCAGCCTTCCCAGCCATCGCCCCAACGAAAGACAACATTTCTCAGGTTTAGCTCCGCAAGTCGCTCCTTGGCGCGGTCCTGCAGGGCCTGGATGCGCTCGACGGAGAACACCCGCTCCACCAGTTGCGACAGCACGGCGGTCTGGTACCCGGAGCCGGTGCCGATCTCCAGGACCTTGTCCAACGGGCCAGCAGCCAGCAGCAACTCGGTCATCCGCGCCACCATGAAGGGCTGCGAGATGGTCTGGTTGTGCCCGATGGGCAGCGCGGTGTCTTCGTAGGCGCGGTGCGACAGCGCTTCATCGACGAAGAGATGGCGTGGGGTACGGCGGATCACTTCCAGCACGTGGGCGTTGGACAGGCCCTCCTCGTACAGCCGCTGGATCAACCGCTCACGGGTGCGCTGGGAGGTCATGCCGATGCCGCCGCGGCGGGACAATTCATTGGCCATGGTCGAGCCCTCCGAGCCAGTCGCCAAGGACATTGAACGCCTCCCGGAAGGTCCGGTCCATCTGCAGCGGCGTAATCGACACGTAGCCTTGCATGACGGCATGGAAATCGGTGCCCTCGCCGCCGTCTTCGGCATCGCCGGCGGCCGCGATCCAGTAGCCTTCCTTGCCGCGTGGGTTGACCACCTTGACCGGCGGCTTGGCGCGGGCGCGATGCCCCAGACGGGTCATCTGGATGCCCTTGATGCGCTCCAGCGGCAGGTTGGGGATATTCACGTTGAGCACGGTGCGCGGCGGCAGATCGAGCTTCTCGTGGGACTCCACCAGCAGGCGGGCGAAATGCATCGCGGCCGGCAGATTGTCCGTCAGACGCGAACACAGCGAGAAGGCGAAGGCCGGGCGGGACAGGAAACGCCCTTCCAGGGCCGCTGCCACGGTGCCCGAGTAGAGCACGTCATCGCCGAGGTTGGCGCCCAGGTTGATACCCGAGACGATCATCTCCGGCACCTCTTCCAGCAGGCCGTTGAGGCCCAGGTGCACGCAGTCGGTCGGGGTGCCGTTGAGGCTGATGAAACCATTGCCCAGGCGATGGGGATGCAGCGGCCGATCCAGCGTCAGCGAACTACTCGCTCCGCTACGATCGGCTTCCGGGGCGATCACGATGCAGTCCGCATAAGCGGACAGCGCGTCGTGAAGCGCGGCGATACCGGGTGCAGTGACCCCGTCGTCGTTGGCAATCAATATGCGCATGGGCTTTCCGTCTGCCCTGCCGGCACGAGGTCGATCAGCTCGCGCACTACCACGGTGGCGAAGCAGCCAGCCGGCAGGACGAATTCCAGTTGCAGAATGTCAGGGGCGGGATAATGCCATGTAAGGCCCGGGATGGGGAGGCGCAGAATGCGCCGTTCGTGCGCCATGTCCGCACTGGCAAGCCACTGGCAAAGCGCCATCTCCGCTTGCTGCACGCTGCGCTCGATATCTCCGGGACGGTTTGCCGCGGGTGAATCACCCTCGCCCCACATGGGGCCGGTGGGGTGCAGGTCGAGCTCGGCGAGACGCGGGTCGGAACATTCCGCTTCGCCGGCGGGGAAGAAGCTGCGGCTGTCGGTGAACGCCAGCAGGTCGCCGACCAGCGCCTCGTTCCAGGTACCTTCGGCCACTCGGCGAGCCAGCACCTGGTTGAAGACATAGCTGCGCGCCGCCGAGAGCATGCGCGAGCGCATGTTGCGATGTTCCGGCAGCTTGCCGCGCTCGGCGAAGCCACGGGCATCGAAGACGTTGCCGCCACCATGGCCGAAGCGCTGGGTGCCGAAGTAATTCGGTACGCCCTGGGTCACGATGGCCTTCAGGCGCGCTTCGAGCTGCTCGCGATCTGCCTGCAGCTCGGTCAGGCGCAAGGTGAAGCCGTTGGCCGAATGTGCGCCACGCTGCAGTTTGCGGCGATGACGGTTGCGCTCGAGAATGCGCAGGGTGTCGTCCTCGGCGGCAGCCAGGTCCGGATCGGACTTGCCCGGCAGGTGCAGGCTGAACCACTGGCGGGTCAGCGCCTGGCGGTCCTTGAGACCGGCATAGCTGATCATCTTCACCGGGACGCCGGCGGCACGCGCGAGACGGCGCGCCGCTTCCTCGGTGTTCAGGCCGCGTTTCTCCACCCACAGCCACAGATGCTCGCCATCGCCGGAGAGCGGTATATCCAGCACTTCGTCGACCTGGAAGTCTTCGGCCACCGCCTTGAGCACAGCCTGCCCGCAAGCATCGCCGTGGGCGCGCGGGCCCAGCAGTTCCAACTCGGTCATGCGCGCCCCAGCAAAGCGACGGCGTGGACCGCGATGCCCTCTTCACGGCCGGTGAAGCCGAGTTTCTCGGTGGTTGTGGCCTTGACGTTGACCTGGTCCAGTTCGACCTTCAGGTCGGCGGCGATGGTCTCGCGCATGTTCTGGATGTGCGGCGCCATCTTGGGCGCCTGGGCGATGATGGTGGTGTCGACGTTTTCCACTTTCCAGCCCTTGGCTTCCACCAGCGACAGCACGTGGCGCAGCAACGCGCGGCTGTCGGCGCCCTTGAACTGCGGGTCGGTATCAGGGAAGTGCTTGCCGATATCGCCCAGCGCGCAGGCGCCCAGCAAGGCATCGGAAAGCGCGTGCAACAGCACGTCGCCGTCGGAGTGGGCAACGAGCCCGAACTTGTGGGGAATACGCACGCCGCCAAGGGTGATGAAGTCTCCCTCGCCGAAGCGGTGCACGTCGTAGCCATGTCCGATACGCATGAAAAAACGCCCTGTTGATGTCAGGGCGTCGATTCTACCGGATCACTGCGCTCAGGGTGTCAGCCGCAGAGCGCCGCGGCATGGTGGCGCAGGTGATCTTCGATGAAGCTCGCAATGAAGTAGTAGCTGTGGTCGTAGCCGGGCTGCAGGCGCAGGTCCAGCGGATGACCGACCGCAGCGGCGGCTTCGCGCAGCGCTTCGGGCTTGAGTTGCACGGCGAGGAAGTCGTCGCGATCGCCCTGGTCCACCAGCATCGGCAGGCGCTCGCCGGCGTTGGCCAGCAACTCCACCGCGTCCCACTCGCGCCACGCCGCTGGGTCTTCGCCGAGGAAGCGACCCAGCGCCTTCTGTCCCCAGGGACAATCGCTCGGGTGGGTAATGGGTGCCAAGGCGGACAGCGACAGGTAGCGCCCCGGATTGCGCAGGGCGCAGACCAGCGCGCCGTGGCCGCCCATGGAATGCCCGCTGATGCCGCGTTTGCGGGACACCGGGAAATTCGCTTCGATCAGCGCCGGCAACTCCTGCACCACGTAATCGTGCATCCGGTAGTGGCGCGCCCAGGGCTCCTGGGTGGCATTGACGTAGAACCCTGCCCCCAAGCCGAAATCCCAGGCGCCGTCCGGATCGCCGGGGACTTCCGGGCCACGCGGGCTGGTATCCGGCGCAACGATCACAATCCCGAGTTCCGCGGCCACGCGCTGGGCGCCGGCCTTCTGCATGAAGTTCTCGTCGGTGCAGGTCAGGCCGGACAGCCAGTACAGCACCGGCAGGCCCGCCTCGGGCTCGGCCTGCGGTGGCAGGTAGACCGCAAAGACCATCTCGCAGCCGAGCGTCTCGGAGCGATGGCGATAGCGTTGATGCCAGCCGCCAAAGCTCTTCTGGCTGCTGATCAGTTCGATGGAATCCGTCATGGAGCCTCCTGTGAGACCGGGCGCACAAGGCGCCCGGCGATTCGATCAATAGTGGATGACCGAGCGGATGCTCTTGCCTTCATGCATCAGGTCGAAGGCCTCGTTGATCTTCTCCAGGCCCATGGTGTGGGTGATGAAGGTGTCCAACGGAATTTCGCCCTTCTGCGCCTTTTCCACGTAGCTCGGCAGCTCGGTGCGGCCTTTCACGCCGCCGAAGGCCGAACCGCGCCAGACACGACCGGTGACCAACTGGAACGGGCGGGTGCTGATTTCCTGACCGGCACCGGCCACGCCGATGATGGTGGATTCGCCCCAGCCCTTGTGGCAGCACTCCAGCGCCGCACGCATCAACTGGACGTTGCCTACGCATTCGAAGGAATAGTCCACGCCGCCGTCGGTCATTTCGACAATCACTTCCTGGATCGGCTTCTGGTGGTCCTTCGGATTGACGAAGTCGGTCGCACCCAACTCCTTGGCGATGTCGAACTTCGCCGGATTGATGTCCACCGCGATGATGCGCGAGGCCTTGGCCATCTTCGCGCCGATGATCGCCGCCAGGCCAATGCCGCCCAGGCCGAAGATGGCGACGGTAGCGCCCTCCTCAACCTTGGCGGTATTGAGCACGGCGCCAATGCCGGTGGTCACGCCGCAACCAAGCAGGCAGACCTTCTCCAGCGGCGCTTCCTCGGGGATCTTCGCCAGGGAGATTTCCGGCAGCACGGTGTACTCGGAGAAGGTCGAGCAGCCCATGTAGTGGTAGATCGGCTCGCCCTTGTAGGAGAAGCGGCTGGTGCCGTCGGGCATCAGGCCCTTGCCCTGGGTGGCGCGTACAGCCTGGCAGAGGTTGGTCTTGCCGGATTTGCAGAATTTGCACTCACGGCATTCGGCGGTGTACAGCGGGATCACGTGGTCGCCCACTTTCAGCGAAGTCACGCCCTCGCCCACCGCTTCGACGATACCGCCACCTTCATGACCCAGGATGCACGGGAACACGCCCTCGGAATCCTGGCCGGACAGGGTGTACGCGTCGGTGTGGCAGACGCCGGTGGCGACGATGCGCACCAGGACTTCACCCTTCTGCGGCGGCGCCACATCGACTTCGACGATTTCCAACGGCTTGTTGGGGGCGAAGGCAACGGCAGCACGGGACTTGATCATCTGGAAACTCCTGAACGAAGGAAACGACAACGCCCGCCTGGGGCGGACGGGTTCGGCGCGACGGCCGAGAAACCGGGACGGGCCGGAGCCCTGTCGGGGAACATTCGGGGCGGTCGACGAAAAGTGCGCCCCAAAGCCTTGGAAGTGTAGAAAACCTCCTTTCAGGGAATAATCAGGCAATAATCAAAACATTATTGCCATACAGGGATAATCCATATGCACCGCTGGGAAGGACTGGACGAATTCGTTGCTGTCGCCGAAACCGGTCAGTTCACCGCCGCCGCCGAGCGCCTGGGCGTGTCGTCGTCTCACGTCAGCCGCCAGGTCGCGCGACTGGAAGAGCGCCTGCAGACGCGCCTGCTCTACCGCAACACGCGCAAGGTGACGCTCAGCGAAGCGGGACAGACGTTCCTGCAGCATTGCCGGCGCCTGCAGGATGCCCGCGAGGAAGCCTTGCGGGCGGTGAGCGATCTATCTGCCGAGCCCAAGGGTCTACTGCGCATGACCTGCGCGGTGGCTTACGGCGAGCGATTCGTGGTGCCGCTGGTGAACGGGTTCATGGAGCAGTTTCCGCAATTGCGCGTGGAGATAGAGCTGTCCAACCGTCAACTCGACCTGTTCCACGAAGGCTTCGATCTGGCGATCCGCCTTGGGCGCCTGAGCGACTCCCGGCTGGTGGCAACACGACTGGCGCCCAGGGTGATGTACCTCTGCGCAACGCCGGGCTATCTCGCCCATCACGGCGCGCCACAAAGTGTGGCAGAGCTCGCGCAGCACAATTGCCTGGTGGGCAGCAGCGACCAGTGGAGCTTCCTCGAGGACGGCCGCGAAACCCAGCACCGGGTGCAGGGCAACTGGCGCTGCAACAGCGGCCAGGCGGTGCTGGACGCGGCGTTGCGCGGTTTCGGCCTGTGCCAGCTGCCGGATTACTATGTGCTGGAACACCTGCGCAGCGGCCGGCTGGTTTCCTTGCTGGACCAGCATCAGCCGCCCAATACCGGGGTCTGGGCGCTTTATCCACAGCAACGGCACCTGTCGCCCAAGGTGCGGCAACTGGTGGATCACCTCAAGGAAGGCCTACAGCATCTTCAGCCCTCTCCGTTGCCCTGAAGCAAGCGGCTGAAGGTGGCCTTGGCTAGAATGGGAGGTTTCCCACCCTTCGGATCAAGGACGACGAGATGTCAGCCCTTTCTTCCTTCCGCGAGCGCTATCTGCTGCGCTTCTGGTCGCCACTGCCAACCCTCGTCGCCCTGGGCGTCATCTCGGCTTACTACTTCGCCATGACCGGCACCTTCTGGGCCGTTACCGGCGAGTTCACCCGCTGGGGCGGCCACGTGCTGTCCTGGTTCGGCCTGCAACCGCAGGAATGGAGCTACTTCAAGATCATCGGCCTGCAGGGCACGCCACTGGACCGCATCGATGGCGTGATGATCATCGGCATGTTCCTCGGAGCGCTGGTCTGTGCGCTCTGGGCCGGCAATGTCAGCCTGCGCTGGCCGACCAGCAAGCGCCGCCTGCTGCAGGGCCTGATCGGCGGAGTGATCGCCGGCTTTGGCGCGCGACTGGCGATGGGCTGCAACCTGGCAGCCTTCTTCACCGGCATCCCGATGTTCTCGGTGCACGCCTGGGCCTTCATGTTCTCCACCGTGATCGGTGCTTGGTTCGGCGTGAAGATCAGCCTGCTGCCCTTCCTGCGCATTCCGCTGAAGGTCGGCGGCAAGGCGGCAGCCCTGCCGAGCGCCGAAGCCCTCGCTCGCCGCGCCAAACTGCAATGGCGCCTGGGCATGGGCGTACTGGCGCTCGCCGCGCTGTTCGCCGCCTGGCGTTTCGAGGTCTCGCTGGTGCTGGGCATGGCCTGCCTGTTCGGCCTGCTGTTCGGCGGCCTGATCGAACGCGCGCAGATCTGCTTCACCAGCGCCGCCCGCGACCTCTGGACCACCGGCCGCACCCAGGCCGCGCTTGGTATCCTGCTGGGCATGGCCGCTGCCTGTATCGGCACCTTCGCGGCGATCCACAACGGCCTGCCGCCGAAGATCTTCTGGATGGGGCCGAACGCCGTGATCGGCGGCGTGCTGTTCGGCATCGGCATCGTGCTGGCCGGCGGCTGCGAAACCGGCTGGATGTATCGTTCGATGGAAGGCCAGGTGCATTTCTGGGTGGTCGGGGTCGGCAACGTGATCGGCGGCACCCTGGTCGCGGTGTTCTGGGACCAGCTCGGCACCAGCCTCGCGCTGCCCTATCCCAAGCTCAACCTGCTGCAGGAATTCGGCCCCGGCGGCGGCCTGCTGATCACTTTCGCCGGCCTCGCGCTGTGCATGCTGCTGGTGCAGCTCAACGCGCAACGCTTCACTCGTAGACGGAAAACCAACGATGTCCGAAACCAAGACGCCGACGCTGTCGCTTGACCTGCGCGGCGAACACTGCCCGTACAACGCCATCGCCACTCTGGAAACCCTGGAGACGCTCAAGCCCGGCGACCTGCTGGAAGTGGTCACCGACTGCTCGCAGTCGGTCCATGGCATTCCGGAAGACACCCAGCGTCATGGTTACCATTGCCTGGCGGTGGAGCAGCACGGCGCGCTGTTCCGCTTCCTGATCGAAGTACCGCTGCTGGGCTGAGGCTGCTTATGTAGGAGCGGACTCCGTCCGCGATAAGCCCGAATCGCGCCGGAAGCCAATCGCGGACAAAGTCCGCTCCTACGGTCAAGCACGGCGCGCAGCCTGTAGGAGCGAGCTTGCTCGCGAACCTGCCCAGCACTGAAGTCGCCGGAAACTTTGTTCGCGAGCAAGCTCGCTCCTGCAGAAGCCGGAAATGCCGCGAACGGCCAATTGCCGGCCAGCAGGAATCAGTGCTTGGCGAAGTTGCGCTGCAGGCGCTGCAGGTCTTCCGGGGTGGTGACCTTGATGTTGTCCACCCGCCCTTCCACCATGCGTGGCGCATAGCCCGCCCATTCCATGGCAGACGCCTCGTCGGTGATGGCCGCATCGGCCACCAGCGCATCGGCGAGCGCGCGATGCAGGGCGCCGAGGCGGAACATCTGCGGGGTATAGGCCTGCCAGACCACGCTGCGATCGATGGTTTCGACCACGCGGCCGTCAGCGCCGACGCGCTTCAGGGTGTCCCGCGCAGGCACGCCGAGCAGGCCGCCTACGGCGTCGAATTCGAGCTCATCCAGCAGGCGATCCAGGTCGGTACGCGCCAGGTTCGGGCGAGCGGCGTCATGCACCAGTACCCAGTCGTCCGGCGTGGCGCCCAGTTCGGTCAGACGCAGCAGGCCGTTGAGCACGGAGTCGGCGCGTTCGCGGCCACCGTCGGCGCGCTGGATCAGTTCGTTGGACGCACTGGGCAGGGTCGGCCACCAGGGATCGTCGGCGGCCAGGCACACCACGAGCCCCTTCAGACGGGGATGACCGAGGAAACAGTCGAGGGTGCGCTCGAGAATGCTGCGACCGGCGAGGTCGAGGTATTGCTTGGGGCGGTCGGCGCGCATCCGCGAACCGATGCCGGCGGCCGGGATCACGGCCCAGAATGCGGGAGTGGTCATTGCGCGAGCTGGTAGAGGGTTTCCTTGTCCTTGACCATGCCGAGCTCGTGACGGGCACGCTCCTCGACGGTCTCGGTGCCTTTCTTGAGCTCGGCGACTTCCGCCTCGAGGATGCGGTTACGTTCGAGCAGGCGCTCGTTCTCGCCCTGCTGGTCGGCGATCTGCTTCTGCAATTCCCCTACCTGCGCCAGGCTGCCATCACCAATCCACAGGCGATACTGCAGGCCGGCCAATGCAAGGATCAGCACAAGAAACAGCCAGTAAGGGCTACGTAACCTCAAACCTTCAGCTCCCTATACGCAAAGGGGTGGCTCCTGCCACCCCTTCACCGTACCAGACTCGGATCAGCCGCGGAATTCCGCGCGACCACGGTACGGCGCCTTGGCGCCCAGCTGCTCTTCGATACGCAGCAGCTGGTTGTACTTGGAAACGCGGTCGGAGCGGCAGAGGGAGCCGGTCTTGATCTGACCAGCGGCAGTGCCGACGGCCAGGTCAGCGATGGTGCTGTCCTCGGTTTCGCCCGAACGGTGCGAGATCACCGCGGTGAAGCCGGCGGCCTTGGCCATCTGGATGGCTTCCAGGGTCTCGGTCAGCGAGCCGATCTGGTTGAACTTGATCAGGATCGAGTTGCCGATCTTCTCGTCGATACCGCGCTTGAGGATCTTGGTGTTGGTCACGAACAGGTCGTCGCCGACCAGTTGTACCTTCTCGCCGATCTTGTCGGTCAGGACTTTCCAGCCAGCCCAGTCGGACTCATCCATGCCGTCTTCGATGGAGATGATCGGGTAGCGCTGGGTCAGGCCCGCCAGGTAGTCGGCGAAACCTTCGGCGCTGAACACCTTGCCTTCACCTTCGAGGTCGTACTGGCCGTCCTTGAAGAACTCGGAAGAGGCGCAGTCCAGAGCCAGGGTCACGTCATCGCCCAGCTTGTAGCCGGCGTTGGCGACGGCTTCGGCGATGGCGGCCAGGGCGTCTTCGTTGGAGGCCAGGTTCGGCGCGAAGCCACCTTCGTCACCCACGGCGGTGTTCAGGCCACGGGCCTTCAGCACGGCTTTGAGGTGATGGAAGATCTCGGCGCCCATGCGCAGCGCGTCGGCGAAGTTCTTGGCGCCAACCGGCTGAACCATGAACTCCTGGATGTCGACGTTGTTATCGGCGTGCTCGCCGCCGTTGATGATGTTCATCATCGGAACCGGCATGGAGTACTGGCCCGGGGTGCCGTTCAGGTCGGCGATGTGCGCGTACAGCGGCACGCCCTTGGCTTGGGCAGCGGCCTTGGCGGCGGCCAGGGACACGGCCAGGATGGCGTTGGCGCCCAGCTTGCCTTTGTTCTCGGTGCCGTCGAGGTCGATCATCGCGTGATCCAGACCTTTCTGGTCAGCCGCGTCCTTGCCCAGCAGCAGGTCGCGGATCGGGCCATTGATGTTGGCCACGGCTTTCAGCACGCCCTTGCCCAGGTAACGGCTCTTGTCGCCATCGCGCAGTTCGAGAGCCTCGCGGGAACCGGTGGATGCACCGGACGGGGCGCAAGCGCTGCCGACGATGCCGTTGTCCAGGATCACGTCCGCTTCAACGGTCGGGTTGCCGCGGGAGTCCAGGACCTCACGGCCCTTGATGTCGACGATCTTTGCCATTCTTGATAACACTCCGAAGATAGAGATAAACGGGGCGGCTGGTGAGACATCAGAAGCGGCTCAATGGCCTGCCGTGCTCAGCGCGGCAGGCACCGAGCCGATTCTCAGGCAGTCTCGATAATGGGGAAACTCTTGACCAGGTCGTCCAGCTGCTTGAGCTGGGACAGGAAAGGCTCGAGCTTGTTCAGGCGCAGGGCGCACGGACCGTCGCACTTGGCGTTCTCGGGGTCCGGATGGGCCTCCAGGAACAGGCCGGCGAGGCCCTGGCTCATGCCGGCCTTGGCCAGGTCGGTGACCTGGGCGCGGCGGCCGCCGGCGGAATCGGCGCGACCACCCGGCATCTGCAGCGCATGGGTCACGTCGAAGAACACCGGGTACTCGAACTGCTTCATGATGCCGAAGCCGAGCATGTCCACCACCAGGTTGTTGTACCCGAAGGAGGAGCCACGCTCGCAGAGGATCAGCTGGTCGTTACCTGCTTCCTCGCACTTGCGCAGGATGTGTTTCATCTCCTGCGGTGCAAGGAACTGGGCCTTCTTGATGTTGATCACCGCGTTGGTCTTGGCCATGGCCACGACCAGGTCGGTCTGCCGGGACAGGAAGGCCGGCAACTGGATGATGTCGCAGACCTCGGCCACCGGAGCGGCCTGGTAGGGCTCGTGCACGTCGGTGATGACCGGCACCTTGAAGGTCTTCTTGATCTCTTCGAAGATCTTCAGCCCTTCTTCCATGCCCGGACCACGGAACGAGGTGATCGAGGAACGGTTGGCCTTGTCGAAGCTGGCCTTGAACACGTAGGGGATGCCGAGCTTCTCGGTCACCTTCACGTACTCTTCGCAGACCTGCATCGCCAGGTCGCGCGACTCCAGCACGTTCATGCCGCCAAACAGCACGAACGGCAGGTCGTTGCCGATCTGGATATCACCGACGCGGATGATCTTCTGGGTCATGTTCAGGCTTTCCCGGCTTGTTTCAGGGCGGCATTGACGAAGCCGCTGAACAGCGGGTGGCCATCACGCGGGGTGGAAGTGAACTCCGGGTGGAACTGGCAGGCGACGAACCACGGATGATCCGGAGCCTCGACCACTTCGACCAGCGCGCCGTCGCCGGAGCGGCCGGAAATCTTCAGGCCGGCGGCTTCCAGTTGCGGACGCAGGTTGTTGTTCACTTCGTAGCGGTGACGGTGACGCTCGACGATCACTTCCTTGCCGTAGCAATCGTGCACCAGGGTGCCGGCGGACAGCAGGCACTCCTGGGCGCCCAGGCGCATGGTGCCGCCCAGGTCGGAAGCCTCGGTGCGCACTTCGGTGGCGCCGGTGGCGTCCTGCCATTCGGTGATCAGGCCGACGACCGGGTGGCCGCTGGACTTGTCGAACTCGGTGGAGTTGGCATCGGTCCAGCCCAGCACGTTGCGGGCGTATTCGATGACGGCCACCTGCATGCCCAGGCAGATGCCCAGGTACGGAACCTTGTTCTCACGGGCGTACTGCACGGCGGTGATCTTGCCTTCCACGCCGCGCAGGCCGAAGCCGCCCGGAACCAGGATGGCGTCGGCGCCTTCGAGCAGGCTGGTGCCCTGTTGCTCAATGTCCTCGGAGTCGATGTAGCGCAGGTTGACCTTGGTGCGGCTCTGGATGCCGGCATGGGTCATGGCTTCGATCAGCGACTTGTAGGCATCGAGCAGTTCCATGTACTTGCCGACCATGGCGATGGTGACTTCACGCTCGGGGTTGAGCTTGGCGTCGACCACGCGGTCCCACTCGGACAGGTCGGCCGGACCGCACTCGAGGCCAAAGCGCTCGACGACGAAATCGTCGACGCCCTGGGCGTGCAGTACGGACGGAATGCGGTAGATGGTGTCGACGTCTTCCAGCGAAATGACTGCGCGCTCTTCCACGTTGGTAAAGAGGGCAATCTTGCGGCGGGAAGAAATGTCCACCGGATGGTCGGAACGGCAGACCAGGATGTCCGGCTGCAGACCGATGGAGCGCAGCTCCTTGACCGAATGCTGGGTCGGCTTGGTCTTGGTCTCGCCGGCGGTGGCGATGTACGGGACCAGCGTCAGGTGCATAAGCATGGCACGGCGCGAACCGATCTCCACGCGCAACTGGCGGATGGCCTCGAGGAAGGGTTGCGACTCGATGTCACCCACGGTGCCGCCGACTTCCACCAGGGCGACGTCGGCATCGCCGGCGCCCTTGATGATGCGACGCTTGATCTCGTCGGTGATGTGCGGGATGACCTGCACGGTAGCGCCCAGATAGTCACCGCGGCGCTCCTTGCGGAGCACGTCCATGTAGACGCGGCCGGTGGTGAAGTTGTTGTTCTGGGTCATCGTGGTACGAACGAAACGCTCGTAGTGGCCCAGATCGAGGTCGGTCTCAGCGCCGTCGTGGGTGACGAACACCTCACCGTGCTGGAACGGGCTCATGGTGCCCGGGTCGACGTTGATGTAGGGGTCCAGCTTGAGCATCGTGATCTTCAGGCCACGCGCTTCCAGAATGGCAGCCAAGGAAGCCGAGGCGATGCCTTTCCCCAATGAAGAAACAACACCACCCGTGACGAAGATGTAGCGCGTCATGAAAAGCCCTGAATGTCAGCGTTTAGGCGGCTCGGCCGCCGGGGAAGCGAAGGTGTCGGGTACAAGACCCGGCTCACGACTTCGTCGTGAAAATAGCGAACTCCCACTGATTCGAAGGCGAATCAACAGGAGCGGTACAAGACGGGAGCGTAGTCTACCGGAAAGCCGCTATCAGCTCAAACCCGAGTCATTCGTCGGAGGTGCCCAGCGCAGGGTCCAGCCCTGCCCCGCCTCCACCCGCAAGCCCGGCAGCAGTGCGACACCGAGCAGTTCGTCGGCTCGCCAGAGCAGCGGCATACGGCCGCGCAGGAACGCAGGTACCGCCGCTTCGTTGAGCAGGCGCTTTAGGTCACGGCTGCCGCGGCCGACCAGCGCCATTACTTCCCCGCCCTGCCGGTAGCGAACCTCCAGCGGCCCTTCCGGCGCTTCGCCATCAAACCGCAACTCACCATTGCCCGGCAGCGAAAGTACCTGCGAAGGGTCGCGCCAGCTCTGATTTTCCGGTACGAATCCCAGCCAGGGATTGGCCAGCCACCAGAGCCGACCGTGGGCACGGCGCAGCTCGCCATCGGCAAGGCGCCAGATCGGTTCGGCGTCTTCGCGGGCATCGCGCAGGTCTCGCCAGCCCGCCCAGTGGGCACTGTCCGGCAAGCGCGCCAGGGGCGCGAGCCAGTGGCGCAGGGCATTGCGCTGGCGTGGTTCGCTCAGCTGCGCCAGTGCAGCGATGGCCAGTGAGGGCAATTGCATACCGATGTATTCGTCTCGGGCTCCGGCCGACACCAGGTCGCTCAGCGCCAGTTCGGCGAGCAGTCCATCGGCCTCCGCCAGGTGCTCGGCACTGCGGGCGATAGTCTCCACCGCCGACGGCCAGCGCTGGACGATGCTCGGCACAACCTGGTTGCGCAGATAGTTGCGGTCGTAGTCGTCGCAAGCATTGGACGGATCGTCGACCCAACCCAACCCATGGCGACGGGCGTACCTCTCCAGCCCCGCACGACTGATGCCCAGCAACGGACGCAGCAGCATCCCAGTCCCCAGCGGGCGACAGGCGGCCATTCCGGACAAGCCGCGCACTCCGGCACCACGGAAAAGCCGGAAAAGAACGGTTTCAGCCTGGTCGTCACGGTGCTGCCCGGTCAGCAGGCATTCCCCCTCCCCCAGCGCAGCGGTGAAAGCCGCATAACGCGCCTCCCGCGCCGCGCGCTCGACGCTGGCGCCATGATCGACCTGCACCCGCACAACCTGCAATGGAACGCCAAGTGAATCGCAGAAGCGCTGGCAGTGTTCCGGCCAGGCGTCAGCGGCAGCCTGCAGGCCGTGGTGCACGTGAATGGCAGAGAGAGGCGGCAAGGTTTCGCGGCGGGCGAGCTGCGCCAGGAGGTACAGAAGAACGGTGGAATCCAGTCCACCGGACAGTGCGACTCGCCAAGCCGACACATTGCGCCAGGAAGCGAGGAAGCTCAGCAGTCGGGATTCGAGCTCAACAGACATGGCGCAGGTCGGCAGGGTCGGGGACGAGGCAAGGATACCTCGTCACCCGCGCTGCGCCGAGGGCATCGATCAGGCGATGCCGTAGCTCATCAGGCGCTCGTAGCGGCGCGCAAGGAGCTCTTCGGTGCTCAGCTGGCCCAGGGTATCGAGTTGGCCGAGCAGGGAATTGCGGATGGTCTCGGCCATGGCCGCCGGATCACGGTGGGCACTGCCCAGCGGCTCCGGGATGACGTTGTCGACGATACCCAGGTCCTTCAGGCGGTTGGCGGTGATGCCCATGGCTTCGGCCGCCTCCGGTGCTTTCTCGGCGGTACGCCAGAGGATCGAGGCACAACCTTCGGGCGAGATCACCGCATAGGTGGAGTACTGCAGCATGTTCAGCTGATCGCACACGCCGATGGCCAGTGCACCGCCCGAACCGCCTTCGCCGATCACGGTAGCGATGATCGGAGTCTTCAGGCGCGCCATCACGCGCAGGTTCCAGGCGATCGCCTCGCTCTGGCCACGCTCTTCGGCGTCGATGCCCGGGTAGGCGCCGGGGGTGTCGATGAAGGTCAGGATCGGCATCTTGAAGCGCTCCGCCATTTCCATCAGGCGGCAGGCCTTGCGGTAGCCTTCCGGGCGCGGCATGCCGAAGTTGCGGCGCACCTTCTCGCGCACTTCGCGGCCCTTCTGGTGGCCGATGATCATCACCGGCTGGTCTTTCAGGCGGGCAACGCCGCCGACGATGGCCGCGTCATCGGAGAAGTGGCGGTCACCGTGCAGCTCTTCGAATTCGGTGAAGATGTGCTCGATGTAGTCGAGGGTGTAGGGACGACGCGGATGGCGAGCGAGCTGGGCGATCTGCCAGCTGGACAGGTTGCCGAAGATGTTCTCGGTCAGCGCCTTGCTCTTTTCCTGAAGACGGGAGATTTCGTCGGTGATGTTCAGGGCGTTGTCGTTACCGACCAACCGCAGCTCTTCGATCTTGGCGTGCAGGTCGGCAATGGGCTGTTCGAAATCGAGAAAATTCGGGTTCATGGGCTATCCGTCGTTCTGTTGGCGGCTGGGCCTGGTCCGTAGGCGCCCTACCTTACGGTATCGGGCGCCGAGGGTCGAGACTGGCGAGCGGGCGGCGTTTGGCCACCGCCACGCTAGCGGTAGTTCAGGAAGACGTTGTCGCGGCCGAACTGGTCACGCAGCGCTTGAATCAGGTTGTCTGCCGGGTCGATCCGCCACTGCTCGCCGAACTGCAACAGCGCACGCGCCGACTCGCCACTGTAGTCGACGGTGACCGGGCAACTGCCGCGGTGACGGGTGCACAGGTCGGCCAGCCAGCGCAGGCGGTCGCCCTTGAGCGCATCGGCATGCACACGCACACGCAGGCTCTCGGCCAGCGAAGTACGGGCCTCTTCCAGGCCCATCACGCGCTTGGCGCGCAGGCGCAGGCCGCCGGAGAAATCGTCCTGACTGACTTCGCCCTCGATCACCACCAGCGCATCGGTCTGCAGCAGCGCCTGGTTGGCGGCGAAGGCTTCGGCGAACAGCGAGGCTTCGATGCGGCCGGAGCGGTCGTCCAGGGTCACGAAGCCCATCTTGTCGCCGCGCTTGTTCTTCATCACCCGCAGGTTGACGATCAGGCCCGCAACGGTCTGGGTATCGCGTGCCGGCTTGAGTTCGACGATGCGCTGGCGGGCAAAACGTCGCACCTCGCCTTCGTACTCGTCGATCGGGTGACCGGTCAGGTACAGGCCGAGCGTGTCCTTCTCGCCCTTCAGGCGCTCCTTGAGGTTGAGCTCCTTGACCTTGCGGTGGTTGGCGTAGACATCGGCCTCGGGCTCGGCGAACACGCCGCCGAACAGGTCCATGTGGCCGCTGTCGTGGCTGCGCGAGGTCTGCTCGGCGGCCTTGACGGCTTCTTCCATGGAGGCCAGCAGCACGGCACGGTTGATGTCGACGTGGGCGTGGTAGGCCTTCTGCTCCTCAAAGAAGTGCGGGCCGAGACGGTCCAGGGCGCCGGCGCGGATCAGCGCCTCCAGGGTGCGCTTGTTGACGCGCTTGAGGTCGATGCGATCGCAGAAGTCGAACAGGTTCTTGAACGGCCCGCCCTCATTGCGGCACTCGGTGATGGCTTCCACCGGGCCTTCGCCGACGCCCTTGATCGCGCCCAGGCCGTAGACGATCTGGTCATCCTCATCCACGGTGAAGCGGAACTCGGAGTTGTTCACGTCGGGGGCGAGGATGCGCAGCTTCATGTGGCGGCACTCTTCGATGAGCGTCACCACCTTGTCGGTGTTCTGCATATCCGCGGTGAGTACCGCGGCCATGAACGGGGCTTTCCAGTGGGTCTTCAGCCAGGCGGTCTGGTACGACACCAGGCCGTAGGCGGCGGAGTGCGACTTGTTGAAGCCGTAGCCGGCGAACTTTTCCACCAGGTCGAAGATGTTGCCCGAGAGGTTGGCGTCGATGCCGTTGTTGCTGCAGCCCTCGATGAAGCCGCCGCGCTGCTTGGCCATTTCCTCGGGCTTCTTCTTGCCCATGGCGCGACGCAGCATGTCCGCGCCACCGAGGCTATAGCCCGCCATCACCTGGGCAATCTGCATCACCTGTTCCTGGTACAGGATGATGCCGTAGGTCGGCTTGAGCACCGGTTCGAGACCGGCATACTGGTAATCCGGGTGCGGATAGGAAATCTCTTCGCGACCGTGCTTACGGTTGATGAAGTCGTCCACCATGCCCGACTGCAGCGGACCGGGACGGAACAGCGCCACCAGTGCAATGAGGTCTTCCAGGCAGTCCGGCTTGAGCTTCTTGATTAACTCCTTCATGCCGCGCGATTCAAGCTGGAAGACCGCGGTGGTCTCCGCCTTCTGCAGCAGGTCGTAGGTCTTCTTGTCGTCCAGCGGGATGCGGTCGATATCGACCAGATTCGGGTCGCCGTTCTTCTTCTGGATGCGGTGGATGATCTCCATCGCCCATTTGATGATGGTCAGGGTACGCAGGCCGAGGAAGTCGAACTTCACCAGGCCGGCCGCTTCCACGTCGTCCTTGTCGAACTGGGTCACCAGGCCGGCGCCCTCTTCGTCACAGGCGATGGGGGCGAAGTCGGTCAGCTTGGTCGGCGCGATAACCACACCGCCGGCGTGCTTGCCGGTACCGCGGGTGACACCTTCCAGCTTGAGCGCCATGTCCCAGATTTCCTGGGCTTCCTCGTCAGTCTTGAGGAAGTCGCGGAGCATTTCCTCCTGCTCGAAGGCCTTCTCCAGGGTCATGCCCACTTCGAAGGGAATCATCTTCGACAGCTTGTCGGCCAGGCCGTAGGACTTGCCCTGCACCCGCGCCACGTCGCGCACCACCGCCTTCGCGGCCATGGAGCCGAAGGTGATGATCTGGCTGACCGCATTACGGCCGTAGGCGCCGGCCACATAGTCGATCACCCGGTCACGGCCTTCCATGCAGAAGTCGACGTCGAAGTCGGGCATGGAAATACGTTCAGGGTTGAGGAAACGTTCGAACAGCAGGTCGTAGGCCAGCGGGTCTAGGTCGGTGATTTTCAGCACATAGGCGACCAGCGAGCCGGCACCCGAGCCCCGGCCTGGGCCGACGGGCACGCCGTTGTTCTTGGCCCACTTGATGAAGTCCATCACGATCAGGAAGTAGCCGGGGAAGCCCATCTGGATGATGGTGCCGAGCTCGAACTCCAGGCGGTCGACGTAGATCTGCCGCTTCTCTTCGTAGTTCGGCGTGGTTTCCTTCGGCCAGAGCACTGCCAGGCGCTCCTCCAGGCCCTCGTACGAGACATGGCGCAGATATTGGTTGATATCCATGTCGTCGTAGGGGATCGGGAAGTTGGGCAGGAAATACTTGCCCAGCTGCACATCGATGTTGCAGCGCTTGGCGATCTCGACGGAGTTTTCCAGAGCCTCGGGGATATCACTGAACAGCTCGGCCATTTCTTCCGGGCTCTTCAGGTACTGCTGGTCGGAATAGTTGCGCGAACGGCGCGGATCATCCAGGGCGCGGCCTTCGCCGATGCATACACGGGTCTCGTGGGCCTCGAAATCCGCCTCCTTGATGAAGCGCACATCGTTGGTGGCCACCAAAGGCGCGCCACTGCGAGCCGACAGAGCCACGGCGGCATGCACGTGCTCTTCGTCATTGACCCGGTTGGTGCGCTGGATGTCCAGGTAGAAGCGGTCCGGGAAGACCTCCAGCCACTCGGCCAGGAGCGAGTCCGCATGGGCGTCGTCGCCCTCCAGCAGGGCCATGCCAATCTCGCCCTCCTTGGAGCCGGACAGCGCGATCAGGCCTTCGGCGGCGTCCTTGACCCACTGCCGTTCGATGATGATCTCGCCGTTACGCTGGCCTTCCTGCCAGCCGCGGGAAATCAGCTCGGTGAGGTTGCGATAGCCCTTGGCGTTCATCGCCAGCAGGGTCAGGCGGGTCAGCGGGCCATCCTCGTCGCGGTTGGCCAGCCAGATGTCAGCGCCGCAGATCGGCTTGATGCCACCGCCCATGGCCGTCTTGTAGAACTTCACCAGCGAGCACATGTTGCTCAGATCGGTCACCGCCACCGCCGGCATACCGGCCCCGCCAACCGCCTTGATCAGCGGCTTGACCCGCACCAGGCCGTCGACCAGGGAGAATTCGGTGTGCAGACGCAGGTGAACGAAGGTGGCGGTCATGGTGGTCCTTGGCAAACGCGAAAAACGGCAAGCCCCGGATTGTACCGGGGCTGTCCGCAAAGCTACAGGGATCAATGGGCCAGCCGTCGCAGCCGCTGCATCAACGCACCGGAGAACAGCCTGCCAGGAATATTTTCAGAGTAATAACAGGGTGTTACAGGATGCCGCCGGCGTCTTCGAGCAAAGCGCGCACCGGGCCGAACGAACGGCGATGAATGGGCGTGGGGCCCAGGCGCCTGAGGGCTTCGAGGTGCACGGGAGTGGGATAGCCCTTGTGCCCGCCGATGCCGTAGCCAGGGTACTGCGCTTCCATTTCCTGCATCTCGCGGTCGCGGCTGACCTTGGCCAGGATCGAGGCGGCGGCGATGGCCGGAACCTTCGCATCGCCTTGCACCACCGGTGCCGAGGGGACGTTCAGCTTCGGGCAACGATTGCCGTCAATCAGCGCCAGTTTCGGCGTGACGCTGAGGCCTTCCACCGCGCGCTGCATGGCGAGCATGGTGGCATGAAGGATGTTGAGCTGGTCGATCTCATGCACATCGGCACGGGCGATGCACCAGGCCAGAGCCTTCTCGCGAATCTCGTCGAAGAGCTTTTCCCGCTTGGCTTCGCTGAGTTTCTTGGAATCGTTCAGCCCGCTGATCGGCCGCGCCGGATCGAGAATCACCGCAGCGGTAACCACGGGACCGCACAGCGGCCCGCGGCCAACCTCATCGACACCGGCGACCAGCTCTTCGACAAGGGTGAAGTCCAGGCCCATCTGCATCAGCGTTTCTCCACCAGGGCGAGCACCGCCTCGGCGGCCTGCGCAGACGCATCCTGGCGCAGGGCGCGATGGATGGCGTCGAAGGGTTCGGTCTGCACGCTGCCGTCGTCGAGCAGCAGCGTCAGGGTAGCGGCCAGCGCCTCGGGCGTCGCCGCATCCTGGATCAGTTCCGGCACCAGCAGCCGGCCGGCCAGCAGGTTCGGCAGCGAGATGTACGGGCTCTTCACCAGGCGCTTGAGAATTCGGTAGGTCATGGGCGCCACCTTGTAGGCAACGACCATCGGCCGCTTGTACAGCAGCGCTTCCAGCGTGGCAGTGCCAGAGGCGATCAGCACGGCATCGCAGGCGGCGAGGGCCTCGTGTGAGGCGCCGTCGAGCAACTGCACGGGCAAGTTGCGGCCAGCAAGCATCTCTTCGATCTGCACGCGGCGTTCAGGGCTGGCGCAGGGCAGCACGAAACGCAAGCAAGGGCGATCCTGGAGCAGGCGCTGGGCAGTATCGAGGAACAGCGCACCGAGCTTGCCGACCTCCCCTCCGCGGCTGCCAGGCAGGAGTGCCACAACGCTGGCATCCTGCGCCAGGCCAAGGCGCTCGCGCGCACCGGCACGGTCAGCCTCCAGCGGGATGGTATTGGCGAGCGGATGGCCGACAAAGCGCACCGGCACCGCATGCTCTTCGTAGAAAAGCGCCTCGAAGGGGAAGAGCGCGAGCATCAGGTCGCAGGCTTGCTTGATCTTCAGCACACGCTTCTGCCGCCAGGCCCAGACCGACGGGCTGACGTAGTGCACCGTGCGGATACCCGCTCGACGCAGCTTCAATTCGATGTTCAGGTTGAAGTCCGGCGCATCGATGCCGATGAACACATCCGGCTTCGCCGCGATCAGCATCTGCACCAGATCCTTGCGCCGGCGCAGCAGTTCGCGCAGGCGCCCTAGGACCTCGAACAGCCCCATGACAGAGAGGCGTTCCATGGGGAAGTGCGACTTCAGCCCTTCGGCCTCCATGCGCGGGCCACCGACACCGATGAACTCGATGTCGGGGTGGCGCTGCCTGAGCGCCTGCATGAGACCGGAGCCGAGGATATCGCCGGACGCCTCGCCCGCGACCAGGGCGACGCGCAGCTTGCGTGCGGTGCTTTGCATGGTCAGCGAGTGATGCCGCGAGTGGAGCTCTGGATGGAGTCGCGGAACACCGCGACTTCCGGGAACTGCGCGGAGGCTTCAGCCAGTTCGGCCAGCGCCTCGTCCACCGTCAGGCCCTGGCGGTAGACCACCTTGTAGGCCCGGCGCAGCGCCTGGATCGACTCGGCGCTGAAACCGCGACGGCGCAGGCCTTCGAAGTTCATGCTGCGGGCCTCGGCGGGGTTGCCGAAGACTGTGACATAGGCCGGGACGTCCTTGCCGATGGTGGTTCCCATGCCCGAGAAGGCGTGGGCGCCGATACGGCAGAACTGATGCACCAGGGTGTAACCGGAGAGGATTGCCCAGTCATCCACGTGAACATGCCCCGCCAGCGCGGTGTTGTTCACGAGGATGCAATGGTTGCCGATCACACTGTCATGTCCGATGTGCACATAGGCCATGAGCAGGTTGTGATCACCGATGGTGGTCTCCGAGCGATCCTGGATGGTGCCGCGATGGATGGTGACACCCTCGCGGATCACGTTGTGGTCGCCGATCACCAGGCGAGTCGGTTCGCCCTTGTACTTCAGGTCGGGGGTATCTTCACCCACGCTGGAGAACTGGAAAATCCGATTGTGCTTACCGATCTTCGTGGGGCCTTTGACCACCACATGCGGACCGATCACCGTACCTTCGCCGATCTCCACATCCGGCCCGACCATGGACCAGGGGCCCACTTCTACGTCGTCAGCCAGCTTTGCGCGCGGGTCGATGATGGCGCGAGGATCGATCAAACTCATAGTTTGCGTTCCGCACAGATGATTTCAGCCGAGCATACCGGCTTGCCGTCCACGGTGGCATTGCAGTCGAACTTCCAGATGCCGCGCTTGACGCTGAGGAACTGGGCATTGAGCTGCAATTGATCGCCCGGCAGCACTGGCTGGCGGAAGCGCAGCTTGTCGGAGCCGACGAAGTAGTACAGGGTGCCATCGGCCGGCTTCACGTCGAGCATCTTGAAACCGAGGATGCCGGCGGCCTGGGCCATGGCCTCGATGATCAGAACACCCGGCATGATCGGATGCTGCGGGAAGTGGCCATTGAAGAACGGCTCGTTGATGCTGACATTCTTGTAGGCGCGAATGCGCTTGCCTTCGATGTCCAGCTCGACCACCCGATCCACCAGCAGGAAGGGGTAGCGATGAGGCAGGTATTCGCGAATCTCGTTGATGTCCATCATGTTCAGGGGAGCCTGTTCAGAAAAGGGAAACGCCAAAAAATGCGTGGATCACGCATCTGATGGAGCGTCTCCGCTTGGGGTCACGGCGGCCAGGCGCTTTTCCAGCTGCTGCAGACGACGGGCCATGTCATCCAGCTGACGAATGCGCGCGGCACTCTTCTTCCATTCAGCCGCGGGCTGCATGGCGGTACCGGACGAGTAGGAGCCCGGCTCGGTGATCGAGCGGGTCACCATGGTCATCCCGGTGACGAAGACGTTGTCGCAGATCTCGATATGGCCAACCAGGCCGACGCCGCCGGCGAGCATGCAGTGCTTGCCGATCTTGGCGCTGCCGGAAATCCCGCAGCAGCCGGCCATGGCAGTGTGATCGCCGATCTGCACGTTGTGGGCGATCATGATCTGGTTGTCCAGCTTCACGCCGTTGCCCACGATGGTGTCGGATAGAGCACCGCGGTCGATGGTGGTATTGGCGCCGATCTCGACGTCATCACCCAGGGTGACGCCGCCGATCTGCGCGATTTTCTGCCAGACGCCCTGGTGGTTGGCGAAGCCGAAGCCCTCACCGCCCAGCACGGCACCCGACTGGATCACCACGCGCTTGCCGATGCGCACGTCGTGGTAGAGCGTTACGCGGGGCGCCAGCCAGCCGCCCTCCCCGATCACGCTGCGCGCGCCGACGAAGCAATGGGCGCCGATGGTCACATTGGCGCCGATCTGCGCGCCTGCTTCGATCACGGCATACGGACCGACACTGGCGGACGCATCGACCTGTGCACCTTCATCGACCACAGCAGTGGGATGAATGCCAACCGCTGCCTTGGGCTTGCGGTCGAACTGGTGGGACAGACCGGCATAGGCCAGGTAGGGATTGGCAACGACCAATGCATTACCGGTGAAGCCTTCGGCATCGGCCGCAGTCAGCAGGACGGCACCGGCCTGGCTGTCGGGAAGGAACTTGCGGTACTGCGGATTGGCCAGGAAGCTGAGCTGGTCAGCCTCTGCCTCTTGCAAGGTAGCCAACCCGCGAATAACCAAGGCGGGATCGCCGCGCAACTCGGCATCGAGCTGCGCGGCCAGTTCGGCGAGGGTAAAGGACAGCTCGGTCATCATCAGCGCAGTTGGTTCATGCGCTCGATGACTTGGCGGGTGATGTCGTACTGCGGCTTCACGTCGACCACGGCACCACGCTCGACCACGAGGTCATAACCACCCTTCTTGATGGTTTCCTCGACGGCCTGGTCCAGCTTCGGCTTGAGCTTCTTCAGCATGTCGCGGTCGGCAACGGCCTTGGCTTCGTTCAGCTCCTTGGACTGGAACTGGAAGTCACGAGCCTTCTGCTTGAAGTCGCCTTCAGCCTTTTCACGCTCGGCGTTGGACATCTTGCTGCCGCCATTGACCAGCTTGTCCTGCAGGGCCTTGGCATCGGTTTCCAGGGCCTTGAGCTTGCTCAGTTGGGGGCCGAACTTCTTCTCGGCGTCGACGGCGTACTGCTTGGCCGAATCGGACTCGAGGAGTGCCATCTGATAGTTGAGCACCGCGATCTTCATCTCGGCGAACGCGGGGCTCGCTGCCAGGGCGGCGGTGATCAGGACGAACTGGGTCAACTTACGCACAATGCACTCCTGCACAAAGCATGGTTGTCATTACAACGATACGGCCAATTAGAAGGTCTGTCCCAGGGAGAACTGGAAGATCTGGGTTTCGGCGTTATCCGGTTTCTTGATCGGAGTCGCCAGGCTGAAACTCAGCGGCCCCAGAGCGGTGATCCAGGTCAGGCCCACACCGGCAGACATCGCCATGTCTTGGAACTTGACACCGTCACAGCCCTGGGTGGTGGACGTCGGGCAATCGGTGTCGAACACGTTACCGATGTCGTAGAACAATACGGTACGCAGCTGACGCTGATCCTTCACGAAGGGCAGCGGGAACAGCAGTTCCGCGCCGCCAGTGATCAGGATGTTACCACCGAAGGCTTCCGGATCCTGATCCGGGTCGGTGTAACGGCCTTTGCTGTCCGGACCGGATATCTGATTGCCATTGGCATCGCGAGCGATACTCGGGGTACTGCGCGGACCAAGGGAGCTGTCCTTGAAGCCACGTACCGAGTTGAAGCCACCGGCGTAGTAGTTCTCGTAGAACGGCAGGCGATCGGTGTCGCCGTAGGCGCCGCCATAACCGAGTTCGGTGTGGAAGCGCATGGTGTAGTTTTCGGTCAGCGGCGCGAAGATCTGGCCACGGTAGTCGAGCTTGTAGAACGACAGGTCGCTGCCCGGAATGGTGGTTTCCAGCACCAGGCTCTGCGAGTGACCGCGGTTTGCCAGCACACCCTTGTTCAGGGTCGATTCGGACCAGCCGATGGACGCCTTGAAGTTGGTGAAGCTGTCGCCTTCCTTCTCGATGAAGTCGAAGATCTCGTCGACCGTATAGGCGCCGGTATCGAGGTTATCGCGCTGCACGGTCAGGCCGTAGGTCAGGCGCGAGGTCTCGCTGATCGGGTAGCCGATGCTGACGCCGGCACCCAGGCTGTTCACCGAGTAGCTGGAAACGTCGACGTCGAGCTCGTCGTAGTCGGTTTTGCGGTAGAAGGCGTTGTAGCCCAGGCTCACGCCGTCGACGGTCCAGTAGGGGTCGACGAAGCCGAAGTTGTAGCGGGTCTGGTAGTCGGACTTGGTCAGGCCGATGCTGACCTTGTTACCGGTACCCAGGAAGTTGTTCTGGCTGATCGAGCCGCCGAGGATCAGGCCGGCGCTCTGGGCGAAGCCCACGCTGGCGGTGATCGAGCCGGACGGCTGCTCTTCCACGCTGTAGTTGACGTCGACCTGGTCGTCGGTGCCCGGAACCGCTGGGGTCTCGACGTTGACTTCCTTGAAGTAGCCCAGGCGCTCGAGGCGCTGCTTGGACTGGTCGATCAGGTAGGTCGAGGCCCAGCCGCCTTCCATCTGGCGCATTTCGCGACGGAGTACTTCGTCCTCGGTCTTGGTGTTGCCACGGAAGTTGATGCGGTTGACGTAGGCGCGCTTGCCCGGGTCGACCACGTAGGTGATCGACACGGTCTTGTTCTCGTCGTTCGGCTCGGGGACGCCGTTGACGTTGGCGAAGGTGTAGCCCTCGTTACCCAGGCGACGGGTGATCAGGTCGGAAGTGGTGGTCATCACCTTGCGGGAGAACACCTGGCCCTTCTTCACCAGCAGCAGCTTCTTCACTTCTTCTTCCGGCACCTTCAGGTCGCCGGAGAGTTTCACGTCGCTGACGGTGTACTTCTCGCCTTCGTTGACGTTGACGGTGATGTAGACGTGCTTCTTGTCCGGGGTGATGGACACCTGGGTGGAGGCGATATCCATGTGGATATAACCACGGTCCAGGTAGTAGGAACGCAGACGCTCCAGGTCACCGGAGAGCTTCTCGCGGGAGTACTTGTCGTCGTTCTTGAAGAAGGACAGCCAGTTGGTGGTCTTCAGCTCGAACAGGTCGGTCAGGTCTTCTTCGGAGAAGACGGTGTTGCCCACCACGTTGACATGGGCGATGGCCGCCACGGTGCCTTCGTTGATGTTGATCTTCAGCGCGACACGGTTGCGCGGCTGCGGCACCACTTCGGTCTCGATCTCAGCGGAGTAGCGGCCCTGGGCAACGTACTGGCGCTGCAGCTCGTTACGCACGCCTTCGAGGGTGGCGCGCTGGAAGATTTCGCCTTCGGAGAGGCCGGATTGCTTCAGGCCCTTCATCAGGTCTTCGGTGGTGATCGCCTTGTTACCCTCGATCTCGATGCTGGAGATGGACGGGCGCTCGACCACATTGACGATCAGCACATTGCCATCACGGCTGAGCTGGATGTCCTGGAAGAAACCGGTCTTGAACAGCGAGCGGGTCGCTTCGACCAGGCGGCGATCATCGATCTGCTCGCCGACGTTCAGCGGCAATGCGGCGAACACGCTGCCGGCAGACACGCGCTGGAGGCCGTTGACCCGGATATCGGAAACAGTGAAGGACTCGGCGTGAACCTGGGCGATCATCAGCGCGGAAAGGGCCGCGGGAAGCAGAAAGCGTTTCATGGAGTCCTTTTATTCCAACTGACAAATAGAGAATCTGCCGCAAAAGGCGGCAGATCCGAAAATCCAATGGCGGTTACAGTCGACTCAGATCGTTGACCAGGGCCAACAACATGACCCCGACTACCAGGCTGATGCCAATCTGCATCCCCCAAGCCTGGACCCGCTCCGACAATGGGCGACCTCGCACCCACTCGACCACGTAGAACAGCAGATGCCCGCCATCGAGGACGGGAATCGGCAACAGGTTGAGAACCCCCAAGCTGATGCTCAGATAGGCGAGGAAATGCAGAAAATCCCCTACGCCGGACTGGGCTGAAGCGCCCGCCACTTTAGCAATGGTTATCGGCCCGCTCAAGTTTTTTACCGAGAGCTGCCCGAGCACCATTTTCTTTAGAGAATCCAGAGTTAGCAGGCTCATGGACCAGGTTCGGGAGAGCGCCTGCCCAACCGCGGCCACCGGCCCGTAGCTCACTTCGCGGAGCATTTCGGGCGGCCATTGACCACCGGCGACACCCGCGCCCAGGTAGCCGGTGCGGGCCTTGCCCTCGCCTTTGGCCGCCAGGGTCAGGGCAAGCTCCTGGTTCCGTCCGGCGCGCTCGACCTCCAGGGTCACCTTGCCCTCCGGCATGGAACGAACCCGCGAGACCACTTCTTGCCAATCCGTGACCTGCTGACCATCAAGAGTGACGATCCGGTCACCGATCTGCAGGCCGGCAGCCTTGGCAGGGCCCTTTTCGTCCAGCTCGGCAATCAGCGGTGCGACAGAGGGTCGCCAGGGCTGGATCCCCAATCCACCGATAGGATCGGGATTGTCTTCGTTCTTCAGCCAGGAACTGATGCGCACCTGGTGCACCGCGGGAACGCTCGAACCCTTATCCAGCACCGTGACGCTCAGCTCGCCCGTTTCACCGAGGCGGCGCACCAGCTGCAAGTTGACACCGCTCCAGCCATCGACGGATTCGCCGTCCACGGCAACGACCTCCTGGCCGGACGCCAGACCGGCGATGGCCGCAGGACTGTTCGCCACCACGGAGCCGATGATCGGCTTGATCTGCTGGCTGCCCAGCATGGCCAGAACCCAGAAGAACAGGATGGCCAGCAGGAAGTTGGCGATCGGACCCGCCGCAACGATGGCTATGCGCTGGAATACGGTCTTGCGGTTGAAGGCGCGGTCGAGCAGCTCGGCGGGAACATCGCCCTCGCGCTCGTCCAGCATTTTCACGTAGCCGCCCAGGGGAATGGCGGCGACGACGAACTCGGTGCCGTGGCGATCATGCCAGCGCACCAGCGGCGTGCCAAAGCCCACGGAGAAGCGCAGGACCTTGACCCCGCAGCGGCGGGCGACCCAGAAGTGTCCGAACTCGTGGAAGGTGACCAATACGCCCAGGGCGACAATCAGTCCCACCACCATATAAAGGGCGCTCATCGCTACCTCCTCGGGCTCAATGCCCGCGCTCCTGCAACCACGCCTGCGCCGCACCGCGTGCACGTCGGTCTGCCACCAGCACCGCATCGAGCGATTCGACCGGTGTGTGCGCCTCGCGGTTCAGCACTTCGTCGATGATAACCGGGATATCCGTGAAGCGGATGCGCCGCTCGAGGAACGCCGCAACGGCCACTTCGTTTGCCGCATTGAGCATCGCCGGCACGCTGCCACCTGCCTCGGCGGCCTGACGCGCCAGGCGCAGACAGGGGAAACGCTGTTCGTCGGGCGCACTGAAGTCCAGGCGAGCGATGGAGAACAGATCCAGCGGCGAAACCCCGGAATCGATCCGCTGCGGCCAGGCCAGCGCATGGGCGATGGGGGTGCGCATGTCCGGATTGCCCAGCTGGGCCAGCACGGAGCCGTCAACGTAGTCCACCAGCGAATGAATCACGCTCTGCGGATGGATCACTACCTCGACCTTCGACGGCGCTGCGTCGAACAGCCAGCAGGCCTCGATCAGCTCCAGCCCCTTGTTCATCATGCTGGCCGAGTCGACGGAAATCTTCCGCCCCATCGACCAGTTCGGATGCGCGCAGGCCTGCTCCGGGGAAACCTCGAGCAGCTGCTCCAGCGGCGTTTCGCGGAACGGGCCACCCGAGGCGGTCAGCAGGATACGGCGAACGCCGACCTGCCCCAGTCCGCGAGCGTAATCCGCCGGCATGCACTGGAAGATCGCGTTGTGTTCGCTGTCGATGGGCAGCAGCACTGCGCCGCTGGCACGCACGGCATCCATGAACAGGGCGCCGGACATCACCAACGCCTCCTTGTTGGCCAACAAGACCCGCTTGCCCGCCTCGACGGCGGCCAGAGTGGGCTTGAGTCCGGCAGCACCGACGATGGCGGCCATCACCGCATCCACTTCAGGATGCGCGGAAACCTCGCACAGCCCGGCCTCGCCCACCAGCACGCGAGCCTGCAGGCCAGCGGAACTCAGGCGATCCTGAAGGGCCTGCGCCTGCTCCTTCTCCGGCACCACGACAAAGCGCGGGCGATGGCGTACACATAGCGCTTCGAGCTCTGCCAGACGGGAAAAGCCGCTGAGGGCGAAGACGCGGTAACGATCAGGGTGACGTCCGATGACGTCGAGGGTGCTGAGACCGATCGAACCCGTCGCCCCCAGCACGGTAATCCACTGCGGATGACTCACGGAGCACCCCAGCCCACGGCCCACAACAGCGCGGTGAACACCGGAATCGCAGCGGTCAGGCTGTCGATACGGTCCAGCACGCCGCCATGGCCCGGCAGCAGGTTGCTACTGTCCTTGAGGCCTGACTGGCGCTTGAACATGCTCTCGGTGAGATCGCCGATGACCGACAGAGCCACCACGATGGCCGCACACGGCAGCGCCAGCAGCAACTCACGGACGGTCCAATCGCGGTAGATGGCGACAACGACGGTGATCGCCAGGCAAAGCGCCATGCCGCCGAAGAAGCCTTCCCAGCTCTTGCCCGGGCTGACGCGCGGGGCGAGCTTGCGCTTGCCGAAAGCCTTGCCGGAGAAGTAGGCACCGATGTCGGCAGCCCAGACCAGCACCATCACGGCAACGATCAGCCAGTTCGACAGCTGCCATTGCTTGAGCAACACCAGCCCTTGCCAGGCCGGCAGCAGGATCAGCAGGCCGATCAGCAGGCGACGCCAGCGGCCGCCCCAGCTCGACGCGCTGTCCGGGTAAGTCAGCACCATCACGATCGCCAGCGCCCACCAGAGCAGCGCCAGAACCAGCACGGCGCCCGCCAGTTGCGGCAACCAGGCCAGCACCAGCATCAACCCGGCAACCACCGCGGCATAGCCGACGCGGGCGGACTGCTCGTTGTAACCAGCCAGGCGCGCCCATTCCCAGGCCCCCAGGCTGACTACCAGACCAATGAACAGCGAGAACGCCGCACCGTCGAGCAGGAAGAAACCACCCAGCGCGATTGGCAACAGGATCAGCGCCGTGATGATTCGTTGTTTCAACATGAGGGAGGTGCCTCGGCCTCGACCTGCTCACTGGTCTTGCCGAAGCGGCGCTGACGAGAGGCGAAGTCCTGCAACGCAGCCTGCATGGCTTCGTGCTTGAAGTCGGGCCAGTAGAGATCGGAGAAATACAGCTCGGCGTAAGCCAGCTGCCAGAGAAGGAAGTTGCTGATGCGGTGCTCGCCGCCCGTGCGGATGCACAGGTCGGGCAACGGCTGATCGCCGGTGGTCAGGCAACCCTGGATCAATTCCGGGGAAATATCGTCCGGCGCCAGATGACCCGCCTGCACTTCGCGAGCAAGGCGCTGTGCGGCCTGGGTGATGTCCCACTGGCCACCATAGTTGGCCGCCACCTGCAGCAACATGCTGGCACCATTGGCCGTCAGCGCCTCAGCCTCGCGCATCGCCGCCTGCAATTCAGGGGCGAAGCGGCTGCGATCGCCGATGATGCGCAGACGGATGCCATTGGCGCTGAGCTTGCGAACCTCGCGGCGCAGGGCCATGAGGAACAGCTCCATCAGCGCACCGACCTCTTCGGCCGGGCGCTGCCAGTTCTCGCTGGAGAAGGCGAACAACGTCAACACTTCGACGCCGGCCTCGGCGCAGGTCTTGATCACCGCACGAACGGCATCCACACCGGCCTTGTGCCCGGCCACGCCAGGCATCCGACGCTTCTTCGCCCAGCGGTTGTTGCCGTCCATGATGATCGCCACGTGCCGGGGCACGGGCGTCACCTGCTTGGTCTTTTCCATGACGAGAGCCCGGCCGTCAGACGGCCATCAGATCCGCTTCCTTGGCCTCGAGGGCCTTTTCGATCTCGGCGACGAACTTGTCGGTAATCTTCTGCACGTCGTCACCGGCGCGGCGCTCTTCGTCCTCGCTGATTTCCTTCTCTTTCTGCAGGTCTTTCAGCTGGGCCAGCGCATCGCGGCGAATGTTGCGCACGGAGACGCGAGCCTGTTCGGCCTCGGCACGGGCCTGCTTGGTGAAGCCCTTGCGGGTTTCCTCGGTCAGGGCCGGCATCGGCACGCGGATGGTGGTACCGGCGGTCGCCGGGTTCAGGCCCAGGTCGGAGGTCATGATGGCCTTCTCGACCGCCTGGATCATGCTCTTGTCGAAGACGCTGAGAGCCAGGGTGCGGGAGTCTTCCACAGTGACGTTGGCCACCTGGCGCAGCGGAGTGTCGGAGCCATAGTAGGACACCATCACGCTATCCAGGATGCTCGGGTGCGCACGGCCGGTACGAATCTTGGCGAAGGCATGACCCAGGGCTTCCAGGGTTTTACCCATACGATCCTGTGCTTCCTTCTTGATCTCGTTGATCATCTCAATCCTCCTCGATCAGGGTGCCTTCAGCACCACCTACAACAATATTCAGCAGCGCGCCGGGCTTGTTCATGTTGAACACGCGCAGCGGCATTTTCTGGTCCCGGCACAGGCAGATGGCGGTGAGGTCCATCACCCCCAGCTTGCGATCGAGCACTTCATCGTACGTCAGACGCTCGAACTTCTCGGCATTCGGGTCCTTGAACGGGTCGGCAGTGTACACGCCGTCCACCTTGGTCGCCTTGAGTACTACGTCAGCATCTATTTCGATGGCGCGCAGGCAGGCGGCAGAGTCGGTGGTGAAGAACGGGTTGCCGGTACCAGCGGAGAAGATCACCACTTCGCCGCTCTTGAGGTGGCGCATGGCCTTGCGACGGTCGTAGTGATCAGTCACGCCGACCATGGAAATGGCGGACATGACGATGGCGGTGATATTGGAACGCTCCAGGGCGTCGCGCATGGCCAGGCCGTTCATCACGGTGGCAAGCATGCCCATGTGGTCGCCGGTGACGCGGTCCATGCCGGCCGCGGACAGCGCCGCGCCACGGAACAGGTTGCCGCCGCCGATCACCAGACCGACCTGCACGCCGATGCCGACGAGTTGACCGATCTCCAGCGCCATGCGATCCAGCACCTTGGGATCGATGCCGAACTCCTCGGCACCCATCAGGGCTTCGCCGCTCAGTTTTAGAAGAATGCGTTTATAGCGAGGTTGACGAGCGCTCAGCTGCTGAGCCATGACCTTTTTCTCCTGCGGCGATTGAATGCTATGCGCCTTGTGGGCGCTTTGCGGAAAGCTTGGACCAGCCAGCCTTACGGCGCCTTTAAACCCGCCTTGCGGGCGCGGGCCGTGGAAACCACCCCTTTTGGCTTCCCCAGTTTGGCAAAGAGGCCGCGCGCGTTAGCGGGCAGCCTCTTGCGGGGCGACAGTCGTGAGACTGTCTATTACTGCTTGGAAGCGGCTACTTGAGCAGCAACCTCGGCAGCAAAGTCGGCTTCGACTTTCTCGATGCCTTCGCCTACTTCGTAACGAACGAAGGAAACGATCTCGGCACCGGCTTTCTTGGCCAGGTCACCGACCTTGACTTCCGGATCCTTGACGAACGCTTGCTCGACCAGGCTGGCTTCGGCCAGGAACTTCGAGATACGGCCTTTGACCATGTTCTCGACGATGTTTTCCGGCTTGCCAGCGATCTTGTCGGCGTTCAGAGCGAGGAAGATTTCCTTCTCTTTGGCAACGGCTTCTTCGGAAACCTGCGACGGATCGAGGAACTGCGGGTTGCTGGCAGCGACGTGCATGGCGATGTCGCGAGCCAGTTCAGCGTTGCCACCCTTCAGGGTAACCAGAACGCCGATGCGGTGGCCGTGCAGGTAAGCACCCACCACGTCACCTTCTACGCGAGCCAGACGACGGATGTTGACGTTCTCGCCGCACTTGGCAACCAGGGCCTCACGGGCCGGCTCTTGCTCGGCGATCAGCGGGGCAGCATCGGTCAGCTTCTGAGCAACGGCCTTTTCCAGGCTGGCAGCCACGAAGTTCTTGAAGTCGTCCTGCAGGGCCAGGAAGTCGGTCTGCGAGTTGACTTCGATGATGGTGGCGGACTTGGCATCGTCAGCCACTTTGGCGGCGATGGCGCCTTCGGCAGCGATGTTGCCAGCCTTTTTGGCAGCCTTGATGGCGCCGGAAGCGCGCATATCGTCGATGGCTTTTTCGATGTCGCCTTCAGCGGCTACCAGTGCCTTTTTGCACTCCATCATGCCCTGGCCGGTACGCTCACGCAGTTCCTTGACCAGTGCTGCAGTAATTTCTGCCATTTCGAAATCCTCTTGAGTTGCTCTCAAAACCAGATCGCCCGGATACCCGGGCGGAATGTTCGGGGTGGCAAAAAGGGGGCCTAGCCCCCTTCCTGCTCACCGTAGGACGTCTGGACGTCCTGGAATCAGCCTTCGGCGGATTCGGCCGGTGCTTCTTCGACGAACTCGTCAGCAGTCACGCCGCCGGCGTTCTTGCCACGCAGTACGGCTTCGGCCATGGAGCCCAGGTACAGCTGTACGGCGCGAATGGCGTCGTCGTTACCCGGGATAACATAGTCAACGCCTTCCGGGCTGCTGTTGGTATCGACGATGCCGATGACCGGGATGCCCAGCTTGTTGGCTTCGGTGATAGCGATGCGCTCGTGGTCAACGTCGACGACGAACAGAGCGTCCGGCAGGCCGCCCATGTCTTTGATGCCGCCCAGGCTGCGATCCAGTTTTTCCAGATCACGGCTGCGCATCAGGGCTTCTTTCTTGGTCAGCTTGGCGAAAGTACCGTCCTGGGACTGAACTTCCAGCTCGCGCAGACGTTTGATCGACTGACGGATGGTCTTGTAGTTGGTGAGCATGCCGCCCAGCCAACGGTGGTCGACGTACGGCATGCCACAACGGGCAGCTTCTTCGCGAACGATCTTGCCGGCGGAACGCTTGGTGCCGACGAACAGGATCTTGTTCTTGCCCTGGGCCAGGCGCTCAACGAAGGTCAGTGCCTCGTTGAACATCGGCAGGGTTTTTTCGAGGTTGATGATGTGGATCTTGTTGCGCGCGCCGAAAATGAACTTGCCCATTTTCGGGTTCCAGTAACGGGTCTGGTGGCCGAAGTGCACACCGGCCTTCAGCATATCGCGCATATTGACTTGGGACATGATAGTTCCTCGATAAGTCGGGTTAGGCCTCCATGCATCCCAACGGCCAACCCCTCGACTGTGTCGCAGGGCACCCAGGCCATCGTGTCGATGCATGTGTGGGTTAATGCCCCGGAATGGCCGTAGCCTCCAGAGCGGGGCGCTTTATACCACAACCTCGGCCAGAACAAAACCCGGAAGGACGCCCGGCACCTCCCCCACCGCCTCGTTTGAGCAGCCCCGTCGGCCGGCCGCCCTTAATAGGAGAGCGCCAAATCTGATAGACTTGCGTATTCCTCTTATTTACCCGCGCGTACGCAGCGCCTGATAGAGAAGTCGCATGACCGTCACCATCAAGACGCCCGAAGACATCGAGAAAATGCGCGTCGCCGGCCGCCTGGCCGCCGAAGTGCTGGAAATGATCGGCGAACACGTCAAGCCCGGCGTCACCACCGATGAGCTGGACCGTCTCTGCCACGACTACATCGTCAATGTGCAGAAGGCCATTCCCGCGCCGCTGAACTACAAGGGCTTCCCCAAGTCGATCTGCACCTCGATCAACCACGTGGTGTGCCACGGCATTCCCAATGAGAAGCCGCTCAAGGAAGGCGACATCGTCAACATCGATGTCACCGTCATCAAGGACGGCTACCACGGCGACACCAGCAAGATGTTCTCGGTGGGCAAGACCCCGGAATGGGCTGACCGCCTCTGCCAGATCACCCAGGAATGCCTGTACAAGGGCATTGCGCTGGTCAAACCGGGCGCACGCCTGGGCGACATCGGCGAAGTGATCCAGAAATACGCCGAGAAGAACGGCTTCTCCGTGGTGCGCGAGTATTGCGGCCACGGCATCGGCAAGGTATTCCACGAGGAGCCGCAGGTGCTGCACTACGGCCGCGCCGGCACCGGCCTGGAACTCAAGGAAGGCATGATCTTCACCATCGAGCCGATGATCAACCAGGGCCGCCCGGAAACCCGCCTGCTGGGCGACGGCTGGACCGCCATCACCAAGGACCGCAAGCTGTCCGCGCAGTGGGAGCACACGGTGCTGGTCACCGCTGACGGCTACGAGATCCTGACCCTGCGCAACGACGAAAGCTTCCCGCGCACGCCGGCCTGACCGGAAGCGGTTTGCAATCTCGCCGACGGCTGGGTAGAACATAGAAATCCCGGCCCGGCACAGCCGCCGGGCCTGGCGCCAAGCGCCCAGGCCCGACCGCCCTCTTGCCCCTGCCCTCCCCTAAGCCATTGATCAGGAAGGCCGCCATGCCGCAGGTGGATCCCGAGTTGTTCGACCGTGGGCAGTTCCAGGCGGAACTGGCCCTCAAATCCAGCCCCATCGCCGCCTTCAAGAAGGCCATTCGTCAGGCCAACGAAGTGCTGGATAGCCGCTTCAACGGCGGCCGCGACATCCGCCGACTGATCGAGGATCGCGCCTGGTTCGTCGACCAGATCCTGCAGCAGGCCTGGAATCGCTTCGACTGGGGCGACGACGCCGACATCGCGCTGGTCGCCGTGGGCGGTTATGGCCGCGGCGAGTTGCACCCGCACTCGGACATCGACCTGCTGATCCTGCTGGACAGCGAAGACCAGGAGATTTTCCGCGAGCCCATCGAAGGCTTCCTCACCCTGCTGTGGGACATCGGCCTGGAAGTCGGCCAGAGCGTGCGCTCCGTGGCCGAGTGTGCCGAGGAAGCGCGCGCCGACCTCACCGTGGTCACCAACCTGATGGAGTGCCGGACCATCTCCGGCCCGGACAGCCTGCGCCAGCGCATGCTCGAAGCCACCAGCGCCAAGCAGATGTGGCCCAGCGGCCAGTTCTACCTGGCCAAGCGCAAGGAACAGATTCACCGCCACACCAAATACAACGACACCGAATACAACCTCGAACCCAACGTGAAGGGCTCGCCCGGCGGCCTGCGCGACATTCAGACGCTGCTCTGGGTCGCCCGCCGGCATTTCGGCAGCCTCAACCTGCACGCGCTGGTGCGCGAGGGGTTCCTGGTCGAGAGCGAATGCGCGGTGCTGGCCTCCAGCCAGGAATTCCTCTGGAAAGTCCGCTACGCCCTGCACATGCTCGCCGGCCGCGCCGAAGACCGCCTGCTGTTCGATCACCAGCGGCGTATTGCCGGGATGCTCGGCTATGAAGGCAACGACGCCAAGCTGGCCGTCGAGCGCTTCATGCAGAAGTACTACCGCGTGGTGATGGCGGTGTCCGAGTTGAACGACCTGATCACCCAGCACTTCGAGGAAGTGATTCTGCGGGCCGGCGAGAACGGCCAGATCCAGTCGCTCAACAGCCGTTTCCAGCTGCGCGACGGCTACCTGGAAGTCACCCACGCCAACGTCTTCAAGCGCACCCCGTTCGCCCTGCTGGAAATCTTCGTGCTGCTCGCCCAGCACCCCGAGATCAAGGGCGTGCGCGCCGATACGATCCGGCTGCTGCGCGACAGCCGCCACCTGATCGACGACGACTTCCGCCACGACATCCGCAACACCAGCCTGTTCATCGAGCTGTTCAAGTGCAAGGAAGGCATCCACCGCAACCTGCGGCGGATGAACCGCTACGGCATCCTCGGCCGCTACCTGCCGGAGTTCGGTCTGATTGTCGGGCAGATGCAGCACGACCTGTTCCACATCTATACGGTGGACGCGCACACCCTCAACCTGATCAAGCACCTGCGCAAGCTGCGCCGCCCGGACATGGCGGAGAAGTACCCGCTGGCCAGCAAGATCATGGAGCGCCTGCCCAAGCCCGAGCTGATCTACATCGCCGGTCTCTACCACGACATCGCCAAGGGCCGTGGCGGCGACCACTCGGAACTGGGCGCGGTGGACGCCGAGCACTTCTGCCAGCGCCACCAGTTGCCGCCGTGGGACACCAACCTGGTGTCCTGGCTGGTGCAGAACCACCTGATCATGTCCACCACGGCCCAGCGCAAGGACCTGTCCGACCCGCAGGTGATCTACGATTTCGCCCAGTTGATGGGCAACCAGACCTACCTGGACTACCTCTACGTACTTACCGTCGCCGACATCAACGCCACCAACCCGACCCTATGGAACTCCTGGCGCGCCAGCCTGCTGCGCCAGCTCTACACCGAGACCAAGCGCGCCCTGCGCCGCGGCCTGGAGAACCCGGTGGACCGCGAAGAGCAGATTCGCCAGACACAGAGCGCTGCCATCGACATCCTGGTGCGCGGCGGTATCGACCAGGACGACGCCGAGCAGCTCTGGAGCCAGCTGGGCGACGACTACTTCCTGCGCCACACCGCCGCCGACGTCGCCTGGCATACCGAGGCGATCCTCCAGCACCCGGACGACGGCACGCCGCTGGTGCTGATCAAGGAAACAGCCCAGCGCGAATTCGAGGGTGGCACGCAGATCTTCATCTATGCCGGCGACCAGCATGACTTCTTCGCCGTGACCGTGGCCGCGATGGACCAGCTCAACCTGAACATTCAGGACGCGCGAATCATCACTTCGACCAGCCTGTTCACCCTCGACACCTACATAGTGCTCGACGCAGATGGCGGCTCGATCGGCAACAATCCGTCCCGAGTCGAGGAAATTCGCGAGGGATTGGTCAACGCCCTGAAGGACCCGGACGAATACCCGACCATCATCCAGCGCCGCGTCCCGCGCCAGCTCAAGCACTTCGCCTTCAACCCGCAGGTGACTATCTCCACCGACGCGGCGCGCCAGGTCAGCGTGCTCGAAGTGATAGCACCGGACCGCCCCGGCCTGCTCGCGCGGATCGGCGGGCTGTTCCTGGACTTCGACCTGTCGGTGCAGAACGCCAAGATCGCCACCCTGGGCGAACGCGTGGAAGACGTGTTCTTCGTCACCGATGCGCACAACCAGCCGCTCTCCGACCCCGAGCTGTGCAAGCGCATCCAGACCGCCCTGGTCGATATCCTTTCCGACGGCGGCCAGCAGAGCATGCCGGTACGCATCAGCATTTAGTCAGACTTTAGAAAGAAAGAGCCTTGCCCATGAATCCTGCCCTCGACTCGCTCCAGCCCTACCCCTTCGAGAAGCTCCGCGCCCTGCTGGCCGGCGCCCAGCCGCCGGCGGAGCTGAAGCCGATCGCGCTGTCCATCGGCGAACCCAAGCACCGCTCGCCGGAGTTCGTCGCCAAGGCCCTGGCCGATAGCCTCGACCAGTTGGCCGTCTATCCGACCACCCTGGGCATCCCTGCGCTGCGCGAGGCCATTGCCGCCTGGTGCGAGCGCCGCTTCAAGGTACCGGCCGGCTGGCTGGACGCTGCGCGCCACGTGCTGCCGGTGAACGGCACCCGCGAAGCGCTGTTCGCTTTCACCCAGACCGTGGTCGACCGCAACGCCAAGGGCCTGGTGATCAGCCCGAACCCGTTCTACCAGATCTACGAAGGCGCGGCCCTGCTGGCCGGCGCCGAGCCGCACTACCTGCCGTGCCTGGAAGACAACGGCTTCAACCCGGACTTCGACGCCGTACCGGCGGACATCTGGGCACGCTGCCAGATTCTCTTCCTCTGCTCGCCGGGCAACCCCACCGGTGCGCTGGTGCCGCTGGAAACCCTGAAGAAGCTGATCGCCCTGGCCGACGAGCACGACTTCGTGATCGCCGCCGACGAGTGCTACAGCGAGCTGTACTTCGACGAGCAGAACCCGCCGGCCGGCCTGCTGACCGCCTGCGCCGAACTGGGCCGCTCGGACTTCAAGCGCTGCGTGGTGTTCCACAGCCTCTCCAAGCGCTCCAACCTGCCGGGCCTGCGCTCGGGCTTCGTCGCCGGCGATGCCGAGGTACTGAAGAAATTCCTCCTGTACCGCACCTACCACGGCTGCGCCATGCCGGTTCAGACCCAACTGGCCAGTGTCGCGGCCTGGAAGGACGAAGACCACGTGCGCGCCAACCGCGACCTGTACCGCGAGAAGTTCGATGCCGTGCTGGACATCCTCGGCGGAGTGCTCGACGTGCAGCGCCCGGACGGCAGCTTCTACCTGTGGGCGAAAACTCCGGTTGCCGACACCGAGTTCTGCCGCGGCCTGTTCGACCAGCAGCACGTCACCGTGGTGCCGGGCTCCTACCTGTCCCGCGAAGTGAACGGCGAGAACCCCGGCGCTAACCGAGTACGCATGGCGCTTGTGGCTCCGCTGGCTGAGTGCGTGGAAGCGGCCGAGCGGATCAAGCAGTACGTACAGAGCCTGTAAGGCCTCACCTGTAGGAGCGAGCTCGCTCGCGAACAGAGCTACCCGGCAGCTCCAGCGCCAAACTGTTCGCGAGCAAGCTCGCTCCTACAAGGTCCTGCTACACCCAGCGCCCCGCCTTGCTGGTCACCCAGGCTTCCTGGCTGTCCAGCTCGCCCAGCACCTCGCGCATGGTCTCGTCGTCGATCTCATGCTCACGACGCATCCGGTACAGCTCCAGGCGCTGCGCCCGCAACGCCTTGATGCGCAGCGCCTGATCGGCCAGTTCCAGGCTGCGAGCGCGCTCGCGGGCCTCCAGGGAGTCCGGCGCCGGGTCCAGTTCGTGGCGATACTCGGCCATCAGCCGCGCTTTCACCTCTGCCAGACGCGCCGCTTCGTCGGCATCCGCACCGTCGCGCGTGGGCATTTCCTCGCCTTCCAGCATGTGGATGGCCGCCGCCGCGGTCTTGCGCCACACCGACTGCACTTCGCGCTCGCGCTGGTCATTGCTGGCTGCCGGCAGGCCGCGCAGAAGGATCGGCAGGCCGATGGTGGCGGCGATCAGCGACACCAGGATCACCCCGGTGGCGATGAAGATGATCAGGTCGCGCTGCGGGAAAGCCGAGCCATCTAGCAACAGCAGCGGTACCGAGAGCACACCGGCCAGCGTCACCGCCCCGCGCACCCCGCCCAGCGCCGAGATTGCCGACAACCGCAGCACCGGCTCGCCCGAACGCCCGCCCAGCTCTATCCCCCACCACTGCTCGAAGCGCACCGATACCTTCCAGTAGCACCAGACCCAGCCGAAACGCAGCAGGATCAGCACGGCGAACACCGCCAGCACGTAGAACAGCAGCAGCGACGAGCGCCACATCACGTCATCGGCATGGTGGGAGACCGATTTCAGGATGTCCGGCAACTGCAGGCCGAGCAGCAGGAACACCACGCCATTAAAGGCGAACTCCAGCATCGACCAGACGCTGCGGTTGAGCAGGCGCGTGTTGGTCTGCCGCGGCAGCAGGTCGGCCCAGCTCTGCATCATGCCGGCCGCCACCGCCGCCAGGATGCCGGAAACCCCGAGCTCCTCGGCGATCATGTAGCAGGCGAAGGGCAACAGCAGCATCAGCACCACGTGGGTCGCCGGATCATCCCAGCCGCGACGGATCATCCAGGCGCGAATGCGCCCCAGCAGCCAGCTGATGAACACCCCGCAGGCCAGCCCGCCAACCGCCACCAGCAGGAAGCTCAGGCTGGCGTCCACCAGCGAGAAAGTACCGGTCATGGCAGCAGCGATGGCGAACTTGAAGGCGACCAGGCCGGAGGCGTCGTTCATCAGCGCCTCGCCCTGCAACACGTGCATCAGGCGCCTGGGAAGGCGGTCCTGGGCGATGGCCGAAACCGCCAGCGCATCGGTTGGCGACAGCACCGCCGCCAGGGCGAAGGCGGCAGCCCAGGGTATCTCGGGAATCAGCAGGTGGATGAAGACGCCGCCGCCGAGCACGGTGAACAGCACCAGGGCGAAGGCCAGGGTGAGGATCGGCCAGCGCATCCTCCAGAACTCGCCCTTGGGCATGCGCCAGCCATCGGCGAACAGCAGCGGCGGGATGAACAGGAACATGAACAGCTCGGGATCGAGCGCCACGTGCAGCCCCAGGCTCGGCCAGGCGAGCATGGCGCCGGCGACGATCTGGATCAGCGGCAGGGGCAGCGGGATCAGTTGAGCGGCGAGCCGGGTTCCCCCCACGACCAGCAGCAGGATCAACACGGTGTAAACGGTTTGCATCGTCGAACTCCAACACAGCCATCCATTGAAACACCCATCGCGGAGCGGATCAGCCACGCTTCGGGCAAAAAACTGTTGCAACACGCCGGCCTCCCGGCGGCGTCCCGCAAGGCGCTGGGAAATGGCATAATCCCGCGCCTGAAAAAAGCATCGAAAAGGAGTAGCGCCCCGTGAGCGAGCGGACGCTGTATGGAATCAAAGCCTGCGACACCATGAAGAAGGCCCGTACCTGGCTGGAAGAACATGGCGTCGACTACGCCTTCCACGACTACAAGACTAGCGGAATAGACCGCGCGCACCTGGAGCAATGGTGCAACGAGCATGGCTGGGAGACTGTCCTGAACCGTGCCGGCACCACGTTCCGCAAGCTCGACGACGCGCAGAAGGCCGATATCGACCAGGCCAAGGCCATCGAACTGATGGTGGCGCAGCCGTCGATGATCAAGCGCCCGGTGCTGGACCTGGGTGATCGCACCCTGGTCGGCTTCAAGCCCGACGCCTACGCTGCGGCGCTGGCCTGAGCACTGCCACGATGAGCATCGCCTGGGCCCTGTTCCTCCCTGCCTGCTTCGCCCTGAACCTGGCGCCGGGACCGAACAACCTGCTGTCGCTGAACAACGCCGCACGCTTCGGCCTGCTGCGCGCCACCGTCGCGGGCGGCGGTCGGCTGGTCGCCTTCGCCGGCATGCTCTCCCTGGCCGCCTCCGGCCTGGCGCTGGTGCTGCAGGCCTCGGCCTGGCTGTTCCTGGCGATCAAGCTGGTGGGCGCCGGCTACCTGCTGTGGCTGGCCGTGCAGCTGTGGCGCGCGCCGACAGCTAACCTGTCCGTCGATGGCGCCCCGGCTAACGCCACCAGCCTGTGGCGCCTGGCTCGCCAGGAATTTCTGGTTGCGGCTGGAAATCCGAAAGCCATCCTGATCTTCACCGCCTTCCTGCCGCAGTTTGTCGATCCGCGTCAGGCCGTGGGCGCCCAGTTCGCCCAACTCGGCGCTGCCTTCCTGCTGCTGGAATGGCTGGCCATCGCTCTTTACGGGCTCGCCGGGGTCCGCCTCGGCAAGCTGCTCGCCGGCGCACGCGCACGGCGCCTGTTCAACCGTGGTTGTGCCGCGCTGCTGGGCAGCGCCGGGCTGGGCCTGCTGCTCAGTCGCCGTCCGGCCTGACCGAATTCATTCTTCGAGAATCTCTTTCAAGGAATCCCCCTCATGTCGAAATCCCTGTTCAGCATCGCTTTCGGTGTCGGCACCCAGAACCGCCAGGGCAACTGGCTGGAAGTCTTCTACGCGCAGCCGCTGCTCAACCCCAGCGCCGAACTGGTCGCAGCCATCAGCCCGCTGCTGAACTATGAAGGCGGCAACCAGGCGATTGCCTTCACCGCCCACCAGGCCTACCAGCTGGCCGACGCCGTCGAGACCGTCGACGCCGCCCAGGCCGCCCTGCTCAACCGCCTGGCCGAAAGCCAGAAGCCGCTGGTCGCCACCCTGCTGGCCGACGACGCCGCCCCCAGCTCCACCCCGGAGGCGTACCTGAAGCTGCACCTGCTGTCCCATCGCCTGGTCAAGCCGCACGGCCTGAACCTGACCGGCATCTTCCCGCTGCTGCCGAACGTGGCCTGGACCAACCAGGGCGCCGTCGACCTGGCCGAACTGGCCGAACTGCAACTGGAAGCGCGCCTGAAGGGCAAGCTGCTGGAAGTCTTCTCGGTGGACAAGTTCCCGAAGATGACCGACTACGTTGTCCCGGCCGGCGTACGCATCGCCGACACCGCCCGCGTACGCCTGGGCGCCTACATCGGTGAAGGCACCACCGTGATGCACGAAGGCTTCGTCAACTTCAATGCCGGCACCCAGGGCCCGGGCATGATCGAAGGCCGCGTCTCCGCGGGCGTGTTCGTCGGCAAGGGCTCGGACCTGGGCGGCGGCTGCTCCACCATGGGCACCCTGTCCGGCGGCGGCAACATCGTCATCAGCGTCGGCGAAGGCTGCCTGATCGGCGCCAACGCCGGCATCGGCATCCCGCTGGGCGACCGCAACATCGTCGAAGCCGGCCTGTACGTCACCGCTGGCACCAAGATCGCCGTACTGGACGACCAGAACGCCCTGGTCAAAGTGGTCAAGGGCCGCGACCTGGCCGGCCAGGCCGACCTGCTGTTCCGCCGCAACTCCCAGACCGGCGCCGTCGAGTGCAAGACCAACAAGACCGCGATCGAGCTGAACGAAGCGCTGCACGCGCACAACTAAGCTGGGCGCCCCCGCTGATGCGGGGTACGCACTAAGCTTGGAGAAGCGGGGGCTGCGGCCCCCGTTTTACTTTTCCCGCAACCGGCCGCACGCCCATGTCCATTCCCTCGCCCTGGCGCTCCGACTTCCCGGCCCTCGCCGCCTTCGAGGCCGAAGGCCAGACCTACCTCGACAGCGCCGCCACCGCGCAGAAGCCGCGCGCCATGATCGACGCCCTCGCCGGCTACTACGCCAGCGGCGCCGCCAACGTGCACCGCGCCCAGCACCTGCCCGGCGAGCGCGCCACCCGCGCCTTCGAAGCGACCCGCAGCCTGGCCGCCAGCTGGCTCAATGGCGGCAGCCCGGCTCAGATCATCTTCACCCGTGGCGCCACCGAAGCCCTGAACCTGCTGGCCTACGGACTGGAGGCGAGCTTCCACAGCGGTGACGAGATCGTCGTCAGCGCCCTGGAGCACCACGCCAACCTGCTGCCCTGGCAGCAACTGGCAAAGCGGCGTGGCTTGAAACTGGTGGTGCTGCCGCTGGACAGTGACGGCCGCATCGATCTGACCCGCGCTGCCAGCCTGATCGGCCCGCGCACTCGCCTGCTTGCCGTCAGCCAGCTATCCAACGTGCTCGGCACCTGGCAACCGCTGCCGGAACTGTTGCAGATGGCTCGGCAGCACGGCGCGTTAAGCGTGGTGGATGGCGCCCAGGGCGTAGTCCACGGCCGGCACAACCTGTCGGCGCTGGGCTGCGACTTCTACGTCTGCTCCAGCCACAAGCTCTACGGCCCGGAAGGCCTCGGCCTGCTCTGGGGCCGCCCGGAGTCGCTTGAGCGACTGGCGCACTGGCAATTCGGCGGCGAGATGGTGCGCGTCGCGGACTACTTCGACGCACAGTTCCACAGCGCCCCGATGGGCTTCGAGGCCGGCACCCCGCCCATCGGCCCGGTGATAGCCCTGGGCGCCACGCTGCAGTGGCTGGCCGCCCAGGACAGCGCCGAAGTCAGCGCCCACGAGGATTTCCTCCACGCCCGCCTGCTCGCCGGCCTGCGCGCCCGTGATGGCGTGCGCGTGCTGGGCGAACCGGAAGTGGCGCTGGCCAGTTTCGTGGTCGAGGGCGTGCATGTGGCCGACCTCGGCCATCTGCTCACCGAACAGGGCATTGCCGTGCGCGCCGGGCACCACTGCGCCATGCCGCTGATGAAGACCCTCGACGTGGCCGGTGCCCTGCGGGTCTCCCTTGGTCTCTACAACGACAGTGCCGACCTGGAGCGTTTCTTCACCGCGCTGGACAGCGCCCTGGAGTTGCTGCGATGAGCTTGCCCGCCGCAGCCGCCGAGGCGCTGCAAGCCTTCACCGCCTTGCAGGGCTGGGAGCAACGAGCGCGCCTGCTGATGCAATGGGGCGAACGCCTGGAGCCGTTGGGCGAAACCGAGCGCAGCGACGAGCACCGCGTACAGGGCTGCGAGAGCAACGTCTGGCTGGTGGCTGACTCGCGGGATGGCCACTGGAATTTCCGCGCCTACAGCGATGCGCGCCTGCTGCGCGGGTTGCTGGCGTTGCTGCTGGTGCGGGTGGAAGGTTTACCTGCCGATGAATTGGCCGCCATCGACCTGCCGGACTGGTTCGACCAACTCGGCCTCGGCCGGCAACTGTCGCCGTCGCGCAGCAACGGGTTGAATGCCGTGCTCAAGCGCATGCAAGACTTGATCATTACCTGAGGCGCTTGCTTAGGCGTAGGAGCGGACTCCGTCCGCGATTGGTCCGCATCGCGCCGGGCACCATCGCGGACAAAGTCCGCTCCTACGAAAAATCTTCAGCCAGCAGAACGCTCCGAAGGCCGCCGCGCCCCGGCGACGATCTTGTCCACCGCCCGCGCCGCCGCGACCATGCCGAAGGTCGCCGTGACCATCATCACCGCGCCGAAACCGCCGGCGCAGTCCAGCTTCACGCCCTCGCCGACGAAACTCTTGGACTGGCACACCGTGCCGTCCGGCTTGGGATAGCGCAACTGCTCGGTGGAAAACACACACTGCACGCTGTAATGCCGGCCTGGCGTGCGCGAGAAGTTGTAGTCGCGGCGCAGCATGGAACGGACCTTGGCGGCCAGCGGGTCGTTGAACGTCTTGTTCAGGTCGGCCACCTGGATCTGTGTCGGGTCCACCTGCCCACCCGCGCCACCGGTGGTGATGATCTGCAGCTTGCGGCGCTTGCACCAGGCGATCAGCGCGGCCTTGGCGGCGACGCTGTCGATGCAGTCGATCACGCAATCCAGCTCCGGGGTGATGTACTCCGCCATGGTTTCACGGGTAACGAAATCGGCTACAGCGTGTACGACGATGCCTGGATTGATTGCCTTCAAGCGCTCGGCCATGACCTCGACCTTGGGCTTGCCCACGGCGCCGTCCAGGGCATGCACCTGGCGATTGGTGTTGGTGACGCAGACGTCATCGAGATCGAACAGGGAAATCTCGCCCACGCCGCTGCGCGCCAGGGCCTCGGCCGCCCAGGAGCCCACGCCGCCGATCCCGACCACCGCCACATGGCTGGCCGCCAGACGCTCCAGGCCCTCACGACCATAAAGCCGCGCGATTCCGCCGAAACGCTGTTCATCCAGTTGCATCGCCCACACCTCATTTCGAAACGGCCGGCATTCTATAACGACCGGTCGCCCATAACGACCGGCCTTGGCGAGCCTGCAACAAAGCCGGATTGCCGCAGTCTCAGCCACGCGCCTGCCACACATTCTAAACTGTCGGAAAATGCCCACGCTCGCCGTCTCGGCGGACGGTGCCGGCAACCTGTACAGCCCCCGGAGTGCGGGGTAGGATGCGCCCCGACCGAAGAGTCTCCCGCGGAGACTGTCCCGGCCCCTCCCCGTTCCACCCTTTGGAACCCGATCGCACCATGTCTTCACGCAAGTTCGGCCTCAACCTGGTGGTTTTCGTCGCCCTCGCGGCACTCTTCACCGGCTTCTGGGCTCTCTACAACCGCCCGGTCAGCGTTCCCGACTGGCCGGAAAGCATTTCCGGATTCTCCTTCTCGCCCTTCCGCCTGAACCAGAATCCGCAGAAGGACCAGTTCCCCAGCGACGACGAAATCCGCTCGGACCTCGAACTGGTCTCCAGGAACACCGACAACATCCGCACCTACTCGGTGAAGGGCCCGCTGGCCGACATTCCGCGCCTGGCAGAAGAGCTGGGCATGCGCGTCAGCCTCGGCATCTGGATCGGCCCGGACGAGGCCGAGAACGAGGCCGAAATCGAGCGCGGCATCGAGATCGCCAACAACTCGCGCAGTGTCGTGCGGGTGATCGTCGGCAACGAGGCGCTGTTCCGCCGCGAGGTCACCGTCGAACAACTCACCGCCTACCTGGACCGCGTGCGCAAGGCGGTGAAGGTACCGGTGACAACTGCCGAGCAATGGCACATCTACGAGAAATACCCGGAGATGGCCAAACACGTCGACCTGATCGCCGCCCACGTGCTGCCGTACTGGGAATACACGCCGATGGACAACGCCGTGCCGTTCGTCCTCGAGCGCGCCAAGGAGCTGCGCGCCAAGTTCCCGCGCAAGCCGCTGCTGCTGGCCGAAGTCGGCTGGCCGAGCAACGGCCGCATGCGCGGCGGTGCCGACGCCACCCAGGCGGACCAGGCCATCTACCTGCGCACGCTGACCAATGCGCTGAACAAGCGGGGCTACAACTACTTCGTCGTCGAGGCCTTCGACCAGCCGTGGAAAGTCGGTGACGAAGGCTCGGTGGGTGCCTACTGGGGCGTGTATAACGCCCAGCGCCAGCCCAAGTTCAACTTCACCGGCCCGGTGGTGAACATCCCGCAATGGCGCGCCCTGGCGGTCGCTTCGGTGGTGATGGCGCTGCTCGCCCTGACCCTGCTGATGATCGACGGCAGCGCCCTGCGCCAGCGCGGGCGGACCTTCCTCACCGTGGTCGCCTTTGCCGGCGGCTCGGTGCTGGTGTGGATCGCCTACGACTACAGCCAGCAATACAGCACCTGGTTCAGCCTGACCGTCGGCGGCCTGCTGGGCATCGGCGCGCTGGGCGTGTTCATCGTCCTGCTCACCGAGGCCCACGAACTGGCCGAGACAGTGTGGGTGCGCAAGCGCCGCCGGCCGTTCGACCCGGTGCTGACCGATACCGGCTACCGGCCCAAGGTCTCGGTGCACGTGCCCTGCTACAACGAACCGCCGGAGATGATGAAGAAGACCCTGGATGCGCTCTCCAGGCTCGACTATCCGGACTTCGAAGTCCTGATCATCGACAACAACACCAAGGACCCGGCGGTCTGGGAACCGGTGCGCGACTACTGCGAAGTCCTCGGCCCGCGCTTCCGTTTCTTCCACGTCGCGCCGCTGGCCGGTTTCAAGGGCGGCGCGCTGAACTACATCCTGCCGCACACCGCGCCGGACGTCGAAGTCGTGGCGGTGATCGACGCCGACTACTGCGTCGAGCCGAACTGGCTCAAGCAGATGGTGCCGCATTTCAGCGACCCGAAGATCGCCGTGGTGCAGTCCCCGCAGGACTATCACGACGGCGAGGAAAACGTCTTCAAGAAGCTCTGCTACGCCGAGTACAAGGGTTTCTTCCACATCGGCATGGTCACCCGCAACGACCGCGACGCGATCATCCAGCACGGCACCATGACCATGATTCGCCGGACCGTGATGGACGAGCTGAAATGGGCCGACTGGACCATCTGCGAGGACGCCGAGCTGGGCCTGCGGGTGTTCGAGAAGGGCTATTCGGCCGCCTACTCGCACCAGAGCTTCGGCAAGGGCGTGATGCCCGACACCTTCATCGACTACAAGAAGCAGCGTTTCCGCTGGGCCTATGGCGCCATCCAGATCATGAAGGGCCACGCCCGCGCGCTGTTCCAGGGCAAGGACAGCAAGCTGACCCTCGGCCAGCGCTACCACTTCATCGCCGGCTGGCTGCCGTGGATCGCCGACGGCATGAACATCTTCTTCACCGTCGGCGCGCTGCTCTGGTCCTCGGCGATGATCATCGTGCCCAAGCGGGTCGACCCGCCGCTGCTGATCTTCGCCATCCCGCCGCTGGCGCTGTTCTTCTTCAAGTTCGGCAAGATCATGTTCCTCTACCGCCGCGCCGTGGGCGTGGACCTGCTGCGCTCGTTCCAGGCGGCGGTGGCGGGCCTTGCGCTGTCGCACACCATCGCCAAGGCGGTGCTCTACGGGGCATTCACCAAGACCATCCCGTTCTTCCGTACGCCGAAGATGGCCTCCAACCACGGCCTGCTGGTGGCGCTGGCCGAGGCGCGCGAGGAAGTCTTCATCATGCTGCTGCTGTGGGGCGCAGCCCTGGGCATCGTGCTGGTGCAGGGCGTGCCGAGCCGCGACATGATGTTCTGGGTGGCCATGCTGCTGGTGCAGTCGCTGCCCTACCTCGCCGCCCTGGTGATGGCGCTGCTGTCTGCCGCGCCCAAGGCCCAGGAGGCACCGGCTGCGGACGTCGCGCCGGCCAGCTGATGCAGCCCCTGTAGGAGCGAGCTTGCTCGCGAACAGACCTGGCGCCTTGGCATCAGGCAAAAGCGTTCGCGAGCAAGCTCGCTCCTACAAGGTGAACCGCACCGCTGATCCGCTCCCGAGAACGCCGGCCAAACGCCGGCGTTTTTGCTTTAAGATGGGCGCCTTTTTCCGTTCCACCCCCAGGATGCCCTCAATGTCCCTCTCGCCGACACTGGCCCTCGCCTGCGAGCTGATTCGCCGTCCCTCCGTCACACCGGTCGATGCCGACTGCCAGCAGCTGATGATGCAGCGCCTGGACGCCTGCGGCTTCGCCCTGGAGCCCATGCGCATCGAGGATGTGGATAACTTCTGGGCCCTGCGCCAGGGCCGCGACGGCGCCAATGGCCCGGTGCTGTGTTTCGCCGGCCACACCGACGTAGTACCCACTGGCCCCGAGCAGGCCTGGCAGCACCAGCCGTTCGACGCCCTGATCGACGCCGACGGCATGCTCTGCGGCCGTGGCGCGGCGGACATGAAAGGCAGCCTGGCGTCGATGATCATCGCCACCGAGCGCTTCGTCGCCGACCACCCCAACCACCGCGGCAGCATCGCCTACCTGATCACCAGCGACGAGGAAGGCCCCGCGCATCACGGCACCAAGGCCGTGGTCGAGCGCCTGAAGGCCCGCAACGAGCGCCTGGACTGGTGCATCGTCGGCGAGCCGTCGAGCACCACCCTGGTGGGCGACATCGTCAAGAACGGTCGTCGCGGCTCCCTCGGCGCCACCCTGACCGTGCGCGGCAAGCAGGGCCACGTGGCCTACCCGCACCTGGCGAAGAACCCGATCCACCTCACCGCCCCAGCCCTGGCCGAACTCGCCGCCGAGCACTGGGACAACGGCAACGACTACTTCCCGCCGACCAGCTTCCAGATCTCCAACATCAATGGCGGCACCGGCGCGACCAACGTGATTCCGGGCGACCTGAAGGTGATCTTCAACTTCCGCTTCTCCACCGAATCCACCGTGGAAAGCCTGCAGCAGCGCGTCGCGGCGATCCTCGACAAGCACGGCCTGGAATGGCACATCGACTGGGCGCTGTCCGGCCTGCCCTTCCTCACCCAGCCGGGTGAGCTGCTCGATGGCGTGGCGGCGGCGATCCGCGCGGTCACCGGCCGCGAGACCACGCCGTCGACCTCCGGCGGTACGTCCGATGGCCGCTTCATCGCCACCATGGGCACCCAGGTGGTCGAACTCGGCCCGGTCAACGCCACCATCCACCAGGTGGACGAACGTGTACTGGCCAGCGACCTCGATGTGCTGACCGAAATCTATTACCAGACCCTGGTGCGACTGCTGGCATGAATGGACCGAACAAAGGCTTCTGCCTGGGCGCCATCCAGCCCGACACCCCGCCGCCCGCGCCAGCCGCCGAGCGCCGCTATTCCTTGCGCGTGTACCAGATCGCCCAGCGCCGCCGCTCGCTGCCCACCGTGCTGCGCAACGACCTGCCGCAGCCGCTGGGACCGGGGAAGAAGTGATGCTGATCTGTCCGCTGTGCCGCGAGGCACTCACCGAAGTCGACAACGGCGTGGCCTGCCCCGCCGGGCACCGCTTCGACCGCGCACGCCAGGGCTACCTGAACCTGCTGCCGGTACAGCACAAGAAGAGCCTCGATCCAGGCGATAACGCCGCCATGGTCGAGGCGCGCCGCTACTTCCTCGGCGCCGGCCACTACGCGCCGCTGGCCAGGCGCCTGGCCGAACTGGCTGCCGAGCGGGCTCCCGGTCGCTGGCTTGATATTGGCTGCGGCGAGGGTTACTACACCGCGCAGCTGGGCGAAGCCCTGCCCCAGGCCGACGGCTATGCCCTGGACATCTCCCGCGAAGCCGTCAAGCGCGCCTGCAAGCGCGCCCCGCAGCTGACCTGGATGGTCGCCAGCATGGCCCGCGTGCCGCTGGCCGATGCTTCCTGCCAGTTGCTGGCCAGCGTGTTCAGCCCGATCGACTGGAGGGAAGCCACACGCCTGCTGACTCCCGGAGGCGGCGTGCTGCGCCTGGGCCCGGCACGCGACCATCTGCTGGAACTGCGCGAACGCCTGTACGATGAAGTGCGCGAATACGTCGAAGACAAGCACCTTGCCGATCTGCCTGAAGAACTGAAGCTGGTGCACACCGAACAACTGAGCTTCAAGCTGCCGCTGGAAACCCGCGAAGCCCGCGAGCACCTGCTGGCGATGACGCCCCACGGCTGGCGGGTCAACGCCGAGCGACGCGAACGCATCCTCGCCGAGCCCTTCGAGGTGACGGTCGCGGTACGCTACGATTGGCTGCAACGCCAAGAACCCTGACGAGGACGCCATGCGCCAACCGGATATCGAGATCTACATCAAGGATGCCGACCAGGCCGCCGTCAGCGCCTGGCTGGAGAAGGCACTTGGCCCTTGCAGCGAATGGCGCAAACAGGGCGAAACCCTCAAGTGCACCGCCGGTGGCATCCCTGCGACCTGGCTGCCAAAAGCCGTGGGCAAGTGGAACAGCCTGTTCCTGGACAGTGACAGCACCCCCTGGGACGACGACGCCGCCTGCGCCCGCGATGCCTGCGCCGCGCTGGACGTGGAAGTGCGCTGCGCACCGGGCAGCTGGAGCGAGGATCAGGGCGAGGAAGACGCGGACCGCTGGCTGAAAGTGACCGCCGCGGGCGTCGAGGAAATCACCTGGCGCACGGGCTGAACCCTGGCTTGCACAAGGCTGAAAAAACAAAGGCCCGTCCAATGGACGGGCCTTTGTTTTTTCGGGGGCTCAGACCTTGGCGACGTCTTCCGCCTGGAGGCCTTTCTGACCCTGGATCACCGAGAACTCCACTTTCTGGCCTTCGACCAGGGAGCGGTGACCATCGCCACGAATGGCACGGTAGTGAACGAACACGTCCGGACCGCTATCGCGTTGAATGAATCCATAACCTTTGGCGTCATTGAACCACTTGACGGTTCCGACCTCACGATCAGCCATTACCACACTCTCCAACTTGCCTATTATTTTTGGATGGCCCCCGGGAATGAGGACTTCGGCAGTCGCCGGCTGAACGCTTTCCTTATCATCCAACCCGCACCGAATGGCACGTAGGAAGGTAATTCGAATAACGCCGACGGGCGACAGCGCTCCCGAGTATATAAATCAAAAGTTACAGCTGAAAAGCACTTTTTCATCAACTCCGTGACCCTATGACCAAACAGGACAAAGTGCCATTTTTCGGGGCCTGCAGAGCCATTTTGGTGCTCGTTACCACGCGTAACGAAAGTGTTTCGAACGTGGACCTTTTCGCACTTTCACGCATTTGCGGCGGGTAGTTTCGTTCCCGCTCGTCCGCTTGAGCGAGCTTCCGAAAAATCTTTCAGACAACGAATCAGGCGGCTTTCCAGTTGCCTCTGCGACGATATGCCCGACTATTCCGCTGCTGAATAGGCGCTCCGTTCTTCATCCAAGTCGATGGAGATATCCCGCAGAACTCTGCTTCGCACATCAAACTGCGGACAGGCTGTGCACCATCGCGGTTCTTTTGTCACGGCAACCCACTCGCAGTTCAGGGACTGACCTGATAACCCCGTCCCTGCATACAACCGCCATAGGCGCTGGCACTAGCCGAGCTCTGGGTGCGCCGATCCTGCCGACGCTCCTGGCGCTGCCGCATGCCACCGACCGCCGCGCCGGCGGCCGCCACTTCGCCGGCACGGTTCTGCCGGTACTGCTGTTTGGCGTCGTCGCTGGCGCGATCGTAGAGTTCGTCATGCTGCTGCCCGCGCACTTCTGCGCCGACGGCTCCGGCCGCCGCGCCCTTCGCCGCGCCGCGAACCCGCCCGCCGACATGCGGATCGGAACTGGAACTGCTGGCCGCCGCCGCGTTGCAATCGGCCATATCCTGCTGCATCTGCTGACTGCTCTGCCCCTTGAGCGGAACCACTGTCTGAGCCTGGGCAGGCAGCGCGGCGCAAAACGCCAGCAGGCATCCCAAGGTAAGCGCACGCATCGCGGAACCTCCCTAGAAGTTCATCCCTCAAAGGGCAGGATAGCCGCTGCCCACGGGGCATCCGTACAACTCCGACCAAGCGCTCGCGGCTTTGCTGGCGGGGGCCTAATCCGGCAAACTAGCCAGTCTGAGCAATCGCTCGTTTTATCTCTGCCAGCCATAGGGCCTGTATGCCTCGTTACCCGTTCCGCCGCTTCGGTTTCGGTGCCCTGCGCCGCCTGCTTTACCTCTGGGTGCGCTCGGAAACCATCAACCAGTCGTCCTTCAGCCTGAAGATCGACCGCAGCAAACCGGTCCTCTACGTCCTGCAGCAGCCTTCGGTGAGCGACCTCGCCGTGGTGGATACCGAATGCCGCAAGGCCGGCCTGCCGCGCCCGGTCATGCCGGTGGCAGTGGGTGAATCCATCGAACCCGCCGCCTTCTTCTACCTGACCCCCGAGCCCGACTGGCTGGGTCGCCAGGACAAGCGCGGCGCCCCGCCGGCGCTGGTGCGCATGCTCGGCGCCATCGGCCAGAACGGCATCGACGATGCGCAGATCGTCCCGGTCAGCGTGTTCTGGGGCCAATCGCCTGACAGCGAAAAGAGCGCCTGGAAGCTGCTGTTCGCCGACAACTGGGCCGTCACCGGCCGACTGCGCAAGCTGGCGCGCATCCTCATCCTCGGCCGCAAGACCCGCGTGCAGTACTCCGCCCCCATCCATCTGCGCGAGCTGGTGGAGCAGAACAAGGGCCACGAACGCACCCTGCGCATGGTCCAGCGCATCCTGCGCGTGCACTTCCGCAACCAGAAGACCGCGGTGATCGGTCCGGACCTCTCCCACCGCCGCACCCTGGTCAAGGGCCTGTTGCGCGCGCCGCTGGTGCGCCAGGCGATCCAGGAGGAATGCGAAACCCAGAAGATTTCCCAGGAAAAGGCCGAGGCTGCCGCCCTGCGCTACGCCAACGAGATCGCCGCCGACGTCTCCTACCCGGTGATTCGCTTCCTCGAAGTGACCCTGACCTGGTTCTGGAACAAGCTCTACGAGGGTGTGAAGGTCAACCACATCGAGCGCGTCCAGGAAGTCGCCCAGGGCCACGAGATCGTCTACGTGCCCTGCCACCGCAGCCACATCGACTACCTGCTGCTGTCCTACCTGCTGTTCCGCAACGGCCTGACCCCGCCGCACATCGCCGCCGGCATCAACCTCAACATGCCGGTGGTGGGCTCTATCCTGCGTCGCGGCGGTGCGTTCTTCATGCGCCGCAGCTTCAAGGGCAACCAGCTGTACACCGCAGTCTTCAACGAATACCTGCACACCCTGTTCAGCCGTGGCTTCTCCACCGAGTACTTCGTCGAAGGCGGCCGCTCCCGCACCGGGCGCATGCTGCATCCGCGCACCGGGATGCTGGCGATCACCCTGCGCAGCTTCCTGCGCGACTCGCGCCGCCCCATCGTCTTCGTCCCCGTGTACATCGGCTACGAGCGCGTGCTCGAAGGCCGCACCTACCTGGGTGAACTGCGTGGCGCGGCGAAGAAGAAGGAGTCGATCTTCGACATCTTCAAGGTCGTTGGCGCGCTCAAGCAGCGCTTCGGCCAGGTGTGGGTGAACTTCGGCGAGCCGATTCACCTCGACCGCTTCCTCGACCAGCAACAGCCGGATTGGCGCCAACAGGAGCTGGGCCCGGAATACCGCCCGGCCTGGCTGTCGGAAACCACCAATCACCTGGCCCGCGACGTCGCCCGACATCTCAACGATGCTGCCGCGATCAATCCGGTAAACCTGGTGGCGCTGGCGCTGCTGTCCACTACCCGCCTGGCTCTGGACGAAACCGCCCTGGCGCGCGTGATCGACCTCTACCTCGACCTGCTGCGCAAGGTGCCCTACTCGCCCAGCGCCACGCTGCCCGAGGGCGACGGCCAGCAGTTGATCGAATACGTGAAGAGCATGAACCTGCTCAGCGAGCAGAAGGACGCCCTGGGTCGCATCTGCTATCTCGACGAGCAGAACGCGGTGCTGATGACCTACTACCGCAACAACGTCCTGCACATCTTCGCCCTGCCGGCGCTGATCGCCAGCTTCTTCCAGAACAGCGGCCGAATCAGCCGCGAACAGCTCCTGCGCTATACCCGCGCGCTGTACCCGTACCTGCAGGCCGAGCTGTTCATCCGCTGGAGCCTGGACGAGCTGGACGCGGTGGTCGACCAGTGGCTGCAGGCCATGGTCACCAGCGAACTGCTCAAACAGGAGAACGACACCTTCATCCGTCCGGCGCCCAGCTCGCGCCAGTATGTGCTGCTGACCCTGCTGGCCCGCGCCATCGCCCAGACCCTGCAGCGCTTCTACATGTCCATTTCGCTGGTACTCAACGCCGGGCAGAAGCAGCTCAACGCCGAGGAACTGGAAAACCTCTGCACCGTGATGGCCCAGCGCCTGTCGGTCCTCCACGGCCTCAATGCCCCGGAGTTCTTCGACAAGAGCCTGTTCCGCCACTTCATCCAGACCCTGCTGGACGAGGGCGTGCTGCGCAAGGACGAGAACGGCAAGCTGAGCTACCACGAGCTGCTCGGCGAACTGGCCGAAGGTGCCGCCAAGCGCGTGCTGCCGGCGGAGATTCGACTGTCCATCCGCCAGGTCGCCCTGGAGCGCCCGCCCCAGGAAGAAACCGCTCCCACCGAGCAGCCGCCCGCCAGCCAGAGCTGAGCCCAACTGCCCCTCTGACGGCGGCTTGACGCCCCTGCACCACGACCGATAGATTTCTGACGATTATCGGTCGCGGTCAGGGACGCTCCACGTGTTCAACAGGATTCTGATCGTCTGCATCGGCAACATCTGCCGAAGCCCCATCGCCGAACACCTGCTGCGCGAATCCCTGCAGGGCACCGACATCGCCGTGGCCTCCGCCGGGCTCAGCGCGCTGGTCGGACACCCCATCGACAACACCGCCCTCGCCATCCTCCGCCGCCACGGCCACCACCCCCAACCTCACCGTGCCCGCCAGCTCAACGCCGAGATGATCCATGAGGCCAATCTCATCCTGGTCATGGAGCAATCGCAGATCGACAGCGTGATTCGCCTGGCGCCTGAGGCCCGCGGCAAGACCTTCCTGCTGGGCAAATGGCAGACTGATCAGGAGATCCCGGACCCATACCGCAAAGGCCCGGAAGCCTTCGAGCGCGCGTATTCGCTGATCGAATCGGCGGTCGCCCCGTGGATCGGGCGCGTGCAATTTCGCCGGTAATTTGGCGCCTTATTCGCCGACCGATAAAAGCGTCAGAAATCCTTACATTGCGCTGTTGAAAAAGGCTACGCTCTAGCCCAGCAAGACCATATTCAGCTGTTTGGTCTCCCAGTTACGACAAGTAATTTTCCAGGGGCCTACATCGCTTTATGAAGATCCTGCACATCACCGAGTCCTTCGGCGGCGGCGTCACCTCGGCCATCAACTCCTACATCCTCAACTCCCAACAGCATGAGCACTACCTGCTGGCCTCGGTGCGCAAGGGCGATACCACCGGTGAGGAAAGTCAGGGCCTGTTCAAGCACATGGAACTGGTGCCGCGCCGGCTTTCCAGCCTGGCGCGGGTGAAGCCCTACATCGATCGCGTACAGCCGGACGTCATCCACCTGCACAGCACCTATGCTGGCGCGCTGATCCGCGCATTGCCGTTCATCCCGGCGCAGAAGATCGTCTACACCCCGCACGGTTTTGCCTTCCTGCGTGGCGATCATCCGATGATGCTGAAGGCCTACCGCGCCATCGAGTCGCTGCTGGCACGGCGTACCGCGGTGATCGCCGGCTGCGGCATGGATGAACAACGCATTGCCGGGGAACTGATCGAACCGGGGCATACCCTGGGGCTGGTCAATGTCTGCGACGAACTGCCGAAGGTGCCGACAGTGCGCAGCCTCACCAGCAAACCGGTGGTTGGCATGGTCGGGCGTATCGGCCGGCAGAAAGGCCATGAATACTTCCGCGTCGTGGCCGAAAGCTGCCGGGATATCGCCCACTTCAAATGGATTGGCGGAGGTGATGCTCGCGCCATGGCGGAACTGGAACACGCCGGTATCGAGGTGACGGGATGGCGCCCGCGCGCCGAAGTCATCGCGCATATGCAGGGGCTGGACCTCTACTTCCACACTGCCGCGTGGGACGGATTCCCGATTTCAGTGCTGGAAGCAGCGAAACTCGACCTGCCCATCGCACTGCGGCGAATCGGCCCCTTTGTCGCCGAAGGACTGGTCACGGCGCAGGATGTGGACGACGCCCGGAAGACGGTGATCGCCTTCGCCAAGGCCGACGCTTCCGTGCTGGCCGACCTCCGGCGCAACTGCAGCAGCATTAGAAGCCTGCATTCCGGCGAACAGCTGCAGTCGTCCCTGGAGGACCTCTACTCCCGCTTCACTCCGCGGCCCACCGCCGATCGCCTGGCGATCGGCTGAAGCATTTGTCGAGAAAATTCCCAGGCGCGAAGACAGTCTTCTGCCCGGGCGAACCGACAGATAATCGCCCCACCCGACTCCGTTTGCGAATCGCCAGCAGAGACCTGCTTCACACTCTCACCCGTCCCCGATAGTTCCATTGCGCCACATTCCCGGCTTGTGGGAATTCATCGCGCGGACCACTCAGCACTTATCTCCGCCAGTACCGGAATATTCCTAAAGCCGCCAATCGGCGAGAAAGCGCATTGAATCACCCTCTCGCGCGGCTTAATTTCGCCAGCCTTCGGTCTCCACCACCATGGCGGGATTCAGCGTGTTCAATCAGGTGCTCATCGTTTGCGTCGGCAATATCTGCCGCAGCCCCACTGCAGAGCACCTGCTGCGACAGGCTGTTCAGGACTACAACATCGTGGTCGGTTCCGCCGGTCTGGCCGCACTGGTCGACCAGCCGATTGAGCAGCATGCCCTCGCAACACTTTCGCAGCACGGCCAACAACCCGCATTGCATCGCGCCCGCCAACTGACGCCGAAGATCCTCCAGGACGCCGATCTGGTGCTGGTCATGGAGCGCAATCACCTGCGCGACATTAACCAGCAATCCCCGCAGTCCCGAGGCAAGACCTTCCTGCTCGGCAAATGGCAGCACGATCGTGAAATTCCAGATCCGTATCGACAAGGTGAGGCGGCCTTCAAGCACGCCTATGCCTTGATCGATGAGGCAGTCGCCACATGGTCCCGATATCTCCGCTCCACTCGATAAGCATTCACGGCGAAGTACCTCTCATGCAACAAGCGCAATCCCTCGCACCGCAAGCGTCCGTCGATGATGACGAAATCGACCTGCTCCGGCTGTTCGGCGTCCTGATCGATCACAAATGGATGATCACAGGCATCACCGCCGGATTCCTGTTGGCAGGGATCGCCTATGCCGTGCTCGCCACTCCCATCTACCGCGCCTCGGCGACCATTCAGGTGGAGCAGAAAGCACCCGGAATTCCCGGGCTGACCGAGATGAGCGACATCCTCGGCGGCTCACAATCCCAGGCCGTGACCGAGATTCAGTTACTGACCTCGCGTAGCGTGATCGGCAAGGCCGTGGACAATCTGCACCTGGATATCGATGCCCAGCCGTCGTTGTTCCCGCTGGTCGGCAGCTTTCTTCAACGACACTATCAGCCAGACAACCCCGGCGACATCGCCCCTGCGCCGTTGGGCATGAGCCGCTTTGCCTGGGGCGGCGAGTCGCTGGAAATCTTCCAGCTGGAAGTCCCCGATAGCCTGCTCGAAAAGAACCTGACGCTGATTGCCGAAGAAGCCGGAGGTTTCCGGCTGCTCGATGACGACGATGAGTTGCTGGTCGAGGGCTCCGTCGGCCAGGCCTACGACGAGCGAGGCATCAAGCTCCAGGTCAAAACCTTACACGCCAATGCCGGGACTCGATTCCTCGTCACCAAGCAACGTCGGCTGAGCACCATCCTCGACTACCAGGACGCACTCAAGGTGGCCGAGACCGGTAAGGACTCCGGCATTATCGACCTGACGCTGGACGACGATGATGCGGCCAGGGCACTCGCCGTACTGAACGAGATCAGCCAGCAGTATGTGCGCCAGAACGTGCAGCGCGCTTCCGCCGAAGCGGCTTCCAGTCTCGAATTCCTGCGCGGCCAGTTGCCCGACGTTCGCCGCGATCTGGAAACTGCCGAGAACGCATTGAGCAGCTACCAGACCCGGGCCAAATCGGCCGACATCAGCCTTGAAACCAAGGCGCTGCTCGACCAGAGCGTCGCCCTGGATACCAGCATTTCCGAGCTGAAGCTGCAGCAGGCCGAGATGGACCGCAAGTTCACCCGCCAGCATCCCGCCTATCAGGCGCTGGCCAGGCAGATCGGTGAACTCACGGCCAAGCAGAATGGCCTGGCCAAGCGCATCGAAAGCCTACCGGAAACACAGCAGGACCTGCTGCGCCTGACCCGGGACGTCGAGGTCAGCACCACCATCTACACGCAGCTGCTGAACAAGAGCCAGGAGCTGGATGTCGTGCGTGCAGGCTCCGTCGGCAATGTGCGAGTCATCGACACCGCCGACGTCGACGTCACCAAACCCGTAAAACCGAAAAAGCCGCTGATCGTTGTGATCGCAACCCTGCTCGGTCTGTTCATCGCCATTGCACTGGTGCTCCTACGCAAAGCGCTGAATCGAGGCATTGAAACCGCGGACGCCATCGAGCAACTGGGTCTTCCGGTCTACGCCTCCGTTCCCTTCAGTGCTCTGCACAAAGCCGATGAAGACCAACTGGGGGCAGGCAAGAAAGACAGCCGTGCGGTCGCTCCCTTGCTTGCGACGAGTCATCCTACCGACCTCGCCATCGAGTCGCTGCGCAGCCTGCGCACCAGCCTCCACTTCGCCATGCTGGAATCGGGCGACAACCGGCTGATGATCTCCGGCCCAAGCCCTGATGTCGGCAAATCCTTCGTCAGTTCGAACCTTGCTGCCGTGATCGCCCAGACCGGCCAACGCGTCCTTCTGATAGACGTGGATATGCGCAAGGGTTACCTGCACAAGACGCTCGGCGCTAGCGATAAGGTCGGCCTGTCGGACCTGCTCATCCAGCGCTGCAGCTTCCAACAGGCGGTGCAACGGACCAAGGTGGAAAACCTTCACTTCATCTCCCGCGGGGAGATTCCACCAAACCCTTCCGAATTACTGATGCACCCGAACTTCACCAGCTTGCTGGAGGCAGCCAGCAGCGAGTTCGACTTGGTCATCCTGGATACCCCTCCCCTACTGGCCGTCACCGATGCCGCCATCGTCGGGCACCAGGCCGGTACCAGCCTTATTGTCACCCGCTTCGGCAAGAACGCCCCTCGTGAAATTGAACTGACTATTCGACGCTTCGCACAGAACGGCATCCAGCTCAAGGGCGCCATCTTCAATGGCGTCGAGCGGCGTGCGGCGGATTACTACGGGAACGGGGCGTACAGCAATTACCAGTATGAGTACCTCTCGGACAAATCCTGATCCCTGGAAACGCCGAGATCCGTACCCCTGCAAAGGGAAGATAGAGATGCAATCGACATCGGAAAAACAGTGGTATCTGGTGCAATGCAAGCCACGGCAGGACCTGCGCGCCTTGGAGAATCTGACGCGGCAACAGTACGAGTGCTTGCTGCCGATGCACCAAGTAGAGCGAATTCGAAATGGCGTAATACAGCAGCAGGCCGAACCGCTTTTCCCCGGCTACCTGTTTATCGCGTTGGACACCTTGCAGGACAACTGGATGCCTATCCGCTCCACGCGCGGCGTCAGCCAGATTGTTCGCTTCGACAGCCACCCACTGGCCGTTCCATCGGCGGTGATCGAAAAGATACGCACCCGTGACGCTGCTATCGCCCCGCTGTTCGAGACCGGGGAACGTGTACGAATCGGTCTTCCAGGCAGCCCTGGAGTAGAAGCGATATTCGAGGCAGTAGACGGCACCGAGCGGGTAATCCTGCTGCTGAACCTGTTACGCCGCGAGTCCCGCGTCAGCGTACCGATCACTCAGGTGGGACGGCTCGCATAGCGCATACGCATATAACTCGCGGCATAAACAAGCTCTCTAGTTACTCCAACCCGGCCATCCGAACCGATCAACCTCGACCCCAACCGCGTTCTCAGGAAATCAACCAAAAATCCTGGGGCGGTAGCGTGCCAGGCCACCGAGGCTGCTGCACGCGTCTGGAATCCTGCACGCCATGACAACCACCGTTCTGACTTACGGCACTTTCGACCTGTTCCATCATGGTCATCTGAAACTCCTGACCCGCCTCAAGAATCTGGGCGATCGATTGATCGTCGGCGTATCCACCGATGAGTTCAATTCCAGCAAAGGCAAGAAAACTATTATCCCCTTCGCTGATCGCATTGAGATCGTGCAGTCGATCAAATGCGTCGATCTGGCGATTCCTGAAACTGATTGGGAACAGAAGGTGCGGGATATCGACACATATCATGTGGCGATACTTGGCATGGGTCATGATTGGCAAGGGAAGTTCGACGATCTGAACACTTTGTGCAGGGTGATCTATCTGCCACGCACCGATGGGATTTCCAGTACGCAGATCAAGCAGAGTCTGGGCTACTTCGACAAGGCGCACCTCAGCGAGCTGAAATCCTCGTTGGACACGATCTCGTCAATTATCGAACGCCTGCGCTGACAACTACCATGCGCTCAATAGCTCATTTAATCCGACACCCACTGGCAGCCAACACACTGGCCGCCAGCCTGACGCAATTGGCGAACTTCCTGCCGCTGCTCCTGCTACCGGTACTGACTCAGCGCCTTGCAATCGAGAGCTTCGGCACAGTAGCCATGGTGCTTTCTCTCTGCCAACTGTCATTAATAATTACTGACTTCGGCTATGGTCTGTCGAGTACATACCGAATCGCACGCCATCGTGAAGATCGCTTGCTGATCGGCAAACTGCTCGGCGCGGTGTTCATCGGGAAACTACCGCTGGTGGCCATAGCATCCCTGATCACCCTGCTGGTTCCGTTTTTTACTCCCGCCTACCGGCATGACACCCCACTCTTCGCGTTGGGAACCCTAGCCATCATTGGCCAAGCCTATCAGACCAACTGGTTGTTCGTGGGTCTGGAGCGCCAAAAGGTAGTCACCGTATACAGTCTTTCGACCAAAGCGCTCTACCTTGTTGCCGTACTGTTGTTTGTTCACGACAGCGACGATGCCTGGCTCGTAATCCTGGGCTGGGGATTAGCCCAGCTCTCAGCAGCCGCGCTCTCCATCCTGCAGGTCTACAGAACAAACTTTCGAATCCTGCGACCAAGCATGGTGGAAGTCCTGCAGGAATTTCGTGGCGCGCTTCCCTTCTTCACATCGCGAATTGCGGTGGCCACCTACACCTCGGCGGCTACCACCGTAGTAGGTCTTGCGGGGCAAGTGCAGGCTGCACAGTTCTATGCCTGCCAGCAGGTCTACCGCATCGGATCGGCGTTGCCAGTCAACCAGGTCCTGTATCCATTCATGGCGAAAAACCGCGACTGGCGAGTGTTCCTGCTGGTAACTCTGGGCTCGGCGGGCCTGCTGTCGATATTGGCCGGACTGATCGCTGCATTCTCTGCAGAGATTCTGCAACTCGCGCTGGGTCCTGAGTTCCTCCGGGCGCAATCGACCTTCACCGTGCTGCTAGCCGCCATGGTCGTCAGCTATCTCGCCGCAGCTTTCGGCTATCCAGCCTTCGCTGCCCTTGATCGTCTGGACCAGGCCAACCGCACCGTGGTGATCGCCTCAATTGCCAACGTCCTTGCATTGGGATGCCTCTACATCCTCGATCAGATCAACGCCCTGAACGTCGCTCTGGCGATCCTGGGAACCGAACTGTTTGTACTCACGTTGCGGATACTTGCGCTCCGGCGCATCCAAAAAACCGCCCACTCCCTCTAACTCGAATAACCGCCATGCCAACAATCGCCGAAATCAGAAAATCCATGCCCCAGGACAAGAGCAACTATGATCGCTGGGGAAATCCCGCCGCTTATTTCTGTGCCAGGCCTATTTCCTATCCGATAACTGCGCTATTCGTCTCAGCAGGGCTAAGTGCAAACTTCGCATCTCTAGCATCAATTGCTTTTGCCCTTGCCGCAATCCTCACCGCAGCCATTAGTTACCCAGCCTGGATAATCACCACTCTAATACTTCTTTGGCTAGTACTTGACTGTGTCGATGGAAATATTGCAAGGTTCACTCGAACAGGCTCCCTCAAGGGAGAGTTCCTAGACGCCATCGGCGGATATATAATTACCGCAGGTTTATACATCGCCATCGGCTATGGAAGCGGCGAACAGGATGCCCTTCTTCTTGGTGCTGCTGCCAGCATATTCTCCATACTCTCTCGACTCATATTAAATAAGTCAAATGTTCTATCTGGATCCAAAAGAAACTCCACAGGCGACACCGGAAGTGGCTGGAAAGCACAGTGGTTGCTGTCCATCTATAACCTCTCCGGCATTGGCTTATTACTGACCTATTTGGCCCTACACTTTCAGGCTATTACTGAATTTCTTTTATTCCAAGCAACGCTAGGTGGAATTATCACAATCGCCACGGCCGTTTCTTCCTGGAAAAATCTATAACACTCAACTTCATTAAGACCATCAAAAATGCGCATACTACATATTGCAGAAACTGTGAAGGGGGGAGTTGCCACTTACCTAGAGCTAATCGATGGTAACGTACCTCACGAGCATTATTATCTGATCCCTGCCAGTCAAGAGAACGAGATCGACGTAGATAGGAAAAAATTGATAGCATTCCCAGGCACTAGCCGCCCTCAAAGAATAGCCGGATTATTCCAAGCCCTTGCCAGATTGGAAGGCAAGCAATCCTATGACATTGTGCATTTGCACAGTTCTTTCGCCGGATATGTGCTTATCCTTCAAAAACTATTGAGCTTCAAATTTCCAGCAATAATTTTCTGCGCGCACGGATGGTCTTTCCAGCGTCAAGTTTCAACACTTGAGCGCACCATCTGCAAAGCAGTTGACTATATAACAGGCCGACTCTCAACCGGAGTAATTCATATTTCAAAAACAGAGCAGGCCGCCGCAAATTTCATCCCCTGCGATCTCCAGAGATCTATCTACAATCCAATTTCAGATGACTATCTCGCCCCACTAAAAAAGACACACAGGGCATATAGCATAAAAAAAATATTATTCGTCGGCCGACTGGACCGACAAAAGGGATTCGACATCCTGTATGAGGCATTCAAATCAAAAGAGCTGCAAGAGTTTCATCTCTACGTAGCTGGAGACTCTGTTCTTTGCGATTCAGACTATAAGCCAACTGCAAATGTGACATTCTTGGGATGGCAAACTCGAGAAGCACTGCTGGCTGTGTACGATGATGCCGATTTAACTATAGTCCCTTCACGCTGGGAGGGTTTTGGATTTGTAGCCATAGAGTCATTAGCAAGAGGAACTCCCGTACTGGCCAGCCATGCAGGCTCGCTCCCCGAAATACTTGGCATGTACGGTCAAGTTGCCGACATGACTACAGCAGACGCCATAATCAAGAGCATTACTCAATATAGAACCAGCCCAACAGAGACCCCACCAAGACTACAGGAATATATACGTGAAAAATATTCATCTTCTCGCTTTTCGGCAGAAATACTGGAGTTCTACCAAGAAGCAGTAGCGAAGGAAAAATCAAAAAAAAAAAATCGCCCCTGAGTTGCACCTGAAATGAAAAACTCCAGGATCAGGGAAACAATCCTCCGAACAACCTTCTTTCTTGGACCTACTGGAATTTTCTTTGCACCATTACCAGGCATTGGTTCACTACGAGCATTCTACTTCAGCACTGCCCTCATTAACATTCTTTGCCTTTTTAGAACATCAAAAAGAAGCCTACCCCACTTCACACTACTATTCTTCATCTTCATCCTTCTATTCGGCAGCGCATCCTACTCACTAATTGGCATTACAGATGATATCCCTATTCATGCCAACCCAGCAATTAGAGTGCTAGTCATCTGCAATCTCGCATTCGGATTTTACAATATCTCGCAATGGATTATCTCGAGCGAATCCACAGACATAACGGAAAAACTCCTTAGAGACTCATTCAAAGGCTTCTGCGCCGTTTTCTTTCTGGGCTTGGTCATTTACATTGGCTATATCACAAATAAAATCCCATACAGCACCTACAGTCTCTTCACCACACTGGACCAAAGTGCCTATGGCTACTCACGCTTCAGCCCTGGCACCTACCCTAACGAGTTTGGAATAATTTGCTCTTTTTATGCAATATACGCATTATCGATAACCCTAAACAAGAACAACCCCTTCTATCTGATACTATCAGTAATATTCATAGCGGGTGTTTTTCTCACCTCTACACGTGCCGCCTATATAACGCTACTCCTGAGCTATATTTACCTCACTTTCAGCAGCAAAAGCCCTAGTAGAAAGCTCTTGCTCGCTATCCTTCCTGCCATCCTTACACCAATCGTCACACAAACACTTTCCTACTTATCATTTGATGTTATGGCAGTAATTACTACCGGATACGAATCCGCAGCTAAAGGAACCGGAAGCTCCAACGTCAGACTGGAGGATTGGAATACTGCGATAGACGACCTTCTAGAGCATTTATTCTGGGGAGTAGGAATAGAATCACCAAAAGCCTATTCGCTTCACAACTTGCCACTACAAATACTCTACGGGCTTGGAATAGCGGGAACTCTTATTCTCTCTATAGCCACTGCGGCGTTTATCCACATAAACCTCAAAATAACGTGGAATATTCGAAAGTGCACTAAAGAAATCCAGAAACTCACAACAACCACAAGAACAATACTACTCATTCACGTCGTAGTTTTTGGACTAACCAACCATAATCAAGCGCACTTCTTCACATGGATGTTGTTTGCGCTGAGCTGCATAAAGCTCAGGAGCACAGAGGTCTGTGTGCAGAGGTTCTCCCCCAACTCAACTTCACTCAGGTTGGCGTAACCGCCTAGATCCCAACAACCAGCTTAATCAACGCAATCGGCATGAACAGAAATGATCGCGGTGTACTCCGCCCCCCCCATACAAGCCTCTCCATCCTCCAACGCACCCTGGACCTTGCGATCATCCTGCTCTGCATCTTTCTGCTCTGCACTCTGAGCGGAATAAAGGACAGTAGAGATATTTTGGCCGTCGCCTTCGGCACCTTGCTCCCATTTTCCATTCTGGCCGATGCGGGAGGCCTCTACGGCTCATGGCGTGGCAAACGTATACGTGATGAGTTAAGGAAACTATCGTGTATCTGGCTACTCAGCTCGCTGACATTTTTTCTGGGTGACTATGTGCTTTTTGAATCCCAGCCCCGGCCCCGGATGCTCCTCATACAACTATTGAGTTTCCCCCTGATTACATTGATTGCTTATCGAGTTTTCCTTCGTCAGGCACTCAAAATACTTCGTAATAATGGCCTGAATACCCGTAATGTGGCCATCGTCGGAGCAGGCCCCTTGGGAGCGCGACTGGCGATGAACATCGCCAATGCCCCTTGGATGGGCCTGGAACTCCTAGGTTTCTATGATGATGAGAGAACCACCCCTGTTCAACTACCCGGATGGCAGTTGCGAATTAGTGTCTCGGGCAACTTGGAGCAGTTGATTAGCGAAGCACACTCCGGCTCCATCGATCATATCTACATCGCCCTTCCTATGCGTAGCGAGGCCAGGATCAAGTGGCTGGTTGATCAACTCAGCGATACAACCGTTTCGGTCCACTTAGTTCCAGATGTTTTCATCTTCAACCTGCTCCACGCCCGATCCCAGAACATCGACGGCATCCCCACCATCAGCATCTTCGACAGCCCCATGGTGGGCGCCAGTGCGTTGGTGAAGCGTCTGGAAGACATCATTCTATCGTCATTGATCCTTTGTCTGATCGCCGTCCCCATGCTTTTCATCTCGGCGGCAATCAAACTCACTTCTCCCGGCCCGGTATTCTTCCGGCAGAAACGCTACGGCATCGACGGTCGCTCCATCGAAGTCTGGAAATTCCGCAGCATGCGAGTGATGGAAAACGGCGCGAAGGTCACCCAGGCAACCCGCAACGACAGCCGCATCACCCCGCTGGGAGCCTTCCTGCGGCGCACCTCGCTGGATGAACTGCCGCAGTTCATCAACGTGCTCATGGGCGATATGTCCATTGTCGGGCCGCGCCCGCACGCCATCGCCCACAACGAGGAATATCGTGGGCAGATCAGCAGCTACATGCTGCGTCACAAAGTGAAACCGGGCATCACGGGATGGGCCCAGGTGAATGGCTGGCGCGGCGAAACAGACACCCTGGAGAAGATGCAGAAGCGTGTCGAGTTCGACCTGGCCTATATCAATAACTGGTCGCTCTGGTGGGACCTGAAGATCGTCTTCCTGACCCTGTTCAAGGGCTTCGTGCACAAGAACGCCTACTGATCGCCACCTTTCCCACTTCAAGAATTTACTGCCTCTCCCTGCCAGCCGATTCCTACATCCTCAGCCAAACCCGATTGCTAACCTGCGCAGCCTTCCGGCCAGCACCTTGCGCCATGGAACTCCGGCGTAGGGAACAGTCCGCGCCATCCCTTCACTTCCTTTGTGTAGCCCTCCCATGATTCGCCCCTTGTCCCTTGCTGTCCTGTCTGCCCTTGCGCTTCAGGGATGCATGTTCTCCCCCGGCCAGAACCTGGATACCGGACGACTCATGCCGGAAGACTCGGCTGAGTCCAGTCGCGTCCAACTGGTGCAGATCACGCCCAAGCTGCTCACGGTAGACGCTGCAACACGGCAACAGGATGCCGTTCCCGAGGAGCTCGTCAGCTTCCGCCCGGAAAGTTACCGGATCGGTGCTGGTGACCTTCTGTACATCACTGTCTGGGACCACCCAGAGCTGACCTCACCGGCCGGCCAACTGCAACAGGGAGACGCTAACGGTCGGTTGGTACGGCCAGACGGCACACTCTTCTACCCCTATGTCGGCACGCTGCACGTGTCGGGAAGGACGATCGAAGACGTTCGCAAGACCATTACCAACGCCCTGGCTGCGTACGTCGAAGAACCCCAGGTGGATATTGCCGTTCTGCGCTTCGCCAGCCAGCGAGTGATACTCAATGGTGCCTTCGTCAAAGCGGGCCCGCAGGCAATCACCACGACTCCCCTGGCGCTGATGGAAGCCATTGGCGCCGCCGAACTGGATACCGCCAATGCCGACCTCTCCGGCCTGACGCTGCAGCGCGACAACCAGGTCTTCCACCTGAACCTGGATGCGCTGAACACTGCTCAAGGCTCGGCCCTGTACAGCCTGTACCTGAAGGACGGCGACCGCATCTATCTGCCCTATAACGATCGCAAGAAGGTCTATCTGATGGGTGAAGTCAACGCGCCGCGCGCACTGATCTTCAAGACCCGCGAGATGAACCTGGCCGATGCACTGGGCAGTGTTGGCGGCTTGAACCAGACCACTGCCAATGGCAAAGCCGTGTATGTCATTCGCGGTGTCGAGGATCTGGAGAAACAGCGCGCCACGGTCTTCCAGCTCGACGCGAACTCGCCCACCGCCTTCATCCTCGCCCAACAATTCCAGTTGCAACCGCAGGATGTTGTCTATGTCGGCCCGGCCGGTGTGACTCGCTGGAACCGCCTGATCAGCCAATTGCTGCCGTCCGCCGGCATTCTCGGCACCGGTTCGACCATTCAACACAACCTCAACAACAACTGAGCACTCCATGAATGCCTATCGCTTGCTCGCGTTGGGGGTGCTCGCCTGCGCCTTGTCCGCCTGCAACCCACTGATGCAGGCCTCGCTGAGTACTCTGAGCGCCAGCTTCAGCAGCCCGGCTCCGCTTGAGCTGACACGCGCTCAAGTCAATTCTCTCCCCTACTACCAGATCGAGATCACCACCCAATACGGCTCAGCGGTGATGGCGCTGGTACGCACACAAGGCGACCTGCAGTACTGGCAGGCCTCGTCGCGCCAATTGCTACTCCTGCAGGATGGCGTGGTGGTGCGCACATTGGGTTTCCCGGACGACTTGCTGGGAACTCGCCTCGCGCCGGGCTCGCCCTTTGTCACCGGGCTGCAGCACATCGGCGAAGACCAGGCAAGCCAGCGCTGGATCGATCTCGGGCCCGGTTACCTGCTCGATGTTCCGCTCACCGGCAATCTGCGCCGCGCCGGCGTCGAAACCGTGCACATCCTCGATCAGGACCACAGGCTGCTGCGAATTGACGAGCAACTGCACGCGCCGATCAAGGGCATGGCGGCTACCAACAGCTACTGGGTCGACCCGAATGACGGGTTCATCCTGCAAAGCCGGCAGCAGGTCACTCCCAGTCTCAACGTCACCATTACTCAGTTGCGTCCCCTTCGGAGCCGGCCATGAAGCTCATTCGGCTAGCCCTGCTCATGGCCGGCTTCGCCGCCTGCACAACCGCCCACGGAGCAACACGAATCGAAGTGCTTGGCGAGTTGCCCTCCCCGGGAGTCAGGGAGATCGACGACGGCCTTCGTCTGGGCGTGCTGCTGCAACAGCTACAGGTCAATCCCCAGAGCTATTGGCTAGGTGCGTCCTGGCAACGCCAAAGCCTGATTCAGGAGCAACGTCGACTAAAGGCCGGCGTCCTGTTCGACCTGAGCCAGGTGCAACGCCTTGCACTGCTGCAGGACAAGCCCGCGCTGGCGAACATTACCCAGCGGCTCGGCGAGCAGGTGCTAGCCCTGCCCGTTACCGGTCGACGGACCTACCACCTCGATCCACTGCAGGTAGAGCTCAACGCCGAGCACTCGCCAAGGCTCCAGGGTGGAGATCGACTGATCTTCCCGCCCCGGCCGGCCACCGTGCGGATCATTGGCGCGGTTTCGGACAACTGCGAGCTGCCCTTCGTTCCACTGCAACCGGCCTATCGCTATGCACCGCAGTGCCCCGCACTTGATGAGGCAGACCCGGATTTCCTCTATCTGATCCAGCCTGACGGCCAGGTCACCCGACTTGGGGTTGCGTCATGGAATCGCGAGGAACAAGCCGCACCACCTGCCCCCGGTGCCGTGATGCTGGTGCCGCTGGATGCCCAGGAGATCAAGGACAGCGCACCGGATTTGAACCGCGAACTGGCCGAATTCCTGGCCACACAACCCCTGCCGGCGGAAAGACCATGAAGCCTCGCCACAGTCTCTGTCTGCTGCTGGTCAGTGCTAGCCTGGCTTCTGCCGATCCGCGCTACACCCAGAACGATTTCGGCGGCGTTGGCCTGCTGCAGACCCCTACCGCGCGAATGGCGCCGGCGGGCGAGATCAGCGTGAACGCCAACCGCACCGATCCCTACTCGCGCTATAGCTTCTCGCTACAGCCCTTCGACTGGATGGAAGGCACCTTTCGCTATACCTCGATCAGCAACCGCAGGTACGGGGAAGCAGACGAGAGCGGCGAGCAGAGCTACAAGGACAAGGCCTTCGACGTCAAATTCCGCTTGTTGCAGGAAACTCGCTGGGCGCCAGAAATTGTGCTGGGCGGTAGGGATATCGGCGGTACCGGGCTGTTCTCCAGCGAATATCTTGTCGGCAACAAGCGCCTTGGTGACCTCGATTTCAGCCTGGGACTGGCGTGGGGCTACATCGGCAATCGCGGCGAGTTGGACAATCCGCTCGGCTGGGTCGACGACAGATTCAATACGCGCCCCAAATCGGAAGGCACCGGTGAGCTGAGCTCCAATAGCTACTTCCGTGGCCACCCTTCCCTGTTCGGGGGCGTCAACTGGCAAACGCCCTGGGAACCGCTGTCGGTCAAGCTCGAGTATGAGGGCAACGACTATCAGCACGAGCCGCTGAACAACAACCAGAAGCAGAACTCCCCTTTCAACATCGGCATGGTCTTCAAGGCCAGCGACTCCATCGACCTGCACGCAGCCTTCGAGCGCGGCAACACTGCCATGTTCGGCATCACCCTGCACACCAACTTCGCCAGTCGCACGGCTCCCGCGAAGGTCAACGATCCGGCCCCGGAACCGCTGCAGCAGAAAGCGACCGCTCGCCAGCCCGATACAGTGGACTGGGCAGACGTTTCCCGGCGTGTAGAAGAGAACGCCGGCTACAAGGTAGAACGCATCACCCGCAAGGACAGCGAAGTGGTGGTGTACGGCGAACAGACTCGCTATCTGTATCCGCCCGAGGCCGTCGGGCGCACCGCGCGCATTCTCGACAACAGCGTCGATCACGAAGCGCAGTGGTTCACCGTCGTCGATACACGCTATGGCCAACCCATGGTCGAAACCAGCGTGCCACGCCGGGTATTCCGCGACGTCGCGAACCAGGAGCGTCCGCTGGAAGACCTTCGCCGCACGACTGAGCAAAACCCACCGCTACCGCAACAGGAAGAACTGGTTTATCAGCAGAAGCCCGTCCCGTTCAACTACAACCTGGGCCTGGGCTACAACCAGAGTATCGGTGGCCCGGATAATTTCCTGCTGTACCAGTTCACCGCAGATCTCGACAGCGAGTATCGCTTCACCCCAAGCCTGTGGGGCAATGGCCTGCTCAGCGCCAACCTGATCAACAACTACGACGAATTCAAGTACGACGCCCCCAGCGGCCTCCCGCGAGTTCGCACTGACATCCGCCGGTACATGACCACCTCCGATGTCACGCTGCCCACCTTCCAGCTGAACAAGACCGCGCGACTGGATCAAGACCTCTACGGCATGCTGTACGGCGGTTACCTGGAAAGCATGTATGCAGGCGTGGGTGGCGAGTTGCTCTACCGCCCAATGAGTCAAGATTGGGCCCTGGGCGCCAACCTCGACCTGGTGCGCCAGCGCGACTTCGACCAGCACTTCGGCCTGCGTGATTACCAGACAGCGACCGGCTTCGTCACGCTGTACTGGCAGACCGGATTCGAGGACATCCTCGCCCAGGTCAGCGCTGGTCGTTACCTGGCTCGCGACTGGGGCGGCACGCTCGATCTCTCTCGGCAGTTCCGCAACGGCGTGCGTTTTGGCGCCTGGGTCACCCTCACCACGGCCAACAAGGAAGCCTATGGCGAAGGCAGTTTCGACAAGGGCATCTACGTATCGATTCCGTTCGACGAGCTGATGAGCAGCTCCACAATGCGCCGGGCCAATCTTTCCTGGGACCCGCTGACTCGCGACGGTGGCGCCCGCCTCAACCACTATTACTCGCTCTACGACCTCACCGAAGGCCGCGACCCGGTAATGTTCCAGAACCTGTTCGGACGCATCGTGAAATAACTCGAAGCTCTCCCGGATCATGGCGCGGAAACCAAAGTCACCCACAATGGTCTGAGGCGCCCTGGATCCAAGGAGAGTTACCTTATGAAAACCCTACCCCTGCTACTGATGACCGGCCTGCTCGCCGCGTGCAGCTCTACTCCCTCCGGTGACAAGGCGTCGCTGGACGGTGAAGTCTTCTACCTGCAGCGTATTGCCCTACCGCCAACTGCCCAGGTCACCGTCAGTCTGCAGGACGTTTCCCTGGCCGACGCGCCCGCCACCGAGCTGGCCCGGCAGCAACTGGACTCCGGGCGCCAGGTGCCACTGGCGTTCCACCTCAACTACGACCGCAACCAGGTCAAGCCGGGCCACAGCTACGCGGTCAGTGCGCGCATCGAGGACAACGGCCGTCTGCTGTTCATCACCACCGAGCGACACAGCGTCAAACTCGACGGTAGCGACCCGCAACCACTACGAGTCCGCGTCGACCCTGTGCGCTGATTCACCGCGCCGCCGGGTTTTCCCCGGCGGCCTTCCTCCGTTAATCTCCCTCCTCCATTCTCCACCGCGGGGCCGCCCGGCCGCCGTGTTTCGCCCAAGGAAGTATCGATGCTGCGATTCCCCGTTCTGCTGGCCGGCGCCCTGCTGTCCTTCAATGCCTTCGCCCTGTCCCTTTCCGACCTCAGCCAGAGCGACGCCACCGGCGGCCTGAAGGATGCGCTGACACAGGGTGCGCAGGTGGCCGTGAAACAGCTCAGCCAACCCGGCGGCTTCAGCAATGACCCGGAAGTGCGCATCGAGTTGCCCGGCAAACTGGGCAAGGCCGCCAAGACCATGAAGCAGTTCGGCATGGGCGCCCAGGTCGACCAGCTCGAAGCGAGCATGAACAAGGCCGCCGAGGCCGCCATGCCGCAGGCCCAGGCGCTGCTGGTGGATGCGGTGAAGAAAATGAGCGTGACCGATGCCAAGGGCATTCTGCAGGGTGGCGAGCACTCGGCGACGGACTACTTGAACCGCAGCAGCCGCGAGCAACTGCGCGCCAAGTTCCTGCCGATCATCAAGCAGGCCACCGATCAGGTCGGCGTCGCCAAGCAGTACAACGCCTTCGCCAGCCAGGCTGCCGCCTTCGGCGTGGTCGACGCGAAGAGCGCGAACATCGAGAACTACGTGACCGAGGAAGCACTGGACGGCCTGTTCAAGCTCATCGCCGAGCAGGAGAAGACCATTCGCCAGAATCCGACGGCCGCTGCTACTGGCCTGGCGAAGAAAGTGTTTGGAGTACTCTGAGCAGCCAGGTGCCGGGGGCGCCAAGAGCGTTCGCGAGCAAGGACTGGGTGTCCCCCTCGCTCCTACAGATAAGTGAAAGCCCGGCAGATGCCGGGCTTTTTCATGCCTACAGATTGGTATCACGCGAGCCTCTGTAGGAGCCCATCGTGCGCGCGAATTGCAGGCATGGCCCGCTCCTGCAGATGCTGCGAGCGATGGGTATCGCTGCGCTCCACGCCATCCTACGAGAAGCTGCCACGCTCCAGTAATCGGGCGGCGTCGCAGAGGCGCAGCCAGATGCTGCCTTGCCATTCCAGTACGGTCAGCGGGTAGCCCTGTACCTCGCGCACGCTCTGACGAGGACCATAGCCCGTTGGCAGTTGGGCATCGCGCAGGGCCGGTACGACTTCGTTGCTCAGCCATTGGCGCAGGTTGCGGTTTTCCGGGTGGTAGAAGTAGACCAGCAGCAGTGTGTAGAGGCCGCTTTCGCTGACCAGCAGTTCGTCTTCGGTGCCACCGAGCAGGCGCTCCCAGCGGTACTGGTCGGGATCGAGCTTGCGCGGGACGCGGGCGGTGAAATGGGTGTTGGTCAGGCGCGCCAGGTCGCGGGTGGAGAACCAGGCCTGGCGATCAATCAGCAGGCCGCGCAGGGTGCGGTCGAAGCGATGGAAGGTTTGGAAGCTCAGGCCATTGTCGGCCGGAAAGAGCGTTGAAGGGTTCATGCGGTCTCTCCTTGTACAGCGAAAGAGCCGCCCCCGGAAAAGGGAGGCGGACCGTGCAAGGGTGGAAACCGGGCGGTTACGCCATAGACCGGTCGGGCCGAAGCCCGCCTCACACGGTCCGCCATAGACAGCCAGAGTCAACCCAGCCTCGATTGAGGCCGGGCATTCTCTGCTATGGCGATTGACGTAACCACTCAGGTTTCCACACCTGGCCACGGCTGTTCCGTGGCGGAGAGAACGCTAAGCAGCAGGCTTGTAGGACCGCAACGCCATTGATGAGTCAGGCGGTTCCTGAACGATTACCACGTACCTTACGGAACGATCCGGGTCTGGGAATCGGCTTCAGGAAAAGCTCATGAGAGTGACAGGTCGAAAGGTTCGCGTATGTCGGACGATTCGTTTCGGGCGGCCAGACGGCGGATAACGCTGCGCGTTATTCGCCCTACGTCGAGGTTCGATGAGGAATCGAACTGTAGGAGCGAGCTTGCTCGCGAACGGCCTTCCGGCAACTCCTGCGCTGGGCGGGTTCGCGAGCAAGCTCGCTCCTACAAGTAAACGCTGGCGCTGACAGCACCGTAGGGCGCATAACCTGGAACAGGTTATCCGCCGGCCTTTACAGGGCGGCCAACGCTGGCGCGTTATCCGCCCTGCACGCAGTTACTCACACTGCCCCATGCCTTCGTCAGGCTTCCTTCTTCACCCTGAACCACGCCGCATACAGCGCCGGCAGGAACAGCAGCGTCAGCGCCGTGGCGACGATCAGGCCACCCATGATCGCCACCGCCATCGGGCCGAAGAACACACTGCGCGACAGCGGGATCATTGCCAGCACCGCCGCCAGGGCGGTCAGCACGATGGGGCGGAAACGCCGCACCGTGGCTTCGATGATGGCGTGCCAGGTATCCATGCCATGGGCGCGATCCTGCTCGATCTGGTCCACGAGGATCACCGAGTTGCGCATGATCATCCCCGCCAGGGCGATGGTGCCGAGCATGGCGACGAAGCCGAAGGGCTTCTGGAACACCAGCAGGAACAGGGTTACGCCGATCAGGCCCAGCGGCGCGGTGAGGAACACCATGATCATCCGCGAGAAGCTGCGCAGCTGGATCATCAGCAGGCTGAGAACCACCACGATGAACAGCGGTACGCCGGCGTTCACCGAATCCTGGCCCTTGGCCGAGTCTTCCACGGTGCCCCCGACCTGCAGCAAATAGCCGTCCGGCAATTCGGCACGGATCGGGTCAAGCGTCGGTGAGATCTGCTTCACCAGCGTCGCCGGCAACGAGTCGTCGTAGATGTCGGCGCGCACGGTCACAGTCGGCAGGCGGTTGCGCCGCCAGATGATGCCTTCTTCGAAGCCGTATTCCAGCGTCGCCACTTGCGACAGTGCCACGCTGCGGCCGCTGCTGGTCTGCATCGACAGGCTGGGCAGCTGCGAGAGGTCATGCCGGCCGCGCTCGTCGCCGCGCAGGAGGATCTCGATCAGCTCGTTGTCCTCGCGGTAGTAGCTGACGGTGGAACCGGTCAGCGAGCTCTGCAGGAACTGCGAGATATCCGAGGTGCTCACGCCCAGGGCGCGGGCGCGCTCCTGGTCGATGTCGAGGAAGATCGCCTTGCTTGGCTCCTCCCAGTCCAGGTGCACGTTCACCACATGAGGGTTCTCGCGCATCTTGTCGGCGACCTTGCGCGCCAGCTCGCGGACTTCCGGGATGTGCTCGCCGGAGACGCGGAACTGCACCGGGTAGCCCACCGGAGGACCGTTCTCCAGGCGGCTGATGCGCGTGCGCAGAGTCGGGAAGTCCTCGTTCATGTGCTTGATCAGCCACTGGCGGATTTCCTCGCGCGACTCCAGGCTCTTCGCCAGGACCACGAACTGCGCAAAGCTCGCCGCCGGCAGTTGCTGGTCCAGCGGCAGGTAGAAGCGCGGCGAACCGGTGCCGACATAGGCCACGTAGTTGTCGATGCCCGAATGCTCGGCGAGCATTTTCTCCAGGCGATTGACCTGCTCGGTGGTGGCGGTGAGCGAATCGCCCTCGGCCAGTTTCAGGTCCACCAGCAATTCCAGGCGTGCCGACGGCGGGAAGAACTGCTGCGGCACCAGGCGGAACAGCATGATCGAGCCGATGAAGGCGGCCACGGTCAGCAGGATCACCGTCTTGCGGTAGCGCACGCACCATTCCACCACGCGGCGGAAGCGCTGGTAGAAGGGTGTCGAATACGGGTCGTGACCCTTGTCACTGCCACCGTGTTTTTCCGCGTGGCGCTTGGCGAGATCGGGCAGCAACTTCTCGCCCAGGTAGGGCACGAAGACCACGGCGGCGATCCACGACACCAGCAGCGCGATGGTCACCACCTGGAACAGCGAGCGGGTGTACTCGCCGGTGCCCGATTGCGCGGTGGCGATCGGCAGGAAACCGGCAGCGGTCACCAGCGTGCCGGTGAGCATCGGGAAGGCCGTACTGGTCCAGGCGTAACTCGCCGCCTTGAGCCGGTCGTAGCCCTGCTCCATCTTCACCGCCATCATCTCCACGGCGATGATCGCGTCGTCCACCAGCAGGCCCAGCGCCAGCACCAGCGCGCCGAGGGAAATCTTGTGCAGGCCGATGCCGAAGTAGTACATGCAGGCGAAGGTCATCGCCAGCACCAGCGGGATCGATAGCGCCACCACCAGGCCGGTGCGCAGGCCGAGGGAGAAGAAGCTCACCAGCAGCACGATGATCAGCGCCTCAGCCAGCACGCGGACGAACTCGCCGACGCCTTCGCGCACCGCTGCCGGCTGGTCGGACACCTTGCGCAGCTCCATGCCTGCCGGCAGCGTCTGCTGCAGGCGTTCGAATTCCGAGTCGAGCTTCTTGCCCAGCACCAGGATGTCGCCGCCGTCCTTCATGGCCACGGCGATGCCAATGGCATCCTCGCCCATGAAGCGCATACGCGGCGCGGGCGGGTCGTTGAAACCGCGGTGCACCTCGGCCACATCGCCGATGCGGAAGGTGCGGTCGCCGACGCGGATCGGGAAGGAGCGGATGTCCTCCACCGAATCGAAGCGCCCGGACACGCGCAGTTGCACCCGGTCAGTGGCCGTCTCGAAGAAGCCGGTGGCAGTCACCGCGTTCTGTTCTTCCAGCGCCTTCTGCACCGCCGCCAGCGGCAGGCCGAGGGTGGCGAGCTTGGTGTTGGACAGGTCGATCCAGATCTTCTCGTCCTGCAGGCCGACCAGTTCGACCTTGCCGACGTCCTTGATGCGCTGCAGTTGCAGCTGCAGGCGGTCGGCATAGTCCTTGAGCACCGCGTAGTCGAAGCCCTTGCCCGACAGCGCGTAGATATTGCCGAAGGTGGTGCCGAACTCATCGTTGAAGAACGGCCCCTGGATGCCCTGCGGCAGGGTGTAGCGGATGTCGCTGACCTTCTTGCGGATCTGGTACCAGAGCTCGGGAATGTCGCGGGAGTGGAAATCCTCGCGGGCGACGAAGGTCACCTGGGATTCACCGGGCCGCGAGAAGGAGATGATGCGGTCGAAGTCGCCGGTCTCCATCAGCTTCTTCTCGATGCGCTCGGTGACCTGGCGCGAGACTTCCTCGGCGGTCGCGCCAGGCCAGTTGGTCTTCACCACCATGGCCTTGAAGGTGAATGGCGGGTCTTCGCTCTGCCCGAGCTTGGTGTAGGACAGCGCACCGACTATGCCCAGCAGCAGCATGAGGTACAGGACGATGGAGCGGTTCTGCAGCGCCCAGGCGGAAAGGTTGAATTGCATCGGGCGTTACTCCTTCGCCACCAGCTTGATCGACCGGTTCTCCCGGTCGACAGGCCGTACCTCCTGCCCTTCACGCAGCACCTGGACACCGGCTGCCACCACCCAGTCGCCATCCTTCAAACCTTCGAGCACCGGCACACGGTCTTCGGCGTAGGGACCGACGCGCACCGGGCGACGGTGCAGGGTGGAAGTCTTCGGATCGACCACCCAGACAAATGGCTGGCCTGCCTCCGAGGTCAGCGCGGCCAGTGGCACCGCCAGCGGCACGGCGCCCTCGGCATGGACGTAGACGCGGGCGCTCTGGCCCAGTTCGGCGGGCACTTTCGGATCGTCGAAGGCAACGCGCGCTGCAAAGGTGCGCGATTGCGGATCGGCCGCCGGCGACAGTTCGCGAATCTTGCCGCTGAAGCGCTTGTCACGCTGCGACCAGAGCTCGACGCTCACTGCTTCACCAACGCGGAAGCGCTCGAAGGCATGTTCGGGGAAGCTGATCAGTACTTCGCGGTCGCCATCGGCGGCCAGGGTGAAGACAGTCTGCCCGGCGGCGACCACCTGCCCCACCTCCACACGGCGCGTGGCGATCACGCCGTCCTGGGGCGAGCGCAATACCGCGTAGCCAGCCTGGTTGCTGGCCACGTCGTATTCGGCGCGAATCTGCTTCACGCGCGCTTCGCCGGCGCGGTAGGTGTTCTCGATGTTGTCGAACTGCGACTGGCTGACCAGCTGACGCTCCAGCAGGGTCTTGTAGCGCGTGTATTCGGAGCGGACGGTCTGCAGGTTGGCTTCGGCTGCCGCCACCTGCGCACGGGTGGCTTCGAGCTGCAGACGAACGTCTTCAGGATCGAGTTCCGCCAGCGGCTGATCCTTCTTTACCCGCTCGCCGGTTTCCACCAGGCGCTTGCTGACCTTGCCACCAATGCGGAACGCCAACTCCGGCTCGTGGCGGGCATGGACTTCGCCGGGATAGGCTTCGGTGATGTCACGCGCCGGCAGCGGCTGTACCACAATGGCCGGACGCACAGCGGGCTTGGGAGGCTCGCCATTACCGCAGGCAGAAAGGGAAAGGATGAAGGCAGCAGGCAGCGCGACAGACAGAGCATGGCGGAACATGATGTGTGACCTTTCGCAAAACGCGGTTGGAATTCTTATACTCCCCGGTATAGTAAAAATACAGAACCCATCAGTCCAGTATTAGAAATGTAAAATCATGTCGCCATCGAACTCATCGAACGGCCCGGGTCGCCCCAAGGACCCCGCCAAGCGCCAAGCCATTCTCGAGGCCGCCAAGGAGCTGTTCGTCCGCCATGGCTACGACGGCAGCAGCATGGAGGCCATCGCCGCCGAGGCCGGGGTGTCCAAGCTCACCGTGTACAGCCACTTCACGGACAAGGAGACGCTATTCGTCGAAGCCGTGCAGGCCAAGTGTGCGGAGAACCTGCCAGAGCTGTTTGCAGAGCCATCGGCCGATGCGCCGCTGGAAAGCCTGCTGCTGAACCTGGCGCGCGGCTTCAATCAGTTGATCAACAGCCCCGAGGCCATTGCGCTGAGCCGGCTGATGATTGCCCAGGGCGGGCAGAACCCGCATCTGTCACAGCTGTTCTTCGACGCCGGCCCGCAACGCGTGCTGGACCAGATGGAGCGCCTGCTGGAGCAGGCTCGCCAGCAGGGAAAACTGGCGATGGATAGCCCGCGCCGGGCCGCCGAGCACTTCCTGATGCTGGTGCAGGGCTGCGTGCACTTCCGCCTGATGATCGGTTGCGTGGAGCCGCCGACCGAGGAGGAGTCCGAGGCTCACGCGCAGGAAGTGGTGGCGCTGTTCCTCAAGGCTTTCAGGCCCTGACTCACGCCGGAGTGCCTAGGGAAGAAGCGAGCTTGCTCGCGAACAGGACTTCCCGGCGAGTTCGGCGTTAGGCGGGGTCGCGAGCAAGCTCGCTCCTACAAGAGCATCAGCCCCCGCAGACTGGCCCGCACCGCCGGTGTAACGGACTTCCCTCACCCCAGCCCCCCGCTCCTGAGGGAGAGGGAGCAGGCCGTACCGGCTGACGCCACCGTTTCATCCTGCATCGATCGGTCCCCTCTCCCTCAGGAGCAGGGCGCGTAGCCAGGGTTAGGGTGAGGGCTGGATCGCACGAGGCATTATCAGCCACGAGCAGACCCGCAAATTGGCCGTCAGCCCTTGAGGCTCTTCAGCGGATAGATGTCATAGCGGCTGGACTTGCCTTCCAGGCTGTAGCTGGGCTTCTGCCCCTCGATGATCGGCGCTTTACGCGGGCGCTTGACCACCACCCGGTGGCTGGCCAGCTTCAGCGCCGCATCCAGCAGCGCCGGCGCGTCCAGGTCATCGCCCACCAGCGGGCGGAACAGGCGCATTTCCTTCTTCACCAGCGCGCTCTTGTCGCGGTGCGGGAACATCGGGTCGAGGTAGATCACCTGCGGCGCCTCGCCTTCCCAGGCGGCCATGCGCTCGATCGCATTGCCCTGCAGCAGGCGCATGCGCGCGACGATGGCGCCCACCTCGAAATCCCCCGCCGCACGGGCCAGGCCGTCTTCCAGTAGTGCGGCGATGATCGGTTGGCGCTCGGTCAGGTGCATCTCGCAGCCCAGGGTCGCCAGCACGAAGGCGTCCTTGCCCAGGCCGGCGGTGGCATCCAGCACATGGGGACGCACGCCCTGCTGGATACCCACGGCCTTGGCGATCATCTGCCCGGCGCCGCCGCCGAACTGGCGGCGGTGAGCAGTGGCGCCTTCGAGGAAGTCCACCCGCACCGGGCCGGGCGAGTCCGGCCCCAGTTGCAGCAATTGCAGGCCGTCATCGCCCAGTTGCAGAGCGAAGTCCGCATCCCCCTCGCCCATCGGCAGCCCGAGCCGCTGCGCCCACTGCTCGGCGGACGCCTGCCAGGCAGGCGCCAGGGCCTGGACGACGATGCGCGGCGGAGTGAGGACTTCGGTCATGGCGGGGCGATCCTGGAAAAAACCGCGATTCTACCGCAGCGCGCAGCCGGCGGGCTCAACGGCAGATCTGCCAGCCGCCCAGGTCGAGGTGGAAATGGTCATGGTGGGCGCGGTTGTAGTCCGGTCCCAGCACGGCGTCGAAGTTGCTGCAGGCGCCGTCGCGCACGGCACGCAGGAAGCGAGCGGCATCGCCCTCCCCCGACCAGTCCCTGGCCACGACGATGCGCCGGCCGTCGGCGAGGCGGAAGGCGGCAATGTCCAGCGCGTTGGCACTCGCGTGCTGGCTGCGGCGGGCATCGGCGCGCCCGTAGATGTTGCGGCAGGCAAAGCTGCCCAGGTGCTCCACGCCAACCACCGGCTGGCCGTAGACGGCCCTTGCAGCCGGTTGCAGCGAGTGCCGCTCGAACAGCGCGAAGCTCACCGCCAGCGGGCAACTGGCGAGGAAGCTGCTGCTCAGCTTTACCTCGGCGGCCTGCACGCGCCAGACGTTCTGCAACGGGCAACCGGCGACCGGCTCGCTGTCGGCCATCGGCTGCGCCTTGAGATCAGAACTCTGCAACGCCAGGCGGCACAGGTCGAGTTCGTCACGCAGTCGCCAGAGCTTGTAGCGGGTCAGCAGGTTGGGCTCATCGCGCACATCCAGCGGTGCCCAAGGATTCCAGCGAGCTGGCACGCTCAGCCACTGCTGCTGCACCGATAACGCGAACCCCGCGCAGGCGAGGACGAAAGCGAGCAGCCACCAGCGCAAGCGTCAGCCCCGGAAGAGTCCGTTGATGCGGTCGAAGGGCATGGCGTTGTGCATCGGCTTGAGGTCGCCCTTGGCCAGCGCTTCGGCGCTACTGAAGAAGGCGCCGTAAGCCGCGCGTGCCAGGGTCGAACCGACGCTGACGCGCTTCACCCCCAACGCTGCCAGCTCCTCCAGGCCAAGTTGCACGGCGGGCGAGCCCACCAGCACGTTGACCGGTCGCGGTGCCACGGCGCTTACCACGGCAGCGATTTCCTCGCGAGTCTTCAGGCCCGGCGCGTAGAGCACGTCGGCACCGGCTTCGGCGAAGGCCACCAAGCGGCGGATGGTGTCGTCCAGGTCGGCACGGCCATGCAGGAAGTTCTCCGCCCGCGCCGCCAGGGTGAACGTGAAAGGCAGGGCCCGGGCCGCCTGCACGGCGGCGGTGATGCGCTCGACCGCCAGCTCCAGCGGATAGATGGGTGTGTCCGGGCGGCCGGTGGCGTCTTCGATGGAGCCGCCGACCAGCCCGCAGGCGGCAGCCAGGCGGATAGTCTCGGCGCAATCGTCAGGCGTATCGCCGTAGCCATTCTCCAGATCGGCGGCAACCGGCAACGGCGTCGCCTCAATGACCTGCCGCGCATTGGCCAGGGCTTCGTCGCGACTGACGGCACCTTCGGCGTCGCGGCGTCCCAGCGCGAAAGCCAGCCCGGCGCTGGTGGTCGCGAGGGCTTCGAACCCCAGGTGGGCAAGCATCTTCGCCGAGCCGGCATCCCAGGGGTTGGGCAGGACGAACAGGCCCTCGCGCTGGTGCAGCGCACGGAAGGCTTCGCCGCGTTGTTGTTGATGGGTCATGGCTGTCTCCTTGCCGAACGGGAAGGAGCAGGTTAGCCCCCTCGCCCGCTCGCCGCCATGCACAGTTGGGGTGTCAGAGCAGGCCGAGCTGCTCCACTTCCGGCTTCGGCTCGAACAGCGCCGGCAAACCTGGAAGGCGCTCGCGCAGCAAGGCATGGAAGCGCTGCGCCTGTTCGGCGGCGCGGTGGTTGTCCGGCGTGTGGAGGAAAACGTAGGGCGTCAGGCCCTGCTCGATCCACTCGGCCACCTTGCCGACCCAGGGCGCAAGGTGAACGAGATTGGCGTCCAGGTCCGGCCCACCGATGAAGCGCACCTGCGGGCTGTCGCTGAAGGCCGCCGGGCGCACCGGTACCTTGGGCTTCTTCGACTGTGCGTGCAGCACGGCAGGATCGTCAGACCGGCAGGCAAACAGCGCCCGCGAGTCCAGGCAGATACGTTCTACACCGCGATCCAGCAGTAGCCGGTTCAGCACCCGCTCCTCCTCGCCCTTGGCAAAGAACGCCGGGTGTCGCACCTCGACGGCAAGGCGACGCTCGGCGAAGGCGTCGAGCCAGGCCGCCAGCTCGCCCAGTCGATCCGGTCCGAAACTGGCCGACACCTGCAGCCACAGCGGCGCGACGCGCTTACCCAGCGGTTTCAGCAGATCAAGGAAGTCCCGCGTGTTCTCCAACTGGCCGCGCAGGTCGCCCTCGTGGCTGATATCGCGGGGCAGCTTGGCGCAGAAGCGGAACGTCTCCGGCATGGTCTGCGACCAGCGCGCGAGGGTATCGGCGTTGGGGCGGGCGTAGAAAGTGGTGTTGCCTTCCACGGCGTTGAACACCTGGGAGTAGAAGCCCAGGGTATCGGCGGGACGCAGGTCAGCGGGATAGAAGGTGCCGCGCCAGGCAGGCTCGTTCCAGGATGGACATCCGAGGAAATACGGCAGCGACATCGAATCAGGCGTAGAGGTCGAGACCGAGGACTTCCTGGCCTTCGTACTGGCCGGCCATGCTGGCGGTGCTGGTGTAGCTGGCCAGCGCCTGGGCAGCACGGGAGCTCAGCGGGCGCTGGTACTCGATGTCTCGCAGGGTCGCCGGCACGCCGTAGCTGCTGGCGCTGGAAGATTCGACGCGGCGGGTCTGCGGCTGCGAGTCCAGCCCCTGGCTCGCCGAGGTCGGCGCGGGTTGGTCGCGGCGGGCTTCGACGTCACTCTGCACATCCCGATACGGCGTGACCGCAGTGCCCGTCCGGGAACCGCGCTCAGGCGTCTGGGATATGGAAGTGAAACCGTCGATACGCATGTCAGAAACTCGGTGGGAATGCGCTCACTCTAGCGAGCGCTCCAGGCTGCGGTCAATTGGCACAGGTCAGGCTTTCTTGGGTGTCGCCACGTTGTCCCGCAGGTAGACGGGCTGCGCGTGTTCTGCGTCAACCGACTCGCCCCGCGCCCAGGCGAATTCGGCCAGGGTCAGCAGGTCTTCGGCGTGCGGCAACAGGCTGGCATCGCAGGCGGCAACCTTCACCGCCAGGCGCTCCTCGAAGCCCCAGCCGGTGCCGGAGCCGAACCACTCGCCCTGGGCATCGCGCGGCAGCTCGACGCGCTCGGGCGGCAGCACCGCCTCGGCGCCGGCCAGACGCATCTCGCCCTGCTCCACGCGGTAGCAACCCCAGTACACCTCATCCATGCGCGCATCGATGGCAGCGGCAACCTGGGCGGCGCCGTGCTCGCGGTGCGCACGCTGGGCCAATACCGCCAGGTCGGAGATCGGCAGCACCGGCTTCTGCAGGGCGAACGCCAGGCCCTGGACTACGCCGATGGCGATACGCACACCGGTGAAGGCGCCGGGGCCGCGGCCGAAGGCGATGGCGTCGACGGCGGACAGCGCGATGCCGGCCTCGCCGAGGATGTCCTGCACCATGGGCAACAGGCGCTGGGCGTGCAGGCGCGGGATCACCTCATGGCGCACGAACCGGCGGCCGTCATGCAGCAGGGCGACGGAACAGGCTTCGGTCGAGGTATCCAGGGCCAGCAGCGTGGGCATGGTGCTTTCCATTAGTCGATAAAAAACGGGCGGGCATTATAAACGCCAAAGGCCCGCATGTGCGGGCCTTTGGCAGACGCGGGAGCGATCAGCTCAGAGCGGCGAGCACCTTGGTGGTGATCTGCTCTACCGAGCCAACACCCTCGACGCGGGTGTACTTCGGGGTGCCTTGGGCGGCGGCCAGCTTCTGGTAGAAATCGACCAGCGGCTTGGTCTGCGAGTGGTAGACCGACAGGCGGTGACGCACGGTGGCTTCCTTGTCGTCTTCGCGCTGGATCAGCTCTTCACCGGTCTCGTCGTCCTTGCCGGCAACCTTCGGCGGGTTGTGCTCGACGTGGTAGACGCGGCCGGAAGCGGCATGCACACGGCGGCCGGCGATGCGGCTGACGATTTCTTCGTCTTCAACGGCGATCTCGACGACGTTGTCGATGGTGACGCCCGCTTCCTTCATGGCCTCGGCCTGGGGAATGGTGCGCGGGAAGCCATCGAACAGGAAGCCGTTGGCGCAGTCGGGCTGGGCGATACGTTCCTTGACCAGGTTGATGATCAGGTCATCGGAGACCAGACCACCGGCGTCCATCACGCTCTTGGCCTGCAGGCCCAATTCGGTGCCGGCCTTGACCGCCGCACGCAGCATGTCGCCGGTGGAGATCTGCGGAATGCCGAACTTCTCAGTGATGAAGCGAGCCTGGGTACCTTTGCCGGCACCGGGCGCCCCGAGCAGAATCACACGCATCGATATGCTCCTTAATACTTGTTAAGCGAAATCACGGATCCGCCTCTTGGGGCCAATCTCATCGTGCTGGAATGGCGCAGACATGCGCCGAAAGGTTGCTCACGATACACAGCGGTCCCCTGCCAGACAAGCCGGCCATGGGGACTGCGCGAGCCGGTCCCGGGCGCTTGATGGCACCTGGAACAGCCATCAAATTAATCTCATTTGCCGGCTCGGCAATCCACCTTTGGTGGGGGGTGATGTGCCCTCAACCGGTATTGCGCAGCCCCGCGGCTATCCCCGCGACCGTGACCAGCATGGCCTGCTCCAGACCGCCGCAGGCATCGCCGGTGCAGCGTCGCGAGCGGGCCAGCAGCTCGGCCTGGAGCAGGTGCAGCGGGTCCAGGTAGGTATTGCGCACACCAATGGATTCGCGCGTCTCGGCGGCGTGAGCGAGCAGTTGGGACTGCCCGGTCAGGCCCAGCACCACGCGCACCGACTGCGACAATAGGTCGCGTAAATGCGCACCTAATGGTCGCAGTTCCGATTGCACCAGGCGCTCGTCGTAGAGTTGGGCAATTTCCCGGTCGGCCTTGGCCAGCACCATCTCCAGCATGTCGATGCGGGTGGTGAAGAACGGCCACTCCTTGCGCATACGGGACAATAGCGCGCCCTCGCCACGCTCGATGGCCTTGAACAAAGCATCTTCCCAACCCAGCCAGGCCGGCAGCATCAGGCGCGTCTGGGTCCAGGCGAAGATCCAGGGGATCGCCCGCAGGCTTTCCACCCCGCCCTCGCGGCGCTTGGCCGGGCGACTGCCCAGCGGCAGGCGGCCCAGTTCCTGCTCCGGCGTGGCCTCGCGGAAGTAGTCGACGAACTGCGGGTTCTCCCGCACCACCGCGCGGTAAGCGAGCACGCCATCGGCGGCCAGGCGATCCATCTCCTCGCGCCAGGCCGGCTCGGGCACCGGCGGCGGCTGCAGGGTGGCCTCCAGCACCGCGGCAAGATAGAGGTTGAGGTTCTGCTCGGCGATGTCCGGCAGGCCGAACTTGAAGCGAATCATCTCGCCCTGCTCGGTGGTGCGGAAGCGCCCGGCCACCGAGCCCGGCGGCTGCGAGAGGATCGCCGCGTGGGCCGGGCCGCCGCCACGGCCGACGGTGCCGCCACGGCCATGGAACAGCAGCAGCTCGATACCATGGTTGCGGCAGATGTCCACCAGCGCCTCCTGCGCGCGGTACTGCGCCCAGGCCGCCGCCAGGGTACCGGCATCCTTGGCCGAGTCGGAGTAGCCGATCATCACTTCCTGCGGCCCGGCCAGGCGGGTGCGGTAGCTGTCGAGGCTGAGCAGGCGGTCGATGCAGGGGCCGGCGTTGTCGAGGTCATCCAGCGTCTCGAACAGCGGCACGACGCGCATCGGCCGCTCCAGGCCGCATTCCTTGAGCAGCAATTGCACGGCGAGCACGTCGGAGGGCTGGCCGGCCATGGAGATGACGTAGGAGCCCAGCGACGCTGCCGGCGCCTGCGCCACCACGCGGCAAGTGGCGAGTACTTCGGCGGTCTCGGGGGAAGGTTCGTAGTTCGCCGGCAGCAGCGGGCGACGGCTGGCGAGCTCTTCCAGGAGGAATTCCTGGCGCACGCTTTCGTCCCACTCGGCGTAGTTGCCCAGCCCGAGGTAGTCAGTGATCTCGCTCATCGCCCTGGCGTGGCGCGTGGAATCCTGGCGCACGTCCAGCCGGGCCAGGAACAGGCCGAAGGTGGCGGCGCGGCGCAGGGTATCGAGCAAGGTGCCATCGGCGATCACGCCCATGCCGCAATCGTGCAGCGAGCGGTGGCAGAGTTGCAGTGGTTCAAGCAGCTCTCGATTGTCTTGCAGCACCTCGCTGCCGGGTTCTTCGCCGCTATGGATAGCCCGCTCGGCCCACGCACGGGTGGCACGCAGGCGTTCACGCAGTTGCTTGAGCAGCGCGCGATAGGGCTCGGCAAGCTCGCCCACTTCGGCGCGTAGTTCTTCGCTGGCCTGCTGCATGGATAGATCAGCAGCCAGGCTATCCACGTCGCGCAGGTAGAGATCGGCGGCCATCCAGCGCGCCAGCAGCAGGACCTCGCGGGTGATAGCGGCGGTGACATTGGGGTTGCCGTCGCGGTCGCCGCCCATCCAGGAGGCGAAGCGGATCGGCGCGGACTCCAGCGGCAGCCGTTCACCGAGGGTTTCCTGCAGGGTGCGATCGACATGCCGGAGGAAGTCCGGCAGCGCGTGCCAGAGAGAGTGTTCGATCACCGCGAAGCCCCATTTCGCCTCGTCCACCGGGGTCGGCCGGGTGCGGCGGATTTCGTCGGTGTGCCAGGCCTCGGCGATCAGCCGCTGGAGTTTTTCCTGCACCGCCTGGCGCTCTTCGGGCAACAGGTCGCTGTGGTCACCAGCGGCTAGTTGGCCGGCGATGGCGTCGTACTTCTGGATCAGCGTGCGGCGCGCCACTTCGGTGGGGTGCGCGGTGAGCACCAGTTCGATCTCCAGCTCCGCCACCTGCCGCGCCAGGCCTTCGGCGCCCAGGCCGGACTTGCGCAGGCGCCCCAGCAATTCTGCCAGCACGCGGTTCTCGAAGGGTTCCGGCTCCTTCGGCGTGCGGCGGCGAATGCGGTGGTACTGCTCGGCGATGTTGGCCAGGTTGAGGAACTGGTTGAAGGCGCGCGCCACCGGCAGCAGTTCGTCCTCGCCCAAGCCGTCGAGGGTCGCGGTGAGCTGCTTGGCGCCTTCGGCCGAGCCACGCCGTGCGGCCTTGGCTCCCGTGCGGATCAGCTCGATCTTGTCGAGGAAGCCCTGCCCGTACTGGGCGCGGATGGTCTGCCCGAGCAGTTCGCCAAGCAGGTGAACGTCCTCGCGCAGGCGCGCATCGATATCCGGCATCGCGGTCTCCTTGGAGTGAGAGCGCCCATTGGGAAGGGCCACGCTGAGAGTTTCACAGTGCCGCCAGGTGTGGCGGCTGACAAGCGCTCGACGAACGCCCGCAGTCATGCTCGGACAACGTCTAGGCTGAAAGTTATCCCCATCGTCGGGAAAACCTGCGGCGGCCTCACGAGGGCCGACCGCCACGTAACGACCCTAGAGGTGAATATGAAGATCCGCGAGCTGGTACGCCATTGGGAACAGAACGCCAGGGGGCGCATGACCAACCACCAGTACAGCATTCCGCTGGACGTCGAGACCGCCGCGCGTCTGGCCGCGCTGCACGATATGTACCCCAAGCGCAGCGTCGAGGAGCTGCTGGGGGAACTGGTCAGCGCGGCGCTGGAGGAGCTGGAGGCAAGCTTCCCCTACGTGCAGGGAAACAAGGTGGTGGCCCAGGACGAACAGGGCGACCCGATCTACGAGGACACCGGCCCGACGCCGCGCTTCCTGGCGCTGTCGCGCAAGTACCTGCATGAGCTGACGGAGGCGGAGCACTCCTGAAACCCAGCGCCCTGGAACTATCCGGGATGCTGGATTCTATTTGTAGGAGCGAGCTTGCTCGCGAACAGGCCTGCCGGCAGCTCCAGCGCTGGGCGGGTTCGCGAGCAAGAACTAGGCGTCCCCCTCGCTCCTACATAAAAGCGGTGCCAACTGTCCGTTCCTACGCATGGCCTCGGATCAACATATTGGCCCAGTAGGGCGCATGCCCTGGGACAGGTTATGCGCCAGCCGGCGCTCAATGGCGGATAACGCTGACGCGTTATGCGCCCTACGAATTCTCGAGCCCGACAATACGATCAATGCCGGCCATGCACGCCTGGCACATGCAAATGCCCCGCCTCGGCGCACGCATCGGGAATCACCGAAGGCTCCGCCGGCTGCTCCAGCTCGCGCAAGATGCCGCAATCCACACTGCTGCCCTCGCCCTGGCACTGCGCGCGCAGGTCGCGCAATTGCTGGCTGAGCGACTGCAGTTCGGCGATGCGCACCTCGACGTGGTGCAGGTGCTCGTCGATCAGCCGATTGGCGGTGCCGCAGTCAGACTCGGGGCGGTCGCGCAGGCCGAGGAGGATGCGAATTTCCTCCTGGGTCATGTCCAGCGAACGGCAATGGCGGATGAACGACAGCCGCTCGACGTGGCTGGCGTCGTACTGGCGGTAGTTGCCCTCGCTGCGCGACGGCGCGGGCAGCAGACCTTCGCGCTCGTAGTAGCGGATGGTTTCCACTGGGCAGCCGGTCAGTTTCGCCAGTTCACCGATCTTCATTTTCGATTCCTCGCCAGCAGGTGCTTGACTCTGTAGTTGCTACAGGGTGTGCAATCAGCAGCAACTCGTCAAACAGGAACGGACGACATGACTGCCAATCGCCAGGGCCCGATCATCCACGGTCCCGCTCCAATCCAGGATCAGCACCGCGAACAGGAAGCCGCCGGCTGCTGCGGCTGCGACAAAGGCGCGCTGCTGCGCGCTCCGGCCGCCGAACCTGCCCCGCACGCTCACGACCATGCCCACGATCACGATCACGATCACGATCACGATCACGATCACGATCACGATCACGATCACGATCATCAGCATGAGCGTATCGATCCCGCGCAAGCGGCAAGCGCCGTGGCAGGAGCTGCGGCCGGCGAGCTGCGCTGGACCAGCCTGCGCATCGAGGCCATGGACTGCCCCACCGAGGAACGCCTGCTGCGCGACGCACTGGGCCGCGTGCCGGCGGTGGAGGACCTCGACTTCAACCTGATGCAGCGCCTGCTGCGCGTGCAGCACCGTTTCGACAGCATCGAGCCGCTGCAGAAGCTGGTGGCCTCACTCGGCATGCAGGCCGAGCCCGTGGACGAAAACGCTCCTGCGCCCGCACAACCCGCCCAGCAGAAACCCTGGTGGCCGCTGGCGCTGGCCGGTGTCGCGGCGGCGGGTGCGGAGTTCTTCGAGTGGTTCGCCATCGGCCCGCACTGGCTGGTGGCGGTGCTGGCCATCGCGGCGATCCTTGGCGCCGGCCTGCCGACCTACCGCAAGGGCTGGATCGCCCTGAAGAACCGCAACCTCAACATCAATGCCCTGATGAGCATCGCCGTGACCGGCGCCATGCTGATCGGCCAGTGGCCGGAAGCGGCCATGGTCGCCGTGCTGTTCGCCATCGCCGAGCTGATCGAGGCCAAATCGCTGGACCGCGCACGCAACGCCATTCGCGGCCTCCTGCAACTCGCCCCGGAGCAGGCCACGGTGCTGGTCGACGGCCAGTGGCAGGAGCTGCCGGCCAAGACCGTGACGCTCGATGCCCGCGTGCGGGTGCGCCCGGGCGAGCGCATCGCCCTGGACGGCGAGGTGCTCGACGGCCGCTCCAGCGTCAACCAGGCGCCCATCACCGGTGAAAGCCTGCCGGTGGAAAAACAGGCCGGCGACACCCTGTTCGCCGGCACCATCAACGGTGAAAGCGCGCTGGAATACCGCGTCACCCGCGTGGCCGACGACAGCACCCTGGCACGCATCATCCATGCGGTGGAAGAAGCCCAGGGCTCGCGTGCGCCGACCCAGCGCTTCGTCGACCAGTTCTCGCGCATCTACACCCCGGCGGTGTTCCTCATCGCCATCGCCACTGCGCTGCTGCCGCCGCTGTTCTTTGGCGGCGCCTGGCTCGACTGGGTCTACCGCGCGTTGGTGCTGCTGGTGATCGCCTGCCCGTGCGCCCTGGTCATCTCTACTCCGGTGACCATCGTTAGCGGCCTGTCAGCGGCGGCTCGCCTGGGTATCCTGATCAAGGGCGGGGTGTTCCTGGAAATGGGTCGTTCGTTGAGCTGGATCGCCCTCGACAAGACCGGCACGCTCACCGAAGGTCGCCCGCGCCAGACCGATTTCACCGCCCTGCGGGAAACCACCGCCGGCGACGTTCGCGCGCTGGCCGCCAGCCTTGCGGCGCGTTCGGATCACCCGGTCTCGCACGCCGTGGCACAGGCCGCCGAGGCAGACGACATTGCGCTGTACAGCGTCGGCGAGCTGACTGCCCTGCCCGGCCGCGGCGTGAAAGGCGAGATAGACGGGCGCACCTACCACCTGGGCAACCACCGCCTGGTGGAGGAGCTGGAGCTGTGCTCGCAGGAACTGGAGGCGCGCCTCGACGCCCTGGAGCAACAGGGCAAGACGGTCATCGTGCTGCTCGATAGCGAGGGCCCGCTGGCACTGTTCGCCGTGGCCGACGGCGTCAAGGAGACCAGCCGCGAAGCCATCGCCCAGTTGCACGCGCTGGGCGTGAAGACGCTGATGCTGACCGGCGATAACCCGCACACCGCCAACGCCATCGGCGCCCAGGTGGGCATCGACGAAGCACTGGGCAACCTGCTGCCCGAAGACAAGCTGCGCGAGGTAAAGCAGCGCCAGGAAGGTGGTCAGCGCGTCGGCATGGTCGGCGACGGCATCAACGACGCTCCCGCCCTGGCCCGCGCCGACATCGGTTTTGCCATGGGCGCGGCGGGCACCGATACCGCCATCGAAACAGCCGGCGTCGCGCTGATGGACGATGACCTGCGCAAGCTGCCGTCCTTCATACGCCTGTCGCGCCAGACCCATCGCGTGCTGATACAGAACATCACCCTCGCGCTGGGCATCAAGGCGGTGTTCCTCGCCCTCACCCTGGCCGGCGAAGGGACCCTGTGGATGGCGGTCTTCGCCGACATGGGTGCCAGCCTGCTGGTGGTTTTCAACGGTCTGAGATTGCTGCGTCATCGCGGCTGATCCCAGTGGATCGTCACCAATGCCCGCCAATACGGCGGGCATTTTTTTTGAACCCCCTGACAAAACCCTTAGTCCCCTAATCAGATGCCCACGAAGCCGCAGACCAGCGTGGCAGGCATCCACCGGCACTCGAATCGCCGAGGGAACCCCTTACCAAACGTCAGAGGATTCATCCAATGGAACTGAAATCTCAGAGCGCTCGAACCGTCCCGACCGCCTTCACCTGCGCCTCCCTGCGCCTCAGCCTGCTCGCCCTTGGCAGCGCCATGCTGCTGGCTGGCTGCGCCGGCAACCCGCCCAGCGAACAGATGGCCGTTACTGAATCGGCGGTGAACGCCGCCGTCAGCTCCGGTGGACCGGAATTCGCCCCGGTCGAAACCAAGAATGCCCAGGACAAACTCGCCCAGGCGCGCATTGCCCTGAACGACAAGGAATACGACCAGGCCAAGCGCCTGGCACAGCAGGCCGAATGGGACGCTCGCGTGGCAGAGCGCAAGTCGCAGGCCGTGAAGGCGCAGAACAACGTCAAGGACGCCCAGCAGGGCGTGATGGAGCTGCGTCAGGAAGGCCTGCAGCAGGCCCAGTGATCCCGCCCCTACGTCCGGTCATATAAGGAATTCCGACATGAACAAGCTCATCGTACTGCCCGCCATCTCGACTCTCGCCCTGGCCCTGGCCGCGTGCTCGACGCCGCCCAACGCCAACCTGGAGAAAGCCCGCAGCGACTTCCAGGCGCTGCAGGCTGAACCCCAGGCCACCCAGCAGGCCGCGCTGGAAACCAAGGACGCCGGTGACTGGCTGGCCAAGACCGACAAGGCCTACCGCGACGGCGCCGACCAGAAGGACGTCGACCAGATGGCCTACCTGACCCAGCAGCGCATTGAGCTGGCCAACCAGACGGTGGCCCTGCGCAACGCCGAGGACCAGATGAAGAACACCTCGGCCCAGCGCGCCCAGGCCCGCCTGGATGCCCGTACCGCACAGCTGAACAAGCTCAAGGGCGAGCTGAACGCCAAGCAGACCTCGCGCGGAACCATGGTGTCTTTCGGTGACGTGCTGTTCGATCTCGACCGCGCCGAGCTGAAGTCCGGCGCCATGAGCAATGTGCAGAACCTCGCCGGCTACCTGCAGCAGAATCCGGAACGCAAGGTCATCGTCGAGGGCTACACCGACAGCAGCGGCTCGTCCTCCTACAACCAGGGGCTTTCCGAGCGCCGCGCCGACGCTATTCGCCTGGCCCTGCTGAGCCAGGGAGTCACGCCCGATCGCGTCGTATCCCGCGGTTACGGCAAGGAGTATCCGGTGTCGAGCAACGCGACCCCGGCCGGCCGCGCCATGAACCGTCGCGTCGAGGTCACCATTTCCAATGACGCCAACCCGGTGCAACCGCGCTCGGCGGTGAGCGGCACTTATTGATCCTTCGGGATACAGCGCTCTTGTAGGATGGCGTGGAGCGAAGCGATACCCATCGATCACTGCACCTGCAGCATGGGTATCGCTCCGCTCCACCCATCCTACGACCTGCGTTTCCTGTTGGAGCGGGCCACGCCCGCGCCCATGGGCGTTTATTCAGGCCAGCGCTCAGCCCAACAGGCGCCGGTACAGCTCGGCCATCTCGGCCGAGAAAGGCACCAGCACCAATTCCTTCAGCGAACTTCCTTCACCGCGCAGACGACGCAGTTCGTCCACGGCAACCTGCGCCGCGGCTTCGGCGGGATAACCGTAGATACCAGTACTGATGGCGGGAAAGGCGATGCTGGCGAGGCCGTTGTCTTCGGCCAATTGCAGGCTGTTGCGGTAGCACTGGGCGAGCAGCTCGGGCTCGCCGTGCTCACCACCGCGCCAGACGGGCCCGACAGTGTGGATGACGAAGCGCGCCGGCAGGCGGAAGCCAGGAGTGATCTTCGCCTGGCCAGTCTTGCAGCCACCCAGCGGGCGGCACGCGTGGACCAGCTCCGGGCCAGCCGCACGGTGAATGGCGCCGTCGACACCTCCACCGCCCAGCAGCGAACTGTTGGCGGCATTGACGATGGCGTCGACGTCGAGTCGAGTGATGTCGCCCTGCCAGACGCGGATTTCGGGGTGGCTCATGATGCTTGCTCCCTGCCTCTGCGACGGCGGGCCCGTCGTCATTTGACCTCTTGCGGGGTCTCTTCACCCATGCAGCGCACGGCGCGCTTGCGGCCATCGACCAGCACACCGGTCAGGCCCTTCTGGGTCATGTCGAACATCACCAGCACGCCATCGATGCACTGCGCCTGCTGGTCGGCCGGGTCCAGGGAGAGCTTGGTGCTGTCCTGGCCGGGAATGCTCTTGAGCATGGTGAACTGGGTCAGTTCCAGCGCGTCCTCGGGCTTGGCGAAGTGCAGGTAGCCGTAATACCAGAGCGTGCCAACCGAGACGAAGATGGTGGCGATGACAGTGAGGATGTAGGAGATCGGATTGCGGTCGTTCATGGGGTGCCTTGTTGTTTCGGGTCCGCCTGCGATTCCTGTGGCTTCGCCGGAGAGGGAGAGTTCGGGACTTCGGCCAACCGGCGCAGGCCGGTGAAGTGCTGCGGATCGTCAAGGAAGCGCAGCATCACTTCGCGCCACACCGGCTCCCCGAAGGTTTCCACGTGATTGCCGCGTGTCAGCTGGAAGACCTTGGGCGGCGGCGCGGCCTTGTAGAGGGTCAGGCCGTTGTCCAGGGGCACAATGGTATCGTCGATGCTGTGGAAGAACAGCACGGGTGCGCCAGAAAGTCGCGGCATGGAGCGGATCGCGCTGTCACCGTCGGGCACCAGCCAGGACAGCGGCACCTGCAGCGGCCAGGTCAGCCAACTGGTGCTCAGGGTGTATTGCGCCACATCGCGGTAACTGGCCGGCACGCCATCGAGCACCACGGCATTCAACTTCTTCTGCCGCTCAGGGTGCATGCCCAGGTAATGCACCGCCATGGCGCCGCCCAGGCTCTGGCCCAGCAGGATCACCGGTTTGCCCTGCACCTCCGGTGCCTTGTCCAGCCAGGCGAAGGCGGCGTCGATGTCCTGGTAGATTGCCGGCAGGCTAGGCTCGCCCTCGGACTTGCCGTAACCGCGGTAATCCAGCATCAGCACCTGGTAGCCCTGCTCCGGCAGCCAGTACGCGCCGCCCAGGTGCCACGCCATGTTGCCGCCATTGCCGTGCAGGTGCAGCACGGTTCCCTTGACCGGCACACCCGCTTTCGCCGGCAGCCACCAGCCGGCGAGCTTCACGCCATCGGCAGTGGTGAACGTGACGTCGCGGAACTCCAGTTTGGCCCGCGCGGGCGTGATGGCGACGTCATCGCTGGGGTAGAACAGCAGCGAGCTGCAACCGCTGAGGGCTACCAGCACTGCCAGCGCGGCGGCCTTGAAGCATCGGATCATCGGCAAGTCATCCTTGGGAGCTTCCTTCAAATGGATCAGCAATGGCGCGCTAGCAAAGCCCCTCTCCCCCGCCCTCTCCCTGAAGGGAGAGGGAGCTATCCGTGTCGGCTGACGCTATAGGGTGTCATCCTGCACCGAACGATCCCCCCTCCCTTCGGAGCGGGGTGCGTAGCCAGGGTTAGGGAGAGGGCGTGTCCAGCCGCACGCCATGCCGTCCAATCGTTAGAGGATATTGGCGTAATCCGCCTCGATGCGGTCGAGGCTGAGGTGGTTGAGGAAGTTCGAGAAGCACATCCACGCCGACAGTGCGTTGAGGTCGCGGAACTGTGGCGGCAGGTACTTGGGCGGTACCACCAGGCCCTCGTCCACCAGTTGGCGCAGGGTGCGCATGTCTTCCAGGGTGGCCTTGCCGCAGAACAGCAGCGGGATCTGCTCCAGCTTGCCCTTGCGCACGGCGAGCTGGATGTAGTTGTAGATCAGGATGAAGCCCTTGAGGTACGACAGGTCCTTGGTGAACGGCAGGCCCGACGGCGTCGAACCGCGGAACACCCGGCTGGCGTTCTGGTAGCTGCTTTCCGCGCTGTAGTTCTGCTCGCGGTAGAAGTTGAACACTTCCAGGAAGTCCGCGCCCTCCTCCGCCATGTGGATGGCGCGGGTGCGGTTGGTGAGCTTGCGCAGGCGCGTCGGGTAGGAGGCGAAGGCGATCACTTCCATCAGGATCGCCAGGCCTTCCTGGGTCACGGTGGACGACGGCGGGCCCTTGGCGAGGAAGGTGCAGATCGGCTGGTTGAGGCCATTGAGCGTGGTGCCGACGTGCACCAGGCCTTCGTGGACTTCCAGCGCGCGCACGTCGCGCTCGTTGAACATGGCGTCGGCACGCACCTTGATGTAATCGGCGCCGGCCGCCGCGTCAGCGACGATGCCGTCGGACTCGAAGACGCGGATGGTGTCCTCTTTGCCGTCGAACACCTTGTTGAGGCGTTCCTGCAACATCCGCACCGCGTCGCTGGCGGTAAGGGTCTTGGGATCGTCCTTGAGGTCGCCTCGGTCGGCGATGTTGTTCAGGTAGTCCGAGAGCATCAGGCCGAGGTCCGCCAGGGTCGGATCGCCGGCATGAAAAGCATCGGAGGCCGAGCCGTAGAGTTCCTGGGAAATCAGCCCAAAGTCCTGGGTGCCGCGTGCTTCGAGCATGCGGATGACCATGCGGTATTCCTTGCACATGCGCCGCATGATCTGCCCAACCGGGTTGAACTGTCCCAGGTGGCGGGTGATATCGCGCTCGATGTTCTGGAATTCCTGCTTCTTCGCGCTGCTGTCGAAGGACAGTGGGCGACTGTCATAGTAGCTGCGGTCGACCTTGGGCGCGTGCTTGCCGCGGCCCTTGAGGAAGTCGTCGCGGATGCTGTCATCCCACTTGATGGCATCGAGTACGCGGATCGGTGTCTGCGCCTCGACGATCCGATCGGACAGGCTGCGGATGATCTGCTGGTACTCGTTGGGCGTGGACTTCTTGCGCCGTGGGGTCATTGCTTTTCTCCCGGGGTCACGCGCGAGAAGCGCAGCGCTTCGACAAACACGTCGGAATTGGCCGGATCATTCAGGTAGGCGATGACGTCGGCGAGCGGGCTGCTCACCAGCGCACCGGCACCCTGCTCGGTGTCGACCTTCTCGCCCTTGAGCGCGCCTTCCTTCATGTCCTGCAGGATATGGTCGACATCCAGGTTATAGATCACCAGTTCGTCCTTGTCGGTGATCTCGAAGCCGGCCAGGGCGAAGTTGCCGCCCATGCTCTTCGGCAACCCGGCCGAGAGGTACCAGCGACTGCCGTGATGGGCGACGGTGAAGCCGAAGTCCTCGACACTGTCGGTGTTGTCCTTGCTGTCGACGTAGCTGAGCGCACGGTAGAGATTGGAGCCGGAGCGGGTGACCTCGAGGAACTGCTCCTCGCCGTACTCGTCCACACGCGACCACTGGCCCAGCAGGTGAGCCGGCGCGGGCTCGTTGGCCGGAATCGGGGCCTTGAACGTCACCAGGCAGCCACTGAGCAGGCAGATGCTCAACAGCAGCAGTGCACGCCAGACTTTCATCACGCCCTCCTTAGGTCCGGATGCCTTCTCATGCGATACGCGCAGGCGCCCGGAGTTCCGACACGAAAACCCCGCCGGATGGCGGGGTTGGAATGCTGCAGCCGGGGCTACAAACCCATCACCAGGTCGAGGTAGCGGCTAAGGATGGCACGCATTTCCTCGATCTGCAGGTGGTCGGCGCCGTCCAGCAGGCCCTGATACTCCATCTGCAGGATGATGGCCGTCAACACCCGGGCATCCTGCTCGGGCTGCTTTGAACCGAGCACTTCGAAGAAATGCACCACGCCCAGGGACAGAATTCGCCGGTGGCGCTGCGCCAGATCGCTGAGGCTGGGGTTGAGCAGCGCCTCCTGGCGGAAGGCCTGTTCGGCCAGCAGATGCTCGCGGCGCTCGTTGAGCTGGACCATCACGTACTGGATCGCCAGCTCGACGATATTCGCGGTCAGTTCGCGGCGCGCCTGCGGGTCGTCCTGGGCGAGACCGGCGGCCATGGCCTGGAGGTCACCCTCGACGCTGCCCCAGAAGGTCGACAGAGCTTCGGCGCTGCGTTCGACGAAGAGCGCGAAGGTATCGGTGATGAGGTCCTGGATGTCCTTGAAGTAGTAGGTGGTGGCCGACAGCGGCACGCCGGCCTCGGCGGCCACGGCACGGTGGCGTACGGCGCGGACGCCATCGCGCACGATGATCCGCAGCGCGGCGTCGAGGATCGCCTGGCGGCGCTGCTCGCTGCCTTGGCGGCTGGCCTTGCGGCCCTGGTATTTGACACTTTCGGCGATGGCGCTGGCGACTTGCGCGGCACTGTCTCGCGGGGACACTGGGGTCACGGGCATTACCTCCGACGGCGCGGCCTGATGGCGCATTGTTCGAGCTTTTCTGTGGGAAAACAATCGCCGCCATGTGGCTGCGACACCGGCGCACGAAGCAGGCCGCGAGGCAGAGCAGGCGGCAGGGAGTCAGGCCTGGGTGTATGACGTGCCACATAGCGCACGAGCCACGGCAATGACCTGCATTTCGTCGGATGGTATACCGCCAGAATCCCAGGCATCTGCAGGAGCGAGCAGGCTCGCTCCTGCGAATAACAACGGAAACGAAAAAGGCCGCCCGAGGGCGGCCTTTCTTTCCAGTTCCTGCGCTTACGCCTGCGGGCGCATGTGCGGGAACAGGATGACGTCGCGGATCGACGGCGAGTTGGTCAGCAGCATCACCAGGCGGTCGATACCGATACCTTCGCCGGCGGTGGGCGGCATACCGTATTCCAGCGCGTTGACGAAGTCGGCGTCGTAGTGCATCGCCTCGTCGTCACCGGCGTCCTTCTCCTTCACCTGCAGCATGAAGCGCTCGGCCTGGTCTTCGGCGTCGTTGAGCTCGGAGTAGGCGTTGGCGATCTCGCGGCCACCGATGAACAGTTCGAAGCGGTCGGTGACGCTCGGGTCGTTGTCGTTGCGGCGGGCCAGTGGGGAGACTTCGAACGGGTACTGGGTGATGAAGTGCGGCTGCTCCAGCTTGTGCTCGACCAGCTCTTCGAAAATCATCACCTGCAGCTTGCCCAGGCCTTCGTGGCCGAGAACCTTGGCGCCGGCCTTCTTGGCGATGGCGCGGGCCTTCTCGAGGTCGGTCAGGTCAGCCGCGGTGAGTTCCGGGTTGTACTTGAGGATGGCATCGAACACGGACAGGCGGGCGAACGGCTCGCCGAAGTGGAAGACCTTGTCGCCGTAGGGCACGTCGGTGCTGCCGAGCACGGCCTGGGCCAGCTCGCGGAACAGCTCCTCGGTCAGGTCCATGTTGTCTTCGTAGTCGGCGTAGGCCTGGTAGAACTCGAGCATGGTGAACTCGGGGTTGTGCCGGGTCGAGACGCCTTCGTTACGGAAGTTGCGGTTGATCTCGAAGACCTTCTCGAAGCCACCGACCACCAGGCGCTTGAGGTACAGCTCCGGGGCGATACGCAGGAACATGGCCATGTCCAGCGCGTTGTGGTGGGTTTCGAAGGGCTTGGCCGCCGCGCCGCCGGGGATGGTCTGCAGCATCGGGGTTTCCACTTCGAGGAAGCCGCGATCGGAGAGGAAGCGACGGATGTGGGCGATGACCTGCGAACGCACGCGGAAGGTGTGGCGGGTTTCCTCGTTGACGATCAGGTCGACGTAGCGCTGGCGGTAGCGCTGCTCGGTGTCGGTCAGGCCGTGGTGCTTGTCCGGCAGCGGGCGCAGGGACTTGGTCAGCAGGCGCACGCTGGTCATCTCGACGTACAGGTCGCCCTTGCCGGAACGGGCCAGGGTGCCTTCGGCGCCGATGATGTCGCCCAGGTCCCAGGTCTTGATCTCGGCCAGGGTCTCTTCGGGCAGGGTCTTGCGGTTCACGTAGACCTGCAGACGGCCGCTGCTGTCCTGCAGGACGATGAAGGAGCCGCGGTTGAGCATGATGCGACCGGCAACCTTGACCGGGATGGCGGCTGCTTCCAGCTCTTCCTTGGTCGCGGTTTCGTACTGTTTCTGCAGGTCCGCGAAGTAGTTCTCGCGGCGGAAGTCGTTCGGGAAGGCGATGGCCTTGGCTTCACGCACGGCGGCAAGCTTTTCCTTGCGCTGGGCGATCAGCTTGTTTTCTTCCTGTTGCAGTTCGGTCTGGTCGAGTTGTTGGTCGCTCATGGTCGTCTATCTGCCTGGCGTCGGTTCATTCAATTTTGGGGAGTTGTAGGAGCGAGGGGGGCGCCTAGCCCTTGCTCGCGAAACTCTTCATCGGGTTCGCGAGCAAGCTCGCTCCTACAGTAGAGCTCTGCGTCAGAGCCCTTGTTTGAGGCTGGCCTCGAGATATTCGTTGAGGTCGCCGTCGAGCACCTTGTCGCAATCGCTGCGTTCCACGCCGGTACGCAGGTCCTTGATGCGCGACTGGTCGAGCACGTAGGAACGGATCTGGTGGCCCCAGCCGATATCGGACTTGGTCTCCTCCAGCGCCTGCGAGGCGGCGTTGCGCTTCTGCATCTCCTGCTCGTACAACCGGGCCCGCAGCATCTTCATGGCGGTGTCCTTGTTGGCGTGCTGGGAGCGTTCGTTCTGGCACGCCACCACGGTGTTGGTCGGCACGTGGGTGATACGCACCGCGGAGTCGGTGGTGTTCACGTGCTGACCGCCCGCGCCGGAGGAGCGGTAGGTGTCGATGCGCAGATCGGCCGGGTTGATCTCGATCTCGATGTTGTCGTCGATTTCCGGCGAGACGAACACTGCGGTGAACGAAGTGTGGCGGCGGTTGCCGGAGTCGAACGGGCTCTTGCGCACCAGACGGTGCACGCCGATCTCGGTGCGCAGCCAACCGAAGGCGTACTCGCCCTTGATGTGCACGGTGGCGCCCTTGATGCCGGCGACTTCGCCTTCGGACAGCTCGACGATCTCGGCATCGAAGCCGTTCTTGTCGGCCCAGCGCAGGTACATGCGCAGCAGCATGTTGGCCCAGTCCTGGGCTTCGGTGCCGCCGGAGCCGGCCTGGATATCCAGGTAGGCGTTGTTGGGGTCCATCTCGCCGCTGAACATGCGGCGGAACTCGAGCTTCTCGAGGATCTCGCGCAGGCGCTGAACTTCGGCTTCGACGTCGCCGACGGCGCCTTCGTCATTCTCCTCGACCGCCATGTCGAGCAGGTCGCGGGAGTCGGCCAGACCGCCGGTGAGCTCGTCGAGGGTCTCGACGATCTGCGCCAGCATGGCGCGCTCGCGGCCCAGATTCTGGGCGTATTCGGGCTTGTTCCAGACCGCCGGGTCTTCCAGCTCGCGGTTTACTTCGATCAGACGATCATGTTTCAGATCGTAGTCAAAGATACCCCCGAATCGACTGGGTACGGTCGGTGAGGTCCTTGATGCTGTTGAGGATCGGTTGGATTTCCATGGCGGGCATCTCTCACGGGTAAAGGGCGTAGAAAAGCCGGCAAGTATACGTGATTTTTCGCCGCCTTTTCAGGCTTTGCGACAAAGCACGCCCACCGTTTTCGCGCCCTCCCCGCCCGCTCAACCGGCGATGGCCACCTGGTTGCGCCCGCCGTGCTTGGCGTTGTAGAGCGCCTGGTCGGCCAGTTCGATGAGCTGGCGGCAGGCCTGCCCGGCCTGGGGGATCAGCGTCGCCACGCCGATGCTGATGGTCAGCGACGAGCCCGGGGTGGGCAGTTCGTGGCGGATGTTCAGGTCCTGCACCAGGCGCCGCAGCTTCTCCGCCAGCAGGCGTGCGCCGCCGGGAGAGGTGTTGGGCAGGACCATGACGAACTCCTCGCCGCCGTAGCGCGCCGGCAGGTCCGAGGGGCGGCTGGCGCTGGCGCGGATCGCTCCGGCCACCTGGCGCAGCGCCTCGTCGCCCTGCACGTGGCCGAAGGTGTCGTTGTAGGCCTTGAAGTGGTCGACATCCATCAGCAGGATCGACAGCTGGGTCTGCTCACGCAGGCCGCGGCGCCACTCCATTTCCAGGTATTCGTCGAAGTGCCGGCGGTTGGACAGCCCGGTGAGGCCGTCGGAATTCATCAGCCGCTGCAGCACCAGGTTGGTTTCCAGCAACTGCTGCTGGCTCTCGCGCAGGGCCCGGTAGGCCTCGTCGCGCTGCAGCAGCGCCAGGTAGGAGCGCGAGTGGTAGCGCACCCGCGCGATCAACTCGATGGCGTCGGGCAGCTTGACCAGGTAGTCGTTAGCGCCGGCGGCGAACGCCGCGCTCTTCACCGCCGGGTCTTCCTTGGTCGACAGGACGATGATCGGCAGGTCACGCGTAGCCGGATTGGCACGGTACTCGCGCACCAGCGAGAGGCCGTCGGCGCCGGGCATCACCAGGTCCTGGAGGATCACCGTGGGCTTGATCTGGATGGCCAGGGCAATGGCCTGGTGCGGATCGGAGCAGAAATGGAAGTCGATGCTGGGGTCGTCCGCCAGCGCGCGGCGCACGGCTTCGCCGATCATCGGCTGATCGTCCACCAGCAGCACCATCACAGCGGAATCGCCTGGGATGTTCACGGGGTAGTCACTCGTCAAAGGGTTCATCTGATGGGGCTCCGTAGCCTGCACTCAGGCGCAGACTTCAGCGAGTCTTCGGGCGATGTCGCCCAGCGCGCGAATCTCCACGGCGGCACCGATCGCCGCCGCGGCCTTGGGCATACCGTACACGGCGCTGCTGGCCTGGTCCTGGGCCAGCGTCAAGAAACCGCGTTCGCGCATGCGCTTCAATCCCTCGGCGCCGTCCCGGCCCATGCCGGTCAGCAGCACACCGACTGCATCACCGGACCAGTACTCCACCACGCTGTCGAAAAACACATCGATGGATGGCCGGTAGATGTGGCCGCTGGGTTCGGCGGTGTAGGCCAGTTCGCCGCCCTTGACCAGCCGGATATGGTGATTGGTGCCGGCCAGCAGCACGCAGCCCGGCTGCGGCGGCTCGCCGTTGCGCGCCAGGCGCACGGGAATCTTCGACTGGGTGGAGAGCCACTCGGCCATGCCGGCGGCAAACACCTCGTCGACGTGCTGGACGACCACGATGGCCGCCGGGAAATCCGCCGGCAGCTTCGCGAAGAGGTCCGCCAGCGCCGCCGGGCCGCCCGCCGAAGAGCCGATGGCGACCAGCTTGCGAGCACCGCCGCCCTTGCGCGCCGGCACCGTACTGGTGGCAGGGCGGCTGTCGCGCGGGGCATTGAGCCAGGCCAGGTTCTGCAGCTTGCGCAGCAACGGGCGAGCCGCCTCGGCGGGGTCGCCGGCGCCCATGCTCGGAGTATTCACCGCGTCCACCGCGCCATTGCCCATGGCGTCGAACACGCGGCTCATGTTCTGTTCCAGGTCGACCGTGACGACGATGATCGCGCAGGGGCTCTGGGCCATGATCCGGCGCGTGGCCTCGACGCCATCCATCACCGGCATCAGCAGGTCCATGAGGACCACGTCGGGCTTGTGCACCGCGCACATTTCCAGCGCTTCGGCGCCGTTGGCGGCGACCCAGACGATGCGGTGCGCCGGCTCGAAGGCGAGCGCGCGGCGCATCGCCTCCACCGCCAGCGGCATATCGTTGACTATCCCTATCTTCACCCGTGGGCTCCTCCGATCAGGTCGACCACCGCGTCCAGCAGGGCCTCGTCATGGAAGCTGGCCTTGGCCAGATAATAGTCGGCGCCGGCATCCAGGCCGCGTCGACGGTCTTCTTCGCGGTCCTTGTAGGACACCACCATCACCGGCAGCGATTGCAGGCGGGTGTCGCGGCGGATCAGGGTCACCAGCTCGATACCGTCCATGCGCGGCATGTCGATGTCGGTGATGACCAGGTCGAAATGCTCCGAGCGCAGGGCGTTCCAGCCGTCCATGCCGTCCACCGCCACGGCAACGTCATATCCCCGCCCCAGCAGCAGCTTGCGTTCCAGTTCGCGCACGGTGAGCGAGTCGTCCACCACCAGCACGCGCTTGCGCGCCGGGCCGGCGAGGCGCCCGGCAGGATCGATGCGTTCGAGCCGACCGGTGGCCAGGAGCTTCTCCACCGAGCGCAGCATGTCCTCGACGTCGAGGATCAACACCGGCGTGCCGTCATCCAGCAGCGCACCGGCGGAAACGTCCTGCACCTTGCCCAGCCGGGCATCCAGCGGCACTACCACCAGGGTGCGCTCGCCGATGAACTTTTCCACCGCCACGCCGTAGGCGCTTTCCCGATCGCGGATCACCACCACCGGAATCTCGTCCGGCGAGCCTTCGCCATCGGGGCGCTGCAACAGCTGGCTGGCGGAGACCAGGCCGACGTGCCGTCCTTCATGCCAGAACTGCTGGCGGCCTTCGAGCTGGACGATCTCGTCCGCCGCCAGGCGGCGCATGCGCTCGATGTGTGCCAGCGGGAAGGCATACGCCTCGCCGCCGATGGTGACGACCAGGCTGCGCACCACGGAAAGCGTCAGCGGCACTTCCAGATGGAAACGCGCGCCCTGCCCGGGTACCTGCTCCATGCGGATGCCGCCGCGCAGCTGGCGCACCATGTGCTGTACGGCATCCAGGCCGACGCCGCGACCGGACACCTCGGTGACCTGCTCGCGCATGCTGAAGCCGGGCAGGAACAGGAAGCTCAGCAGCTCGTCCTCGGTGAGGCGCGCCACGGTTTCCTCGGTGGACAGCTGGCGGCGGACGATGGCCGTGCGCAAGCGGTCGAGATCGACGCCGCCGCCGTCATCCTGCAGCTCCAGTACCAGCATGCCGGCGTGATGACGGGCCAGCAGCTGGATGCTGCCCTGTTCCGGCTTGCCGGCGCGGGCGCGTACCTCGGCGGATTCGATGCCGTGGTCGACGGCGTTGCGCAGCAGGTGAGTGAGCGGCGCTTCGAGCTTTTCCAGCACATCGCGGTCGACCTGGGTAGTCGCGCCCTGCACGTCCAGGCGCACGGCCTTGCCCAGTGAGCGACCGAGGTCACGGACCATCCGCGCCTGCCCGGAGAGGACGTCGGAGAAGGGACGCATGCGGCAGGACAGCGCGGTGTCGTAGAGCGACTGCGCGCGCTGGCCGGCCTTGAAGCTGAATTCGTCCAGCTCGGCGATCTGCTCGCTGAGCAGTTGCTGGCACTCGCCGACCAAGCGGCGCGCGTCGGCCAGATAGGCCTGCGCCTCAGCGTCGAGATTGGCCGTGCTGGCGGCATCGCGGGCGCCATCCAGTACGCGGCTGGCACTGGCCTGGATGCGTTTGAGGCGCTGCAGGGAATCGAGCAGCGGCTTAAGGCGCTGGGACTCCACCAGCGACTTGCTGGAATAGTCGAGCAGTTGGTTCAGGCGCTCGGCGGTGACCCGCAGCACGCGTTCGCCGGCTTCATCGCTGTCGCTGGAGCGGCGACGGGGTGCCGGCTCGACGGAAGCGGGAGGCGGCGTGGGCGATGCAGTAGCCGCCTCAATGGCGGCAGGAGCCGGTTCGACCGGCATGGCAACGGGAGGCGCAGGCGGTGCCGGGGGTTTTCCGGAAAGCAGTGCCTGCAAGCACTCGACCATGGCCGGCACGCCCTGCTGGGCCTGCTCCGCACGCTCGGGCTGGGCGTCGGCGACGTGCAGGAGGATATCGGTGCCGGCCAGCAGCGCGTCGATATGCCCGGAGGTCAGCAGCAGGCGGCCCTCCTGGGCGCCGACCAGGCAGTCTTCCATCACATGGGCGACCTGCACGCCGGCATCCAGCCCGACGATCCGCGCCGCCCCCTTGAGCGAGTGCGCCGCGCGCATGCAGGCTTCGAGCTGGTCGGCCTGGGTCGGGTTGCGCTCCAGCGCCATCAGGCCCTGCACCAGCACCTGCGTCTGGGCCTCCGCCTCCAGGCGGAACAGCTCCAGCATCGATGCGTCCTTCATCTGGTCCGGGGTCATGCGAGGCTCCGGGTGGCGGCATCGAGCAGGGCTTCCTGGTCGAGCAGGCGGATACTGCGGTTGCGCCACTGCATCACGCCACGGGTGAAGCGGTCATTGGCGGCGTGGCCCTGAGACGCGGCTTCGACGATGGCCTTCTCCTCCAATTCATGAATGCCTTCCACCTCGTCCACCGGCGAAATGATCGGCCCGCCAACGGCCGCCAGGATCAGCATGCGCGGCACGACGCGGGCATCGTCACGAGTGGCCGTACGGTTGTCGAGGCCGAGCAGTTCGCCGAGGGAAATGCACGCCACCAGGGTGCCACGCACATTGGCCACGCCCAGCAGCGCTGGCGAGCGCTGGTGCGGCAGCGAATGCACGACGCAGGACGGTGCCACCTCGGCCAGGGCGCGGGTGGGCAGGCCCAGCCATTCTTCGCCGAGACGGAAGATCAGGTGCGGGCGGCCCTCTTCGATGGCCGCATCAGTGGTTTCGACCGGCGCCAGCTGCGCTCCCTCGCTGCCCAGCGCGTAGCGGTCCAGCAGGCTGATGGCGGCGGCGGCATGCACCGGGCAGTTGCGGCAATGGATGTGCTCGGCCAGCTTCGGGCAGCTGCGGTCACCGCGCACGCCGATGCGGTTCCAGCAGTCGTCCACCGTCGGCAGATCGCTGTTGAAGACCGAGCTGCCGATGGATGAAGAGTCGCGTTCAACCATTGCGCTTCACTCCTCGCGCGGCGCGCTCCTGCAGGCGGCGGGCGCCGGCCGTGTCGCCCTGGGCCGCGAGCAGCGCGGCCAGGTGCTGCAGGCTTTCCTGGTGGTCGGGTTGCAGGTACAGGGCCTTGCGGTAGAAAGCCTGGGCCTCGCTGCCGTTGCCCTGGGCATCGGCCAGCAGGCCGAGCCAGTAGAAAGCTTCGGCGTCCGGGCCCTTCTCGGCCAGCAGCGCCTCGCAGCGCTGGCGCGCTTCGGCGGCGTGGCCGGAGTTGGCCAGCCGGGCGATCTCCTCCAGCGCGTTTCCGGCGGGCACAGTGACCGGCTGCTCGGGTTTGGCGGCCAGGCGCGGGCGCACCGGCGCGGGCTTGGGCAGAGCCGGACGCGGGATCGGCGCCGGCGCGGTCCAGTTCAGTGGCGCCACGCGGGGAGCCGGTTCGGCGCTTTCCAGGGGGAAGGCGAAGGATTGCGGGACACCCAGCGGGCGCAGGCCGATGCGCGACATCAGGCTGGCCTCGGCCGGGCCGATGAACAGCACGCCATCCGGCCGTGTGAGGCGACACAACACTTCCACCACCTGCTCCTGGGTCGGCCGGTCGAAATAGATCAGCAGATTGCGGCAGAACACGTAGTCATAGAGCGCCTCGCCGGCCAGCAAGCCCTGCGCCAGCAGGTTGCCGACGCGGAAGCGGACCTTGCGGCGCACCGCCTCGGCGAGCTGGTAATCGTTGCCATCGGCGCTGAAATGGCGGTCGCGGAACTCCAGGTTGGAGCCGCGGAAGGAGTTGCGTCCATAACGCCCCTCTTCCGCCCGCTCCAGCACCGCGCGGCTGACGTCCAGCGCGTCGACCTGGAAGGCGGACGGCGCGAGGCCCGCATCCAGCAGCGCCATGACGATGGAATACGGCTCCTCGCCAGTGGAGCACGGCAGGCTGAGCACCCGTAGCGGCCGCGTACCGGCCAGTTCCAGCACGCGCCGGGACGCGAGATCCGCCAGCGCGCCGAAGGATTCGGGGTAGCGGAAGAACCAGGTCTCCGGGACTATCACCGCCTCGATCAGTGCCTGCACTTCCTCGGCAGAACCCTGCAGGAGCATCCAGTAGTGCTCGGCGTTGCCGTTGCTGGCCTTGTTGATGCGCTGACGCACGGCGCGCTCGATCACGGCGTCGCCCACCGACTCGGCATCCAGGCCGATACGTTCCTTGAGCAATTGGGCGAAGCGCGGATCGGTCATGCCGGCGCTCCTCCCGAATCGCGCAGCAGGCGCGCGCGGGCTTCGTCGCTGAGCAATTGGTCGACACCGACGCGCTGCAGCAGGCCCTGCTCGTCCTCCAGCACAGGGCCGAGATAGCGGGCGCTGCCGTTGTCCAGCTCGTACTCGCGGAAGGACGCCGGATCACGGCGCAGGGTGTGGGTGGCCTGTTCGAGGATCAACCCGAGCCGCTGTTCCGGGCCATCGACTGCAGCGCGGTAACGCACCAGCACCAGGCGCGTGCTGGTACGACGCGGCGCGCTGTAGCCGAAGGCCAACTGGCTCAGGTCAAGCACCGGCAAGAGTTCGCCGCGATGCGGGAACAGCCCGGCGATCCAGTTCGGCGCTTCCGGCACGCGCTTGAGCGTGGGCACCGGCAGCACCTCGATGACGTCATGGACGTCCAGCGCATAGCGGTCCGCACCCAGGCGGAATTGCAGGTACAGCCTGCCCGCCGCGGCGGCGTCAGACCTTGAAGCGGGAGACGCCATTGCGCAGTCCGTTGGCCACGAGGTTCAGCTCGTCGATGGCGAAGCTCGCCTGGCGCAGGGATTCCACGGTCTGCCCGGTGGCCTCGCCGAGCTGCACCAGCGCCTGGTTGATCTGCTCGGCGCCGGTGGCCTGGGCCTGCATGCCTTCGTTGACCATCTGCACTCGCGGCGCCAGCGCCTGCACCTGCTGGATGATCTGCGAGAGCTGCTCGCCGACCTGGCCGACTTCGGAAATGCCGCGACGCACCTCCTCGGAGAACTTGTCCATGCCCATCACGCCAGCGGACACGGCGGACTGGATCTCGCGGACCATCTGTTCGATGTCGTAGGTGGCCACCGCCGTCTGGTCCGCCAGGCGGCGCACTTCGGTGGCGACCACGGCGAAGCCACGGCCGTACTCGCCGGCCTTCTCTGCCTCGATGGCGGCGTTGAGCGACAGCAGGTTGGTCTGGTCGGCCACTTTCACGATGGTGGTGACCACCTGGTTGATGTTGCCGGCGCGCTCGTTGAGGATCGCCAGCTTGGCGTTGACCAGCTCGGCGGCGCCCATCACGTGGTGCATGGTTTCTTCCATGCGCGCCAGGCCCAGCTGGCCGGAGCCGGCCAGGGTGGAAGTCTGCTCGGCAGCCGACGACACCTCGGTCATGGTGCGCACCAGGTCGCGGGAGGTGGCGGCAATTTCCCGCGAGGTGGCGCCGATCTCGGTGGTGGTGGCGGCCGTCTCGGTGGCGGTGGCCTGCTGCTGCTTGGAGGTAGCGGCGATCTCGGTCACCGAGGTGGTCACCTGGATGGCCGAGCGCTGCGCCTGCGATACCAGGCCCTTGAGCTCCTCAGCCATGCCGTTGAAGCCGGTTTCGATCACGGCGAATTCGTCGTTGCGCTCCATGGCCAGGCGCGTGGTGAAGTCGCCGCCGCCCATGACCTGCAGGCCTTTCACCACCTGGCGCACCGGCTCGGTGATGGCGCGCATCAGCAGCAGCCCGCAGACCGCCGCAGCGACCATCGCCAGCAGCAGGGAGACAAGCATGATCGCCTTGGCCGTGGTCACTTCGGTGACGATATTGTCAGCGGCGGCATCGGCGATCTCCTTGTTCAGCGAGATCAACTGGTTCAGCGTTTTGCGGCCGTCTTCCCACATCGGCTCCAGGCGTTCCAGCAGTAGCCGCCGGGCACCCTCGCGGTCCGTGGTATAGAGCTGCAACACCTGCCCCAGAAGAGCGTCGTACTCGTTCACCTGCTGCTTGAAGTGAGCGAGCATCTCCTTGTCACGGGTGTCCGTGATCGTCCGCTCGTAGAGGGCGACCCGCTCGACCAGCACATCGTGGTTGGCACGAAACTCCTGGCGGCGCGCCTCATCGTAGGGCTTGCCGTCGCTCAAGCCGACCAGCACCTGGGTCAGCAGGATGCTGTCGGTCCAGGCCGAGCGCACCGTGGTCAGGGCATAGGTGCCGGGCATGGCATCTTCGCTGACCCGCTTCGTGCTGGCTTCCACGCGAAGCAGACGGGTGTAGGAAATCACCACCATCAGCAACATGATCGCGATGACGACGGCAAAGCTGGCCAGGATGCGTTGGCGTAAAGTCCAGTTCTTCACAGCGTTCCCCAGAAGATGTGTGGCGTGCCGACGGATGATGGATTCGGGCGAGCAGTCGCGCGAATGTAAATTCCTACTAAATCCTCAGCAAGATAGGACATATAGTATCCGGAGACGCTGGAACCTTATCTCTTTATTCCGAATTTTTAGTACGTCGGTTCTGCCATTCCGACGCTCCATTTCCCTCGGCCAATCCAAGACTCATGTTCAGCCTTGCCCTGGCCGCTCACCTTGGCCTTTTCCTCTCCGCCTTCGGCGCTGCCACCCTGCTGCCGCTGCAATCTGAAGCCGTGCTGGTCGGCCTGCTGCTGGGTGGGCAGTACCCACTGTGGTCGCTGCTGCTCGCTGCCAGCCTTGGCAACGTACTCGGTTCGCTGGTGAACTGGCTGCTCGGCCGGGGCATCGAGCGCTGGCGTGGGCGGCGCTGGTTCCCGGTCAGTGAGCGTGCGCTGGAGAAGGCCCAGCACCACTACCAGCGCTTCGGCAGCTGGTCGCTGCTGCTGAGCTGGGCGCCGGTGATCGGCGACCCGCTGACGCTGATCGCCGGCGTCATGCGCGAGCCGTTGTGGCGCTTCCTGCTGCTGGTCACGCTGGCCAAGGTCGGGCGCTACGCAGCGCTGGCCTGGCTCACGCTGGTCTGAATGAACCCCTATCCAAAAGCGGACAGGTTTTTCGTCTGCTAGTCCTGTTTTGCCACTGCTGCGAAAAAATGGCGCCCAGTAATATCACTGCGCCATCACCGCACACGGCAGGCCCACGGGCCCAACACAATGGATGAAGAAAAGGGAAATTCACGATGTTCAGAAGCATGAGTATTGGCCGCCGCGCGTCCCTGGGTTTCGCTGTCATGGGCCTGCTCCTGGTGTTTCTCGGGTTGTTCTCGCTGTACAAGCTGTCGACGCTGCGCGCCGCTTCCGAGGAAATCGACAGTAACTGGCTGCTGAGCATCAACCAGATGAACCAGCTGTCGGGCGACATCGCCCGCATTCGCCTGGAATCCATGCGCCTGCTGGTCAACCACGACAGCACCGCGCGCCAGCACAGCCTGGCCCTGATCGCCGAGGCGCGGCAGGACAAGGACAAGGTGCTCGCCGACTACCGCCAGCTGATTCTCAGCGCCGAAGAACAGCAGCGCACCGATGAGCTGCGCCAGACGCTGGACGGCTACCTCGGTTTCGTCGACCAACTGGTGGAAAAGGTCCGCCAGAACGACGACGAAGGCGCGCTGCACATCCTCAACGGCAACATCACCCAGCAGGGCGCGGAGCTGAACAAGCGCCTCACCGCACTGATCGACCTCAACCGCAATGGCGCCGCCGCTGCCGCCGACCGCGCCGTAGAGCAGTTCCAGAGCGGCCGGCTGGTGGTTGGCGTAATCCTCCTGCTGAGCGTCGGCCTGACCCTGCTGCTGGCCTGGCAACTCACCCGCAGCATCGTCGTGCCGCTCGGCCAGGCGGTGCGCGTGGCCCGGACCATCGCCAGCGGCGACCTCAGCCAACGCTTCACCGTCGAGGGCCGCGATGAGCCGGCGCAACTGCTCAACGCCCTGGCGGACATGCAGAACAGCCTGCGCGAGACCATTCGCGGCATCGGCAACTCGGCCAGCCAACTGGCTTCGGCCGCCGAGGAAATGCACAGCGTCATGGACGACAGCAGCCGCGCGCTGCAGCAGCAGAGCGACCAGATCGAGATGGCCGCCACCGCGGTCAACCAGATGACCAGCGCCGTGGAGGAAGTGGCCAGCAACGCCGCCTCGACCTCCGCCGCCTCCCGCGAGGCCATCGACGCCGCACGCAGCGGCAGCGAGCGGGTGGACGAAACCTCCAGCGCCATCGGCATCCTGGCTGGTGAAGTGGGCCAGGCTTCGCAGCAGGCCGAAGCCCTGGCGAACCAGGCGCAGGACATCGGCAAGGTGCTGGAAGTGATCCGCAGCGTCGCCGAGCAGACCAACCTGCTGGCGCTCAACGCCGCCATCGAAGCTGCCCGCGCCGGCGAGGCCGGGCGTGGTTTCGCGGTGGTCGCCGACGAAGTTCGCTCGCTGGCCCAGCGCACGCAGAGCTCGACCCGCGAGATCGAGGAGCTGGTGTCGGCCATCCAGAACGGCAGCGATCGCACCGTCACCGCCCTGCTCAGCAGTACCGCCCACGCCGAGCGCACCGTCAGCCGCACCGGCGAGGCAGGCGCCTCGCTGCAGGTGATCCTGGAACGCATGTCGCTGATCAACGAACGCAACCTGGTGATCGCCAGCGCCACCGAGGAACAGGCCCAGGTCGCCCGCGAGGTGGACCGCAACCTGCTGACCATCCGCGACCTGGCGACCCAGACCTCGGCCGGTGCCACCCAGACCAGCGCGGCAAGCCAGGAACTGTCGCGCCTGGCCGTGGACCTGAACGGCATGGTGGCGCGCTTCGTGGTCTGACGGCCCATGGCCCTACTCCCGTTTCGCCGTCGAGCTGGCGAAACGGGACGAGGTGACAGGGAATTTTTCCGGCAATTTCCTATCCAATGGCCATCATGGAACGCCACAGGGTGGATAGATGAAACTGTTGAAATTCTCGGCCGTGCTGGCCGCCGCCGCGCTGTTGAGCGCCTGCGGGGGTAACGAGGCGAAGGTCTGCGGCTCGGACGACGTGAAGAACCAGCTGGTGAAGGTCTTCCTCTCCGGCGCGCTTTCCGCCCAGTCCGATGCGCTGAGCAAGGCCGAACTGAAGGACGTGGCAATCATCGACAAGGACCCGGACAGCGGCGTACTGGAATGCGTCGGCACCCTGACCGTACCGGTGGTCGGCCAGGTTGCTTCAGGCACCCTGAAGTACCAGATCGCCCCGGCGGCCAAGTCCGAGCACGACTACCTGCTGCTGCTCGCCGATGGCCCGCTGGCCAATGCCTTCGCCAAGCGCATCGAGGGGATGTTCCCGCAACAGTGAGGTTATCCACAGGCAATGAAAAACCGGCCCTGGTGGCCGGTTTTTTATTGGACGGTTTTTTTGTGGGGGCTCGGCACCAGACGCCGGGCCTTCCTGCAAGGCTCCAGTCCGCCGCGCGAGACATCGCGGACGAAGTCCGCTCCTACGCCATCCTACGAACTCTGATTCAGAAGCCTTCCAGATCGATCAGCTCGCCTTCGAAGCGCAGCCAGCCGCCCTCTTCATTCGCCTCGCCGCCCTGGATCTCGCCGTAATAGGACAACCCGTTATCCAGCGTCACGCAGACGTGGGTCGGCTCTTCCGGGGCATCCAGCTGGCCCTTGAAACGCACCTCGATCACGCCCTCTTCGGGAGCGCTGAGGCTGATGGCGACGCGGGCGTTATCCACTGCTTCGGCCTCGCGGCCCCAGTGCTCGGCGCTGACGGTAACGGTGGCGATCTCTTGACTCATGCTCGAACTCCAATACGAATGGCCCGCTGCGCGGGCCAAGTCGGCATAGGGTAAGCGACACCGTGTCGCCGCGATACCTCCGCGCCATGAACAAGGCCCGCATTGCGCGAGCCTGGCTCACTTCAAGCGCCGCTCAATCGGCGTGGATGTCGTTGTCCTTGGTCTCCCGCAGGAACAGCAGCGAGCACACCAGGCTCATCGCTGTAATCAGCACCGGGTACCACAGGCCGTAGAAGATGTTCCCGGTGTACACCACCAGCGCGAACGAGATGGTCGGCAGCAGCCCGCCGAACCAGCCGTTGCCGATGTGGTACGGCAGCGACAGCGAGGTATAGCGGATGCGCGTCGGGAACAGCTCGACCATCAGCGCCGCCAGAGGGCCATAGCAGCAGGTGGCGATAAAGATCAGCGCGACGATGATCGCCACCACCATCGGCCGGTTCACCAGCGAGGAATCAGCCACGGTCGGGTAACCGGCATCCTTCACGGCAGCGCCCAGCGCGGCGGCGTCGAAGCCTTCGATGCGCTTCTCGCCGACCGTCACCACCAACTCGCTGCCAGCCGGCGCGGCCACCGTGCTGTAGGGCACGCCGCCTTTCACCAGCAGGGTCTTGGCCTTGTCGCAGGCGCTGTCGAACTTGGCCTTGCCCACCGGATCGAACTGGAAGGTGCAGGTAGCCGGGTCCGCCATCACCGTGACCGGCGCCTGGCGCGAGGCCGCGTCGATCTGCGGGTTGGCGTAGTGGGTCAGCGCCTTGAACAGCGGGAAGTACAGCACCGTGGCCAGCAGCAACCCGGTGATCAGCACCGGCTTGCGCCCGACCTTGTCCGACAGCCAGCCCATGATCACGAACAGCGGCGCACCGATCACCAGTGCGACGATCAGCATTCCATTGGACAGCGCTGGGTCGACCTTCAGCACCTGGGTGAGGAAGAACATCACGTAGAACTGCGCCGCGTAGAAGGTCACCGCCTGCCCGGCGTTGATGCTGAACAACGCGATCAGGACGATCTTCAGGTTGCTCCAGTTAGTGAAGGACTCCTTGAGCGGCGATTTGCTCACCTTGCCTTCGGCCTTCATCTTCAGGAACGCCGGCGACTCGTGCATGGACAGGCGAATCCAGGTGGAGATGCCCAGCAGCACGATGGAAATCAGGAACGGCAGGCGCCAGCCCCAGGTTTCGAACTCCGGCCCGGTGAGCTGGCGGCAACCCCAGATCACCACCAGCGACAGCAGCAGCCCGCCGGTGGCGGTGCACTGGATCCAGCTGGTATAGGCGCCACGCTTGTGGTCCGGCGCGTGCTCGGCCACGTAGATCGCCGCGCCGCCGTACTCACCGCCCAACGCCAGGCCCTGCAACAGGCGCAACACGATGAGGATGACCGGTGCCGCCACGCCGATGGTGGCGTAGGCCGGCAGCAGGCCGACGGCGAAGGTCGACAGGCCCATCAGCAGGATGGTGACGAGGAAGGTGTACTTGCGCCCGATCATGTCGCCCAGGCGACCGAATACCAGCGCGCCGAAGGGGCGGACGAGGAAGCCGGCGGCGAACGCCAGCAGGGCGAAGATAAAGGCGGTGGTGTCGTTGACCCCGGCGAAGAAGTGCTTGGCGATGATCGCCGCCAGCGAGCCGTAGAGGAAGAAGTCGTACCACTCGAACACCGTGCCGAGCGACGAGGCGAAGATCACCTTGCGCTCGTCGCGACGCGTAGTCGCGGGACGCTCATAGGAGCTGGGCTGTGCTACATCGGTCATTACGGGCTCTCCTGCCCCTTCTGGGGGCTCTTGTTTTTGTCAGCCTCGACTGCCGCGGTTTTCACACCGCGCGATACCGGTTTTTTCAGCTCTTCGTAGGAGCGACTCTGTACAACAAATACGTAGGATGGCGTGGAGCGAAGCGATACCCATCGATGACTGCGCAGCTTCCGCATGGGTATCGCTCCGCTCCACCCATCCTACAAACCGTGCAGCTTTCGGCCGCACGCCGTCACGCCACCGGAGCTTCCTCCTGTGCGCGCCCACTGGAAGGGATGACCTCCGCGCCGCGCGCGGGTTCGCTCAAAATCATCTGCGCGGCCTTTTCCGCGATCACCAGCACCGGCGAACAACTGTTGCCGGAAGTCAGGCTAGGCATGATCGAGGCGTCGGCAATGCGCAGGCCGGGAATGCCGTGCACACGCAACTGGCTGTCGACCACCGCGCCCTCGCCCTGCCCCATGCGGCAGGTTCCGGCCGGGTGGAAGATGGTGGTGCCGATCTCGGCGGCGGCGCGGTGCAGGTCTTCCTCGGTCTGGTAATCCGGGCCGGGCTTGAACTCCACCGGGTTGAAACGCGCCAGCGCGGGTGCGGCGGCGATACGCCGGGTCAGGCGGATGGCATCGGCGGCTACGCGCAGGTCCTGCGGGTGGCTCAGGTAATTGGGCTGGATCACCGGTTTGTCCCGCGGGTCGAGCGAGCGCAGCGTCACCGTTCCACGGCTCAACGGGCGTAGGTCGCACACCGAGGCGGTGAACGCCGGGAAGCTGTGCAGCGGCTCGCCGAAACGCTCCAGCGACAGCGGCTGCACGTGGTATTCGAGGTTGGCCGAACGCTGGCTCGGGTCGGACTTGGCGAACGCACCCAACTGGCTCGGCGCCATGGACAGAGGCCCGCTGCGCTTGAACAGGTACTCCAGGCCCATGCCCATCTTGCCCCACAGCGTGGAGGCAATCTGGTTCAGCGAAGGCGCGCCGTTCATGCGGTAGATCAGGCGCAGTTGCAGGTGATCCTGCAGGTTGCCGCCCACCCCGGAAAGCTCATGGCGCAAGCCGATTCCGTGCTTCTCCAGCAGATCACGCGGGCCGATGCCGGAGCGTTGCAGCAACACCGGCGTATTGATCGCCCCGGCGCAGAGGATCACCTCGCGCCGGGCCCGCAGTTCACGGCGAGCACCCTGCCAGTTCACTTCCAGGCCAACCGCGCGACCGTTTTCCAGCAGCACGCGGTGGGCCTCGACGTTGGTCAGCACAGTGAGATTGGCGCGATTGGCGATGGGCCGCAGGAAGGCCTTCGACGCATTCCAGCGCACGCCGGAACGCTGGTTCACCTGGAAATAGCCGCAGCCTTCGTTGTCGCCGCCGTTGAAGTCTTCCACGGACGGGATGCCCGCCTGCGCCGCCGCCTCACGGAAGGCATCGAGAATCGCCCACGACAGGCGCTGCCTCTCCACCCGCCATTCGCCGCCGGAGCCGTGCAGTTCGCTCGATCCGCCGAAGTGGTCCTCCATTCTCATGAATAGCGGCAGCAGGTCGTTCCAGCCCCAGCCAGGGTTTCCCTCGGCAGCCCAGCCGTCATAGTCCAGCGCCTGGCCGCGCATGTAGATCATGCCGTTGATCGAGGAACAGCCGCCCAACGTGCGCCCGCGCGGGTACTTGATGGCGCGGCCATTCAGGCCCGGCACCTTTTCGGTGTCGAAACACCAGTCGGTGCGCGGGTTGCCGATGCAATAGAGGTAGCCGACGGGGATGTGGATCCAGGGATAGTTGTCCGGGCCGCCAGCTTCGAGCAGCAGCACGCGGTTGGCAGGGTCGGCGGACAGGCGATTGGCCAAAAGGCAGCCAGCGGGGCCCGCGCCGACGATCAGGTAGTCATAAGCATCCAGTGCCTGCGGCATGGAAAGTACCTCGTCGTTTCTTGTTCTTTTGGGTATGACGACTGAGCCTAGTCGTTCGTTCGTGATAAAAGAACAGTCGTTTCGAGTCACCTGCTGTGCGTTTTCTAACAGTGCGCCTTCTGCCAACGAGAGCCGCCCATGTTCGACTGGAATGACCTGCGCTACTTCCTCGAGCTGCACCGCAGCGGCCGCCTGCTGACCACCGCCAAGCGCCTGGGCACCACCCACGCCACCGTGGCGCGGCATATCGAGAGCATCGAGCGCGACCTCGGCACCCAGCTGTTCGCCCAGCACACCGGCGGCTACCAGCTCACCCCGGCCGGCCAGGCGCTGCTCAAGCACGCCGAGGCCATGGAGAACACCGCCCTCCTCGCCCAGGAGGAAATGAGCCAGGCCATCTCGCCGTTGGGGCAGATCCGCATCGGCGTCACCGAAGGCCTGGGCACCATGTTCCTTGCCCCGCGCATGGGCGAACTGATGCAGCGCTATCCTGGGCTGGAGGTGGAACTGGTATCGGTGCCTCGCTTCGTCAGCATCACCAACCGCGAGGCGGATATCGCCATCACCCTGGAACGCCCCAGTGCCGACCTGCTCATCAGCCGCCTGCTCACCCGCTACCGCCTGAGCCTGTTCGCCAGCCCCGCCTACCTGGAAAACGCCCCGCCCCTGCGCGACCGTGACGACCTGTGCAAGCACCCGTGGATCGGCTACGTCGACGACCTGCTGTTCAGCCAGGAACTGCTGTTCCACCACAGCTTCTGCCGCCACCCGCAGGTGGTCTTCCGCAGCACCAGCGTGGTCGCCCAGCAACAAGCCGCCCAGGCGGGCATCGGCATCGCCATCCTTCCGCAGTACATGGGCCTGCACGACCCGCGGCTGGTGCCGGTACTGCCGGAGGAGTTCATCGAACGGGAATACTGGATGTGTACGCGGCGGGAGTTGCACCGGTCGGTGCGGTTGAGGTTGGTGTGGGATTTTCTGGTGGAAGTCTGTGGGCGGGAGCAGGGGATTCTGGTGAGAGGGGAAATCGGAACACCCACGTAGGGCGCATAAAGCGAAACGCTTTATCCGCCGATAAGATGGCGGATAACGTTTGGGGCGTTATGCGCCCTACGTGCTTGAATCGTTACGCGCCTTACGTATCTGACTGAGCACAAGAAAAGAGCTAAAATACCACTTCTAACAAAGGGCACCTCTAAGACTTTTAATAGAGAAAATATAAGGAAACAAAATGTCACTTTTAAGAGAAATTCAAAATGCAGCAATAGATGCCAATACCAGCCTTGCCACCCTACTTAGAAAGTGCAAGGTCCTTTCTGCCAGGTTAGGCAACAATGAATTCAAAAACTGGGTGGAAAGCGAGCTTAATGGATATAGAGACGCCAACGAACTACCTGAATATAGAATAATAAAAGTAAATTCCAAAGGGCACTTTTCTGGACCTTTCGGATCAGGTTTGAAAAATGCAGACATCCCGCTCTTCTGCATTGATGAAAAATTCCACAAAAAGCTTTCCTATTCCTATTTCACGCAGCCAGTTGCAGCACTGGAGTCCTTAGTAGAGGATTCAAATTCCGGAACACTTTCCGAGCCTTGGAATCCGGACCTTGTGGCGTACCTAGGTGAAAAATTCTACGAAAACATGAACTGCATGCAAGCGTGGAAAATTATCCCTGTCGCCACAGTGGTCGCTGCATTAGACGCAGTCAGAAACAGAGTATTAAATTTCGTCCTAGAAATTGAATCCGAATACCCTGATGCTGGTGAAGCTCAAGCAAACTCAAACCCGGTGCCTCAAGAAAAAGTAAATCAAATTTTCAACACATACATCACTGGCGACGTTCAAAATCTTGCAGCAGGCAATCATCACGCTAACCAAACAGCAACAAGAAGCTCTGAAAATGAAAAATTATTCGAGGAACTTCTGAGTACACTCCACAAGTCGCAAGAAAACAGAGCCATCATAGAAAAGCTCACATCATCAGTAGAAGAAATGCGTTCAAATCAAGGTAGCAAAGCTTTTAAGGATCATTATAAAAATTTCATTTCGACTCTCTCGGATCACATGCAGGTATTTGGCCCTGTAGTGGCACCTTTTCTTCCCGCATTAGCTGCAATGGTGCCCTAAAACATAGAGATTCAGCGCTCCCTGTAGCCCGATTCGCAGTTGACCTGCTTTTCTTAAGGGACTAGATTCCGCCCCGGTGCTGAACACACCCTCTCACAGCGGTACGACGCATGCCCGAAAGCATGTGCACTAGGCGGCTATAGCCTTTGCTATGGCCGGGTAGCGCGCAGCTATACAAAACCCGAAAGGGGAAATCTGCGGGCCGTCTGTGAGCGGTGTTCAAGTACCCGGTCACCCCCTTCTGAACAAAGGGGGTGCTTTGAACAATCTCACAGGAAATCACTATGTCCATGGAAGCTTTCACTGCCACCGCGCAGCCCGCAGCACAATTCATCCCCACCACCTTCTACCGCCACAAACGCCGCCTCCGCGCCCTGCTGATCGAAGGTCAGCCATGGTTCGTCGTGCACGACCTGGCGAAGCTGATGCAGGCCTTTCTGGAAGAGCGCGTCGGCAACAACCTCGATGCAGATCAGGTGTGCCGCCGGATGATCCTCAACGACCACGGGCTGGCCGAGGAGCTGGAATTGATCAGCGAATCCGGCCTGTACGCCTCGCTGATCTACTTCTACCACCCGGAAAACCGCTGCATTCGTCAGTGGATCACCCAGACCGTGGTCCCCAGCCTGCGGGCGGATGAGCAGACGCCAGATGAACAGCCGCGCCGGCGCCTGCTGCGCTGGGAGCGCCAGCAGTTGAGCGTGCTGGATTGGCAGGGTCAGGTGTGGGTGCCGTTGCCGGAGTTGCCGCAGGCGTTGAGCCTGGGTTGAGGCGGAGCGCCCCGCGGCTGCTAGCTGCGGGGCGTTGCCATTCATGTAGGAGCGAGCTTGCTCGCGAACGGCTTTCCGGCGACACCTGTGCTGGGACGGTTCGCGAGCAAGCTCGCTCCCACAAGAGCAAGAGCGGCGGCGTTACTCCGCGCGGGCGTGATCGACCTTGTCGGAAGCGGTCCAGAGGCGGTAACGCACTTCGACGTCCTTCGGCGCGTAGACCACGATGGGCAGCTTGCTGTTGTAGCGCAGCACGAAGCCGTCACCGATCACGGGCACGAAGGCCTCGTGCTTCTTGCCATCCGGACAGGCCATCAGGGTGCTGGCCGGGCCGCTGACCTTGTCCAGGCGGTAGTAGGAGTAGCCCCAGCCTTCCAGGGTCTTCTCTTCCAGGGTGCCGCCCAGGCGCTGGCGATTGCAGTCGACGGTCAGCGTCTTGCCGGCGAGGATCTCGACCTTGAAGTTCTCTTCATGGGCCTGCTTGGGCAGGTGGATGACCTGGCGGACGAAGCCGTCCTCGGCCTTGGGATAGGGCGCGACGTCTTCCAGTTTGGCGGCGTTGGCCAGGGTGGCAGTAGCGCTGAGCAACAGCGCGGCGGGCAGGGTGAAACGAGCGAATGGCATGAAGCCTCCTTGCAGAATTGAGGAACGAACGCGCCGCGAGGGTGCGTTCGTCCGAGCCTCTCTGACCGTCAGATTGTACGAATGCTCCTACGGTCGTGCCCTGAGTTGTATCAAGCTACTTCGCCACCGGCCTTCGCCTGCTGTTCCAGGTGCGCCTGGAGTTCCGGGGCGAGGTTGAGGTTGTAGGCCAGTTCATCGAGGTAGGTGCGCTCGGCGTCCTGCTGGTCGTCCACCAGCATTACGCTGACCAGGTACATCTCCGCGGCCACCGCGGGGTCATCTTGAGCGGCCCCGGCTACATCGGCGGCATCCAGCGGCTTGCGCATCTCGGCGTCAATCCACGCTTGCAACTGTGGCTCGCCGGCATGGCGCTGCAACTCGGCCTGGATGGCGGCCTGCTCGCGCTCATCGATACGGCCGTCCGCCTTGGCAGCCGCGAGCATGGCAGTGAGTATCGCGTGGCTGTGGGCTTCGGCCTCGGGGCCATCGAGCTGGTCGACGGTGGTCAGCGATTGCTGCTGCGAGGGATTGGAATTCTGCTGGCGCTGCCAGTTCTGATAGGCCTGGTAAGCCATCATGCCCAGCGAGGCGAGCATGGCGTAGTTGACGCCGCCGCCCGTGGAACGCCCCTGGGGAGCGCCGCCGGAACTGGCGCCGCCACCGAGCATGCTGCCCAGCACACCACCCAGGCCGCCCAGACCACCACCGCCGGAGCCGCCCGCGCTACCACCGCCGAGAATCGAACCCAGACCGCCGCCTCCGCCGCCGCCCAGCAACCCGCCGAGCAGGCCACCCAGGCCACCGAGCGGGTCCGCGCCACCGGCGCCGCCCTGTTGCTGTTGCGCCGCCGAGCCCTGTCCGGCCCGCAGCAGTTGTTCCAGTAGATCGGTTGTGTTCATGACCAGTCCCTCGCCATCGCGCGGTGTGCGTTGGGCAACGATAGTCCCGCCACACCGATGCGCCAGCGCCGTCCGCCAGCCGGCCCGGAATGGTCGGGACGCCCGGCGACGGAGACTGATGCCCGGCACCATCGGGTGCCAGGCGAAGCGGCGCAGTCGCGCCCTTTATCCAGCGCTTGCGAGGAAGGTCACGCCGCTCAGGCGGGCACCGCATCCAGCGCCTTCTGCGCCTGGGCTTCCAGCTCGACCTTGAGGCCGGCATCGAGGCTCAGCTGGCGCGCCAGTTCGTCGAGGTAGGCACGTTCCATGAAGTTGGTCTCGTCGACCATCAGCAGGCTGGCCAGGTACATCTCGGCAGCCATTTCCTCGCTGGTGGCGGCGCGAGCGACCTCGGCCGGGTCCAGCGGCTTGGCCAGTTCACGGTCGAGCCAGCCCTGCAGCTCGAGGTCACCGGTGAGCTTGGCGATCTCGCCATCGATCAGCTGGCGTTCGCGATCATCGATATGTCCGTCGGCCTTGGCCGCTGCGACTATGGCCCGCAGGATGGCATGGCTGTGCTGCTCGGCCTGTGCCGGCGGCAGGCGGTCGACGGTCTGCGGCTCGCCGCGCGGGGCGCTGGCCTGCTTCTGCTGCCAGTTGCCGTAGGCCTTGTAGGCCAGCACGCCCAGCGCCGCGAGGCCACCGTAGGCGACGACCTTGCCGCCTACCTTGCGCGCCTTCTTGCTGCCCATCAGCAGGCCGAGCGCACCGGCTGCCAGGGCGCCACCACCGGCGCCGGACAGCAGGCTGCCCAGGTCCAGGCCACCCTTGCTGCTGCCCTGTGCGGCTTGGCCGCCGCCCTGCTGGGTCAGGCCCTTGTTCTGCATCAGTTCCTGCCCGGACTTGAGCAGTTGGTCGAGCAGGCCACGTGTGTTCATGGCGATCTCCACTAGTTATCGGTACGAAAAGTCAGGCCTCCGACTCTAGCTCGCAGCCTTGTCAGAGCGGAGTTGCAGAGTGCTTCCGGATATTGCGGACCTTTGCCGGCGGGTCCGCAGGGCAAATAGGCCGCTTTCATTCGATTAAAAAGAATGCTCCTATAGATTTTCGATAATCAACAATGAAATGTGCCGAGACCGGCTAGACAAGGCTCTAGATCGCGACTCCGCGCGCCAGCGGCCAATCGCCCATGATGACCCTCCGCCAGATCCGCCACTTCATCGCCGTCGCCGAGACCGGCTCGATCTCCGCCGCCGCCCAGGCGGTGTTCATTTCCCAGTCGACCCTGACCCTCGCCATCCAGCAGCTGGAAGAAGAGATCGGCGTACGCCTGTTCGACCGCCACGCCAAGGGCATGACCCTGACCCACCAGGGCCACCAGTTCCTGCGCCAGGCGCACCTGATCCTGGCCACCGTGGAGAACGCCAAGCGCAGCCTGCAACAGAGCACCGACCAGGTGGCCGGCAGCCTGACCATCGGGGTGACCAGCCTGGTGGCCGGCTACTACCTGGCCGACCTGATCAACCGCTTCCAGCGCGCCTTCCCCAACGTGAAGACCCGCGTGGTAGAGGACGAGCGCCCGTACATCGAGCACCTGCTGGTAAGCGGCGAGATCGACGTCGGCGTGCTGATCCTCTCCAACCTGGAAGACCGCCACGCCCTGCAGACCGAGGTGCTCACCCACTCGCCGCACCGCCTGTGGCTGCCGGCGCAGCACCCGCTGCTGGAACGCGACAGCATCGGCCTGGCCGATGTGGCCGGCGAGCCATTGATCCAGCTGAACGCTGACGAGATGGGCCTGCACACCCAGCGCATCTGGTCGCGCGCCGGGCTGGTGCCGCAGGTGACGCTGCGCACCGCCTCGGTGGAAGCCGTGCGAAGCCTGGTGGCGGCGGGCCTGGGCCTGTCGATCCAGCCGGACATGACCTACCGCCCCTGGTCGCTGGAAGGCGACATCATCGAGGCGCGGCCGCTGGTGGACCTTTCCGAACCGTTGGACGTCGGCCTGGCCTGGCGTCGCGGCACTGCGCGACCGGCACTGGTAGACCCGTTCCTCACCGTCGCCCGCGAGCAGCCCAACGCCAAACGCCTGTCGATCTGAGGTCCGGATTACACAAACACGCCGGGCCAACGTAGGGCGAATAACCGCTCGCGGTTATCCGCCGAATGGACCGGAAGGAGATGGACGGCGGATAACGCTTGCAGCGTTATCCGCCCTACGGATTGGCAGCCACCTGAGCGTCATTCCACACAAAACGCCTTTCGATCTAGAGGCTTACAGCGTTCGATTTAATCGAACGGCGCTTTCAGTAATTAGAATTTGTAGACCCCACGTCCGGACTCTAGTCTCTCGTCCCATACCAAAGGGCCAAGTTCCGGGCACCGCCCCTACACCGGAGCACGCACATGGCCCCCGAAAACAAGACAGATAAAAGACGAGCTTCCAGGATGACCGGCGCAACCCTGCATACCGCCTTGCTGATCGACGGCCAATTGGTCGCCGGCGAAGGCATGGCCGAACCGATCATCAACCCGACCACCGGCGAGACCCTTATCAGCATCGCCGACGGCTCCATCGATCAGGTCGAGCAAGCTATCGCCGCTGCGCACCGCGCCTTCCCCGCCTGGGCCCGCACTACCCCCGCGCAACGTTCCGCCGCGCTGCTGGCCATCGCCGATGCCATCGACAAACGCGCCAATGATCTCGCCCAGCTGGAATCGCTGAACTGCGGCAAGCCGCTGCATCTCGCGCGCCAGGACGACATCCCCGCCACCGCCGATGTGTTCCGCTTCTTCGCTGGCGCCGTGCGCTGCCAGCAGGGCCAGCTCGCCGGCGAATACGTGCCCGGCCACACCAGCATGGTGCGCCGCGATCCGGTGGGCGTGGTCGCTTCGATTGCGCCGTGGAACTACCCGCTGATGATGGCGGCGTGGAAGATCGCCCCAGCGCTGGCCGCCGGCAACACGCTGGTGTTCAAGCCGTCCGAACACACCCCGCTGAGCATCCTGGCGCTGGCGCCAGCGCTGGCGGAAATCCTCCCCGCCGGTGTGATCAATATCGTCTGCGGCGGCGGCGAAGGCGTCGGCAGCCATCTGGTCAGCCACCCGAAGGTGCGCATGGTCTCGCTCACCGGCGACATCGTCACTGGGCAGAAGATTCTCCAGGCCGCCTCGCGCACGCTCAAACGCACCCACCTGGAGCTGGGCGGCAAGGCGCCGGTGATCGTCTGCAACGACGCCGACCTCGAAGCCGTGGTCCAGGGCGTGCGCACCCACGGCTACTACAACGCTGGCCAGGACTGCACCGCCGCCTGCCGCATCTATGCGCAGGCTGGCATCCATGACCGCCTCGTCGCCGAACTGGGCGACGCCGTGGCGAGCATCCGCTTCGCCCGCAAGCGCGACGCCGACAACGAGATCAGCCCGCTGATCAGCGCGCGCCAGCGCGACCGCGTGGCCAGCTTCGTCGAGCGCGCCCTCGGCCAGCCGCACATCGAGCGCGTCACCGGCGCCGCCGTGCACTCGGGCCCCGGCTTCTACTACCAGCCGACCCTGCTGGCCGGCTGCAAGCAGCAGGACGAGATCGTCCAGCGCGAAGTGTTCGGCCCGGTCGTCACCGTGACCCGCTTCGACCAGCTGGAACAGGCGGTGGACTGGGCCAACGACTCCGAATACGGCCTGGCCTCCTCGGTGTGGACGCAGAACCTGGACAAGGCCTTCCAGATCGCCAACCGCCTGCAGTACGGCTGCACCTGGATCAACACCCACTTCATGCTCGCCAGCGAAATGCCCCACGGCGGGCTCAAGCGCTCGGGTTACGGCAAGGACCTGTCCAGCGACTCGCTGCAGGACTACAGCGTGGTGCGCCACATCATGGCGCGCCACGGCCAGCAACTGGATTGAATCATCCGGCGGGCCACCCGCCGGCACACAAGAAAGTCCCCGACGGATCGGCGCGCCCGCCCGTACAGAGGGACGTTGCTCGATTGAACTGCCCCACCAATAGAGACAACAACGAGAGGGAGACACCCGATGCGCAAGACCGCACTGCTCAGTGCCATCACCACCGCCCTGCTGGCCAGCGCCGGCGTCCAGGCCGCCGAGGCCCTGAAGGAAGTCGGCAAAGGCGAAGGCCGCCTGGACATCATCGCCTGGCCCGGCTACATCGAGCGCGGCCAGTCCGACAAGAACTACGACTGGGTCACCCAGTTCGAGAAGGACACCGGCTGCCAGGTCAACGTGAAGACCGCCGCCACCTCCGACGAGATGGTCAGCCTGATGGCCAAGGGCGGCTACGACCTGGTCACCGCGTCGGGCGACGCCTCCCTGCGCCTGATCTACGGCAAGCGCGTGCAGCCGATCGATCCGTCGCTGATCCCCAACTGGAAGAACATCGACCCTCGCCTGAAGGACGCCGCCTGGTACGTCGTCAACGGCAAGACCTACGGCGCGCCGTACCAGTGGGGCCCGAACCTGCTGATGTACAACACCAAGGTCTTCCCCGCCGCGCCGGACAGCTGGAAAGTCGTGTTCGACGCGCAGAACCTGCCCGATGGCAAGCCGAACAAGGGCCGCGTGCAGGCCTACGACGGCCCGATCTACGTCGCCGACGCCGCGCTGTACCTGAAGGCCACCCAGCCGGAACTGGGCATCACCGATCCGTACCAGCTCGACGAGAAGCAGTACGCCGCCGTGGTCGAACTGCTGCGCAAGCAGCATGACCTGATCCACCGCTACTGGCACGACACCACCGTGCAGATGAGCGACTTCAAGAACGAAGGCGTAGCCGCTTCCAGCGCCTGGCCGTACCAGGCGAACGCCCTGAAGGCCGAAGGCCAACCGATTGCCACTGTGTTCCCGAAAGAAGGCGTCACCGGCTGGGCCGACACCACCATGCTGCACGCCGAAGCCCAGCACCCGAGCTGCGCCTACAAGTGGCTGAACTGGTCGCTGGAGCCCAAGGTGCAAGGTGACGTGGCCGCCTGGTTCGGCTCCGTACCGGCCGTGCCGGAAGGCTGCAAGGCCAGCACCCTGCTGGGCGGCGAAGGCTGCGCTACCAACGGCTACAACCAGTTCGACAAGATCGCGTTCTGGAAGACCCCGGTGGCCGAGGGCGGCAAGTTCGTCCCGTACAGCCGCTGGACCCAGGACTACATCGGGATCATGGGCGGCCGCTAAGGCAGGGAATTTTCCGCCGCGCCTGACTGGCTCCCCTCTCCTCTTCAGGGAGAGGGGCTGGGGGAGAGGGTGAAACCGCTGGCTCCGATGCCCGGCCGCCCTCTCCCCAACCCTGGCTACGCGCCCCGCTCCGAAGGGAGAGGGAGCTGTTCGGCGCATCGCCTACCCGTGAACTTCATCCGTACCGATTCACCCGTATCTCAGATTCACGGGCAGGGCTCCCCTACGCCGGAATCCTGCCCCTTGGAGCGTGCACCATGACCACCCCCGCTGTTCAATTCACCCAGGTCTCCCGCCAGTTCGGCGAGGTGAAAGCCGTTGACCGGGTGTCCATCGACATCAAGGACGGCGAGTTCTTCTCCATGCTCGGCCCGTCGGGTTCGGGCAAGACCACCTGCCTGCGCCTGATCGCCGGCTTCGAGCAACCCAGCGCAGGCTCCATCCGCATTCATGGCGAGGAGGCCGCCGGCCTGCCGCCCTACCAGCGCGACGTCAACACGGTGTTCCAGGACTACGCGCTGTTCCCGCACATGAGCGTGCTGGAGAACGTCGCCTATGGCCTGAAGGTGAAAGGCATCGGCAAGGCCGAGCGCCTGAAGCGTGCCGAAGAAGCCCTCGGCATGGTCGCCCTGGGCGGCTACGGCGTGCGCAAGCCGGTGCAACTCTCCGGTGGCCAGCGCCAGCGCGTAGCCCTGGCCCGCGCCCTGGTGAATCGCCCGCGCGTGCTGCTGCTGGACGAACCCCTCGGCGCGCTGGACCTCAAGCTGCGCGAGCAGATGCAGAGCGAGCTGAAGAAGCTGCAGCGCCAGCTGGGCATCACCTTCATCTTCGTCACCCACGACCAGAGCGAAGCGCTGTCCATGTCCGACCGCGTGGCCGTGTTCAACAAGGGCCGCATCGAGCAGGTCGACACCCCGCGCAACCTCTACATGAAGCCGGCCACCCCGTTCGTGGCCGAGTTCGTCGGCACCTCCAACGTGCTGCGCGGCGACATCGCCCAGAGCCTGACCGGCAACGCCCAGCCCTTCTCCATCCGCCCGGAGCACATCACCTTCGCCAACGGCGAGCGCGCCACTTCGGACATCGAGATCAGCGGCCTGCTGCACGACATCCAGTACCAGGGCGCGGCGACCCGCTACGAGATCCGTCTCGACAACGGCCAGAACCTCTGCCTCAGCCAGGCCAACAGCCAGTGGGCCGACATCGACCTCGCCCACCAGCCGGGCCAGCGCGTGACCGCCCGCTGGGCGCGCGAGGCGATGGTGGTGCTGAACGAGGGCGCGTGAGATGGAACTGACGATGAATGCAGCGCTGCCGACGGCCAGCAATGGCCCGCTGCGGCGCCTGTCCAACCTGCTCTACCGCAAGCCGACGCTGTACCTCTCGCTGCTGCTGATCCCGCCGCTGCTGTGGTTCGGCGCGATCTACCTCGGCTCGCTGCTGACGCTGCTGTGGCAGGGTTTCTACACCTTCGACGACTTCACCATGACGGTGACGCCGGACCTGACCTGGGCCAACTTCGGCTCGCTGCTGAGCGGCTCCAACTTCGACATCATCCAGCGCACCGTGCTGATGGCGGTCGCGGTGTCCATCGCCAGCGGCGCGGTGGCCTTCCCCATCGCCTACTACATGGCGCGCTACACCACCGGCAAGACCAAGGCGTTCTTCTACATCGCCGTGATGATGCCGATGTGGGCCAGCTACATCGTCAAGGCCTACGCCTGGACCCTGCTGCTGGCCAAGGGCGGCGTGGCGATGTGGTTCGTCCAGCACCTGGGCCTTGAGCCGCTGCTGAACCTGCTGCTGGGCATTCCGGGCATCGGTGGCAACACCCTGTCCACCTCCAGCTTCGGGCGCTTCCTGGTGTTCGTGTACATCTGGCTGCCGTTCATGATCCTGCCGATCCAGGCCTCCCTGGAGCGCCTGCCGCCGTCGCTGCTGCAGGCCTCGGCGGACCTCGGCGCGCACCCGCGGCAGACCTTCTTCCAGGTGATCCTGCCGCTGTCGATCCCCGGCATCGCCGCCGGCTCGATCTTCACTTTCAGCCTGACCCTGGGCGACTTCATCGTGCCGCAACTGGTGGGCCCGCCCGGCTACTTCATCGGCAGCATGGTCTACGCCCAGCAGGGCGCGATCGGCAATATGCCGATGGCCGCCGCCTTCACTCTCGTGCCGATCGTGCTGATCGCCGTGTACCTGTCCATCGTCAAACGTCTGGGGGCCTTCGATGCACTCTGAGAAAGCTTCCTGGGGGCTCAAGGCAGCCGCCTGGGGCGGGCTGGTGTTCCTGCACTTCCCGATCCTGATCATATTCCTGTACGCCTTCAACACCGAGGACGCGGCCTTCAGCTTCCCGCCCAAGGGCTTCACCCTGCACTGGTTCAGCGTCGCCTTCGCGCGCCAGGACGTGCTCGAAGCCATCGAGCTGTCGGTGAAGATCGCCAGCGTCGCCACGCTGATCGCCATGCTCCTGGGCACCCTGGCCGCGGCTGCGCTGTACCGCCGCGACTTCTTCGGCAAGGAGGGCATCTCGCTGATGCTGATCCTGCCGATCGCCCTGCCCGGCATCATCACCGGCATCGCGCTGCTGTCGGCGTTCAAGACCCTCGGCATCGAGCCGGGCTTCCTGACCATCGTCATCGGCCACGCCACCTTCTGCGTGGTGATCGTCTACAACAACGTCATCGCGCGCTTCCGCCGCACCTCCCACAGCCTCATCGAAGCCTCGATGGACCTGGGCGCCGACGGCTGGCAGACCTTCCGCTACGTGATCCTGCCGAACCTCGGCTCGGCGCTGCTGGCCGGCGGCATGCTGGCCTTCGCGCTGTCCTTCGACGAGATCATCGTCACCACCTTCACCGCCGGCCACGAACGCACCCTGCCGATCTGGCTGCTCAACCAGCTGGGCCGCCCGCGCGACGTGCCGGTGACCAACGTGGTGGCAATGCTGGTGATGATCGTGACCATGCTGCCGATCCTCGGCGCCTACTACCTGACCAAGGGTGGCGAAGGCGTGGCGGGGAGCGGGAAGTAATTTGGGTGCCATGCGCCCTCTCCCTAACCCTCTCCCTGAAGGGAGAGGGGACTGGATCGGAGCAGGAGGAAACAACGGTTTCAGCCGGCACAGACGACTCCCTCTCCCTTCAGGGAGAGGGCTGGGGAGAGGGAATAGCTCCAGCTCCAAGCCCACAGAACCCCTCAGGCCCGCCGCCCACAAACCGGCAGGCCCCTAAAAAGAAACACCCAACCGAATTTGCACCACGTTCCTGACCAAGAGGACTCAACCATGCAAACCAACCTGCTGATCAACGGCCAACTGGTCGCTGGCGAAGGCGAGAAGCTCGCTGTCGTGAACCCGTCCCTGGGCACCACCCTGGTGGAAATCGCCGAGGCCACCCCGGCCCAGGTCGACGCCGCCGTGCTGGCCGCCGATGCCGCCTTCGACAGCTGGTCGCAGACCACGCCGAAAGACCGCGCGATGCTCCTGCTGCAACTGGCCGACGCCATCGACGCCAACGCCGAGGAACTGGCCCGCCTGGAGTCGAACAACTGCGGCAAGCCGTACTCCGCCGCGCTGAACGACGAACTGCCGGCCGTAGCCGACGTGTTCCGCTTCTTCGCCGGCGCCTGCCGCGTGATGCAAGGCTCCGCCGCCGGCGAATACCTGCCGGGCCACACCTCGATGATCCGCCGCGATCCGGTGGGCGTGGTCGCCTCCATCGCGCCGTGGAACTACCCGCTGATGATGGTCGCCTGGAAACTCGGCCCGGCCCTGGCCGCCGGCAACACCGTGGTGCTCAAGCCCTCCGAGCAGACCCCGCTGACCGCCCTGCGCCTGGCGCAGCTGATGGCCGAGATCTTCCCCGCCGGCGTGGTCAACCTGGTGTTCGGCCGTGGCCCGACCGTTGGCGAGCCGCTGACCACCCACCCGAAAGTTCGCATGGTCTCGCTGACCGGCTCGGTCGCCACTGGCAGCCGCATCATCGCCGGCACCGCCGACACCGTGAAGCGCATGCACATGGAACTGGGCGGCAAGGCCCCGGTGATCATCTTCGACGACGCCGACATCGACGCCGCCGTGGAAGGCATCCGCACCTTCGGCTTCTACAACGCAGGGCAAGACTGCACCGCCGCCTGCCGCATCTACGCGCAGAAAGGCATCTACGCCAAGTTCGTCGAGAAGCTCGGCGCCGCCGTGGCCAGCATCCAGTACGGCGAGCAGGACGATCCGAACACCGAGCTGGGCCCGGTCATCACCGAGCAGCACCTGGAGCGCGTCATCGGCTTCGTCGAGCGCGCCCGTCAGGTGCCGCACATCGAAGTGGTCACCGGCGGCAAGCGTGCCGACCGCGCGGGCTTCTTCTTCGAGCCGACCGTGCTCGCCGGTGCCCGCCAGGACGACGAAGTGGTCCGCCGCGAAATCTTCGGCCCGGTGGTTTCGGTCACCGAGTTCGAGGACGAAGCACAGGCGCTGGCCTGGGCGAATGACTCCGACTACGGCCTGGCCTCCTCCGTGTGGACCAGCGACATCGGCCGCGCCCATCGCCTGTCCGCGCGCCTGCAGTACGGCTGCACCTGGGTCAACACGCACTTCATGCTGACCACCGAAATGCCCCACGGCGGCATGAAGCTGTCGGGCTACGGCAAGGACATGTCGATGTACGGCCTGGAAGACTACACAGCCATCCGCCACGTAATGATCAAGCACTGATTGGGAGTAAGGCCTGCTGCGCGTCGGCGGAGCTGCGTTGGAAGATGGTTCGTGCCCAGTCGTTTACTACTCGTAAACTCCTGCGCCCGAACCACCTTCCGCCTTGCTGCGCTCTAGCTCGCTAGGCCCAGTAGCTCAGTGAAAAGCAACCGCCGGACCAAGGTCCGGTGGTTCTGCGGCCCCCGCTCGACCGGGACCGCCGCGCGGCCACGCATGCCGCAGCCCCTTCCGGAGGGAAGGGCATAACCATGACAGCCCGTGCCCCGGGCCATCACCTTGCAAGGACTTCCCATGACCATCACCCGCCGCGACTTCCTCAACGGCGTTGCCCTCACCATCGGCGCGGGCCTCACCCCGCTGCAACTTCTCCAGGCCGCTCCGTCCGGCCGCTACTATCCGCCTGCCCTGACCGGCATGCGCGGCAGCCATCCCGGCGCGTTCGAGGTCGCGCACCAGATGGGCTGGGAGAAGAAGGTATTCAATACCGATGGCCTGAAGATCGAGGAGCAGTACGACCTGGTGGTGGTAGGCGGCGGTATCAGCGGCCTGTCCGCGGCCTGGTTCTACCGGCAGAAGCACCCCAAGGCGCGCGTGCTGATCATCGAGAACCACGACGACTTCGGCGGCCACGCCAAGCGCAACGAATTCCAGGCCGGCGGCCGGATGATCCTCGGCTACGGCGGCAGCGAAGCCTTCCAGTCGCCCAAGCACCTGTACAGCGACACGGTCAACAACCTGCTCAAGCAGCTCAACGTCGACGTCGACCGTTTCGAAACCGCCTTCGACCGTGACTTCTACCCGAACCTGGGCCTGTCGCGCGGGGTGTTCTTCGACAAGGCCGGCTTCGGCGAGGCGAAGATGGTCAGCGGCGACCCGACGCCAATGGTCGCGGACGACATCGCCCCGGAAAAACTCAACGCCCGTAGCTGGCGCGCCTTCATCGGCGACTTCCCGCTACCCGAAGCCGACCGCCAGGCGTTGATCGACCTGCACGAGGCGCCCAAGGATTACCTCGCCGGCAAGACCCGCGAGGAGAAGGAAGCGCACCTGGCCAAGACCAGCTACCAGGACTTCCTGCGCAAGGATGTCGGCCTGAGCGAAGCCGCCACCCGCTACTTCCTCAGCCGCACCAACGACTTCTCCGCGCTGAGCATCGACGCCGTCCCCGCCGATTCGGCCTACTCCGTGGGCTTCCCCGGCTTCGCCGCGATGGACCTCTCGCCGATCAGCGAGGAGGCCAAGTCCGAGATGGAAGAGCCGTACATCTACCACTTCCCCGACGGCAATGCCTCGCTGGCGCGCCTGCTAGTGCGCGGCCTGATTCCGGGCGTGGCGCCGGGCAAGGACATGAACGACATCGTCCTGGCCACCTTCGACTACTCGAAACTGGACCAGCCCAAGAACGCCGTACGCCTGCGCCTGAACAGCACCGCGGTGAGCGTGAAGAACCGCGACGGCGGCGTGGACGTCGGCTACAGCCGCGCCGGCGCCCTGCACCGCGTGCGGGCCAAGCACTGCGTGCTGGCCTGCTACAACATGATCATCCCGTACATCCTGCGCGACCTCTCCGCCGAGCAGAGCCACGCGCTGGCGCAGAACGTGAAATTCCCGCTGGTGTACACCAAGGTGGTGATCCGCAACTGGCAGAGCTTCATGAAGCTGGGCGTGCACGAGATCTACGCGCCAAGCCAGCCGTACAGCCGCGTGAAGCTGGACTACCCGGTGGACATCGGCGGCTACAGCCACCCGCGCGACCCGAACCAGCCCATCGGCCTGCACATGGTCTACGTGCCCACCAGCCCCAACGCCGGCATGGACGCGCGCACCCAGGCTCGCGTGGGCCGCGGCAAGCTCTACGGCATGAGCTTCGAATACATGGAAGGGATGATCCGCGACCAGTTGCAGGCGATGCTCGGCCCGGCCGGCTTCGATCATCAGAAGGATATCCAGGCGATCACCATCAACCGTTGGTCGCACGGCTATTCGTACTTCTCCAATAGCCTCTTCGATGATGAGGAAGAGAGCGAAAAACTGATGAACCTGGCCCGCACCAAGGTCGGCAACGTCACCATCGCCAACTCCGATGCCGCCTGGGACGCCTATGCCCATGCGGCTATCGACGAGGCCTGGCGCGCGGTGGGCGAACTCTCCTGATGTACCCGGCGCCGCGCCCTGCGTGGCGCCACACACAACGGCCATCCGGCCGAAACCCCGCGGGCACGCCCGCAACGGAGGCAAGCATGCGTCACCTCGTCAGAGCGTTCTACCTGCTGTCGCTGTTCACCTTTGCCGGCCTGGTCCAGGCCGCAGAGTCGCCAAAACAGATCGTCGACGCTTACATGGCCGCGTGGAACGCCCACGATGCCGAGAAGGCCGCCGGCTACCTGGCCAAGGATGCGGAGTACTTCGACGTCACCGTCGGCACCCCGCAGAAAGGCCGGGAAGCCGCGCGTGACAACGTGATCAAGGTGTTCGTGGGGGCCGTGCCGGATCTTACGTGGAAGATGAACGGCAAGCCGATCGTCGACAAGGACGGCATCGCCTTCCAGTGGACCTTCAGCGGCACCAACACCGGCGCCTGGGATGCCCAGACTCCGGCGACCAACAAGCCGCTGTCGTTCGACGGTGTGAGCTACGTGAAGGTCAAGGACGGCAAGATCGTCTACCAGGGCGACTATTACGACGCCCTCGGCCTGCACAAGCAGTTGGGTTGGTAACGGAAGCGTAGGGCGGATAACGCTACGCGTTATTCGCCCTACGTAACTGAAGACCATCGCGGATAAATCCGCTCCTACGCAGAGCCGAAGGCCGCCGGAGATGCCTTTGTAGGATGGGTGGAGCGCAGCGATACCCATGCTGTCTGTGCAAAAAGCGATGGGTATCGCTGCGCTCCACGCCATCCTAGGTTCTGCGCCCTGCAATCGATGCAGCCCATACAAGAAGAATCGAACTCCGCGCCTACTCCTGCCCTCATCCGCCACTGCAGTGTCCCAACCCATGCCAAGCACACTCGAAAACCGGCCCGCGAGCGCCGAAGACAGCTCCAGCACCCGCACCACCATCGACCAGGTCAAGCAGTTGATCGCCGACCTGAACGTGCGCTGGACGCAGATCAGCAAGGTCTCCGAAGTCATCAAGCAGATCGCCAAGAACACCAACCTGGTAGCGCTCAACGCCGCCATCGAAGCCGCCCGCGCCGGAGAAAGCGGACGTGGTTTCGCGGTGGTTGCCGACGAGGTGCGCCGCCTGGCCACCCAATCGGCCAACGCCACCGCCGACATCGGCAATGTCGTCGCCTCGATCAAGAGCGAAAGCGCCAAGGCCCTGGCCGATGTCGAACAGGCCGAACATTCCAGCCTGCTCGACACCGCCCGCGTCGTGCTGACCAGCGAGACCCAGCGCCTTGAAGCGCGCTTCGCCGTGATGGCCACCGCGCTCTATGGCCTGAAGAACTTCCTGATCGGCCTGAAGACCCGCCATCTCGGGCCGCAGCGCGAGCAGATCGACGCGGTGATGCATGAATACCTGACCCGCAACCCCGACCTGCTGGCTTTCGCCTGCGGCTGCGAGCCGAATGCCTTCGACGGCCGCGACGCCGAGTTCATCGGCGCCCCCGGCCACGACGCCAGCGGCCGCATCATGGCCTACTGGCACCGCGGCAGCGGCGTGGCCCAGCGCGAGTGCCTGGTCGGCTACGACAAGGCCGACGGCAGCGGCGACTGGTACCAGATTCCCCGCGACAAGGGCCGCGACGTGTTCATGGAACCCTACGAATACAGCGTCGGCGGCAACACCGTGCTGATGACCTCGTTCATGTCGCCCATGCAGGCCAACGGCCGCTTTCTCGGCATCCTCGGTGCCGACTACACGCTGCACCAGTTGCAGGAAAGTCTCGGCAAGCTTGAGCCAATGGGCAACGGCCGCTACGCCCTGCTCTCCAATGCCGGCGTCTACGTCACCCACGCCGATGCCAGACGCTTGGGCGACAAGGCCAGTGAACTGCCGCAGGAAGCGCGCAACGCCATCGCCCAGGGCCGGAGCTGGGAACAGGTGAAAGGCCGCCGCGTGGAACTGCTGCAGCCCATCCGCGTAGGCGACAGCGATGCGCCCTGGGCCCTGCTGATGAGCTTCGAACTGGCCCAGGCCGGCGAGTGATTTCCGCACGCTGACGCTGTTCGCGAGCAAGCTCGCTCCTACAAGGTTGGCTCCGGAGCGGGCCTGACCGTAGGAGCGAGCTTGCTCGCGAACCCAAGCGTATCCCTACGCCCTGGTCGGCAACTCGGTGATATGGATTTCCGTCACCAGTGCCGGCTTCACCAGCGGCGTGCGCGACAGCAACGGACAGAAGCGCGAGAGCGCGCCGATCAGCTCCCACTGGGTATCCAGCGACTTCGACAGCACATCCACGTCCGCGAGTACCCGCTGCCCCACGCGCTGCAGGTGCGGATCGGGGCTATGCCCAAGCTCCACCGACAACTGGGTGATCAGGGTGCTGAGGTTCGACATGTTGCGGGTGGCGAGAGCGAGGATGTTCGCCAGCAGGGCGATTTCCGATTGCGGGATGACAGCAGACGTTGCAGAAGCGTCCATGCGTGCTCCAGTGATGCTCTGGTGGGTAGTGGCGCAATCCTTGCGCGAGCGTCCAGAGAGTAGCATCAGATCGCCATCCTGCGACAGATATCACATTTCATTTCTTTTCCTGACCAATGAGTCACCTCTCTCCTTCAGCCGCGTATTCCGCTCACAAAGCGCGACCTGATGCTCATTTCCCCGTCCCACCCCAGGAAACAGCCCGGCGCATTTGAGCCGCAAGCCCCCGCTTCCTATGATTCGCGGCCATTTTCCAGCTTTGTATTTCTGCTCCTGCCGCATGGCGATCTGCCTGCGGCCTGAAGGCAGCAAGCCTCACCTCGCGTCACCCCTTGAAGATGTAGCCGATGGAACCGAACGCCAAAACTCCCTGCCCGCCAGACACACGGAACGACCCGAATGGCTCGCTTCCCGAAACGACCTCCGGCGCGGCAGCATTGAGCGCCTCGTATGCACTCGAACAGGGCGAATCAGCTTCCTCCGGGCCGGCTCGATCGGTTCCCAGAGAGACCTTGAGCTCCTGGGATGGCCCCGGTACAGCCTACACACTGGCGCCACGCCCAGTGGCCGCACCGCCCGCGCCCGCCCCCACTCTTGCCCCTCTGCCGACGGCCGAGCCAGGCCTGCTGGCGCCCGCTCCAAGACCATCCGCCAACTGGCCGCTGATCGCCGGCGTCATTGCCGGGGTCATTGTCGGGGCACTGGCCACCGTCCTGCTGCTGGCGCTGTGGCAACCCTGGGCTATCGACAACGAACTTGACGTGCCGAGCGAGCCGAAGCTCGAGCAACAGGGTGTGGTGGAGCGCTCGCCCGCCCCTGCGGACAGCCTCGAGACCGCCACCCCGGATTCCATGGACGACGGCTCCCTGATCATTCCGCCATCCGAGCCGGTGCCGGAGGAACAGCCCGCGCCGCCGATCGATGTAGCCGCACCTGACACGCCGGCCACTCCCATCGATCCGGTTCAAGTACCAGTACCAGCACCAGCCCCGACGCCGACTCTCCATGAAGCACCCGCTCCGCAGGCGAAGCGGCCGTCAGCTCCCGTGGCCGCGGCCGAGCAGAAGCCTCATCCGCTGCGAACCCAGGCCATGACCGTTACCGGCAGCAAGCCCGCCAGCCCGACGCCACCCCGCAGTGCGCCCGCCCCCGTCGCGACAGGCACCCTGAGCGTCGTCGTCCAGCCCTGGGGCGAAGTCTGGATCGACGGCAGCAAGCGCGGCATCACCCCGCCCCTGTTCAAGCTGCAACTGCCACCGGGAAGTTACCGAATCGAACTGCGCAACCCCGACCTGCCGGCCTATAGCCAGGATGTTGAGATTTCCGCGGGACAGTCCGTGACGCTTCGGCACAGCTTCCAGTGAGCGTCAGCCGGCCCCCTTTGACGTGTATGGATCCCTCCATGAAAACTCTGCGCACTCTCTCGACGCCGCTGCTGATCGCCTGCCTGGCAGCGGTTTCCGCTTGCAGCAGCCAGAGCGAGGCACCGCCCGCACCACCTGCGGACGATGCCCAGGTCCTCGCCGAGAACACCTTCGACGAAGGCCTACGGGTATACGAGGCCGGGCATTACTACCTGGCCGAACAGCAGTTCCTCTCGCCAGCCATCTGGAGCGCCGATGTGCAGGTACAACTGAAGGCCCTCAAGTACCTGGCGTTCAGTTATTGCGTGACCGAGCGACCGATCCAGTGCCGCTTCGCCTTCGATCGCGCCCTGCAGATCGATCCGACCTTCCACCTGGGAACCGCCGAAGCCAGCCATCCTCTCTGGGGACCGGTGTTCGTCCAGGCGGCGCGCCGTTGAACATCTCTCCTGATCGCGAGGCTCCCATGCCGCTTACTCACCGGCTACGCCGCTACCTCCTGACGCTGCCGCTTCTGGCGGCGCTACCGCTCGCCCAGGCCGAAACGCATGAAAGCCTGAACGCGGCTGTCGAGAGCCTCTGGAGTGTCGAACAGGTTTCCACCTCCGTGCTGGGCTCCCATTTCACCCCGCAGGAGTCGAAAGCCGGCACCGAATACCGCACCGAGGTGAAGAACGCGCTGACCTACCTGGAAATCGCCGGGGAAGCCGCGTCGGTGGTGATCGGCAGGAAGCGCTTCGACGCCGTCGCCACGCCCTGGGGCAACTTCCCCCGGCTGGACATGCGCAATACCCGACTGTTGGACATCAAGCTACCGAAACGCCACTACCAGGTGCTGGCGGGCCCCGGCACCGGTCTGTTCGGGGCTGGAGACTGGAGACTCTTTGGCTTTCTTCATGTCGTCGACGTCAGCACCGCCGCCCCCACCTACTACCCGCTGTATGCCGAGGCCTCGCTCGGGGAACACGTACTGGGGCGCCTGCCCGGTTCTGCCGTGCTGAACTATGCGCGTCTGGTTCCCGTCGACCGCGGCCAGGCCGGAGAAGCCGAAGTCTACGAAGTCACGCTGTATGCCCTTGAGCGCGAGAGGCCCGAGCCCGTGCTCAGAAACGGCGTACCGCTGGCCTACGCGTTGAAACACGAAGGCGACACCTGGATCATCGACAGCGTAGACAGCACCCCGGTGACCACGGCGCTCGACGAAGAGAAGCGCTCCTTCACCACCCCGCTACGCCCAGCGCTGTTCCAGTTCAAGGAAAGCGCCCGCAAATGATCGGCAGCCACCGGTCGGGTGGCTGCCGCAGAACTTCCAGGGAATGGGATGTGTGCTCACGCGACCTATGGCGCGCGTGAGCCAGTCCGGCCTCAGGCCTGCCCGAAGGCCTTGCGCTTGGGCGTGCCGCGTTGCGCGGCACGCAGGTATTGCGCCGGCCACGGCACCGGCTGCCCGCCCAGCTCATCGGCGGCGTGCAACGGCCAGTACGGATCGCGCAAGAGCTCGCGGGCCAGCAGGATCAGATCGGCCTGCCCGGTGCGCAGGATGTGCTCGGCCTGCACCGGCTCGGTGATCATGCCGACGGTGCCGCTGGCGACGCCGGCCTCCTTGCGCACCCGCTCGGCGAACTGCGTCTGGTAGCCCGGCCCCACGGGAATCTCGGCGTTGACCGCAGTGCCACCGGAAGACACATCGATCAGGTCCACCCCCAGGCCCTTCAGGCGCCGCGCCAGCTCCACGGTTTCGTCGGGGTTCCAGCCGTCTTCCACCCAGTCGGTGGCGGACAGGCGGACGAACAGCGGCAATTCCTGCGGCCACACCGCGCGCACCGCCTCGGTGATTTCGAGGAGGAAGCGGATGCGGTTCTCGAAGCAGGTGCCGTACTGGTCGCGCCGCTGGTTGGAAAGCGGCGAGAGGAACTGGTGCAGCAGGTAGCCATGGGCGGCATGCACCTCGGCGATCTTGAAGCCGGCGGCCAGGGCGCGCTCGGCGCCACGCACGAACTGGTGCTTGATGGTCGCCATCTGTTCTTCGCTCAGGGCGATGGGCGCGGTGTGCTGCGGGTCGAAGGCGATGGCCGAGGGCGCCACCGGCGTCCAGCCGCCTTCGCGGATCGGCACCGAGCCATGCTTGCCCAGCCACGGCGCCCAGGTGCTCGCCTTGCGCCCGGCGTGGGCCAGCTGCACGCCGGCCACCGCACCCTGGGACTCGATGAAACGGGTGATGCGCCGCAGCGGCTCGACTTGCTCGTCATTCCAGATGCCCAGGTCCTCGGCGCTGATCCGCCCTTCGGGGGCGACCGCCGTGGCTTCGACGATCACCAGGCCGGCGCCGCCGACGGCGCGACTGCCCAGGTGCACCAGGTGCCAGTCGTTGGCCAGGCCATCCTGGGCGGAGTACTGGCACATGGGGGATACGGCGATACGGTTGGACAGGGTCAGCTGGCGCAGGGTCAGGGGCTCGAACAACTGGCTCATGGTGGCACTCCCTCTCTGGTCTTCAGATCTTGTACTTCTACTCTAGACCGGGATCGCCTAAGGATAGGTTCCGATGATCGGTGGGGGCGTTCCAATCCATGCTGGCCTCGCAGGAATTGGCTCCGCTCCTGCAAGAGCAAGAGCCCCTCACCCTAACCCTCTCCCGCACGCGGGAGAGGGGACCGTTCGGTGCAGGGTAAAGCCTCGGCGTCAGCCGGCACGGTCGGCTCCCTCTCCTAAGGGAGAGGGCTGGGGTGAGGGGAAGCCCAGCACGGAACGCCTGCAAGCAGGCAGTTCCTCCCGCGATAGATCTAGCCTTCGTTCGCCAAGTTGGCGGCGCCAATCTGCCAGCCGCCACCAAGCGCCTTGTACAACGCCACACTGGCCTGCAGGCGCAGCTGGCGCAGGCTGGCGAGGCCGTCCTGGGCGGCGTACAGGGTGCGCTGGGCGTCGAGCAGCACCAGCAGGTCCTCGGCGCCGGCTCGGTAGCGTGAGTTGGCCAGTTCGAACGCGCGCTCGGCCTGGCGCACCTGCTCGGCCTGGGCCTGCAACCGCGCCTCCAGGCCATCGATGGCATCCAGGCCGGACTCCACTTCGCCGAATGCCGCGATGATCCCCGCGCGGTAGTCCGCCAGCAGTTCTTCCTGGCGCGCCCGAGCGAGATCGCGCTGGCCGCTCAGGCGACCGTGGTTGAAGATCGGCGCGACCAGCCCACCGCTGACGCTGTAGAGCGGATCACTGGCGAGATCGCCCAGGCGCGAGCCGCCGCTGTTCAGATCCAGCCCCAGGGTGAGTTGCGGAAACAGCGCGGCGCGGGCGGCACCCAGATCGGCGGCGGCACTTTGCAGCTGCGCCTCGGCGCGAGCGAGGTCCGGCCGTCGGGCCAGCAACTGCGATGGCAATCCCGTCGCAATGCTCGGGTCGCTCAAGGTGTTCAACGAGCCCGCCTGCAGGCGCAGGTCCTGGCGCGTACTGCCGAGCAATACGGCCACCGCCACTTCGCTTTGCGCCACTTGCTGACGTAGCTCAGCCTGCTCGACCCGCAGCCCCGCCAGCAGTGCGCGCTGCTGCGCCAGTTCCAGCGGCATGGCCGCCCCGGCGCGCTGGCGCGATTCCAGGGTGGCGAGCACGTCCTCGGCGTTCTTCAGGTTCAGCCCGGCGATGCGCAGGCGCTCGCTCAGGCCCGCATGCTCCAGCCAGGCGCTGGCGACGGCGGCGGTCAGGCTCAGGTGCGTGCTGTGCAAATCGAATTTGCTGGCCTGCCATTGCGCCCGAGCGGCATCCCGCAGGGCACGGTTGCGGCCCCACAGGTCCAGTTCGTAACGGGTCTGAAGACCGAGTCCAAAAGCGTTGCCATCTACGTCGGCGTTGCCGCCCAGACGTCCCTGGCGCGAAGCGTTCAACGTGCCGTTCACTTCCGGTAGCAGAGGCGCGCCGGCGATCTGTAAGGCCGCACGGGCCTGGCGCAGGCGCGCCTCGGCGGCCTGCAGGTCATAGCTGTCGCGGGCGGCGCGCGCTATCAGCTGGTCCAGCTCGGCGCTGCCGAATTGGCGCCACCACTGGGCATCCAGCTGTACCGCAGCCGGCGCGGCCGTGTGCGTCCAAGCGGCCGGTGCGGCGATCCGGTGCGGCGGTGCGGGCTCCTGCAACGAACAACCGGCCAACAGCAGGCAGAGCAGGGAAAGTCGCACTTTCATCACTCACCTCCCAGCGCGATGACCGGGTCGAGCCGCGCCGCCTGTCGGGCCGGCGCAAAGCCGAACACCAGCCCGGTGACCAGCGCGCAGCCGAACGCACCGATGATCGCCGTCAGCGAGAACACCACCGGTACGCCGCTGAGCAGCAGCACCGCGCCGATGGACAACCCGATGACCACCCCGATCAATCCGCCCACCAGGCTCAGCAAGGTGGATTCGGAGAGAAACTGGCGGAGGATGTCGCGCTGCCGCGCGCCGGTGGCCACGCGGATGCCGATCTCGCGGGTGCGTTCGCGCACGGTCATCAGCATCACGTTCATCACGCCAATGCCGCCCACCAGCAGGGAAACAGCGGCAATCAGGCTGAGCATCAGAGTCATGCTGTCCTGCGCCTCGGCCTGGGCCTGCAACTTGGCGGCGGCGTTGCCGATGCCGAAGTCCTTGCGTCCGTGGCGCTCCAGCAGCAACGCCTTCATCGCCTCCTCGGCCTCTTTCACCAGCGCCGGCGACATGGCGTCGATCACCGCATAGTCCGGGTCGGTCATGCCCTTGTAGACCCGCGCGCGGCCGGCGTTGTAGGGGATGAAGAGCATCTCGTCGTAGTCCTCGACGCCCGAATCGGCGCCCTTCTCCTTGAGCACGCCGATCACCTCGAACAGCGCGTTGCCCACCAGCAGCTGGCGCCCCAGCGGGCTTTCACCATCGGGGAAGAAGTACGTCCAGGCCTTGTGTCCCATCACCACCAGCGGCGCCAGTTCGCGGTCCTCGGCGGCGGTAAAGAAGCGCCCCTGCACCACCGGCCAGCGGTGGATCAGCGGCATTTCCTCGGTGGAGGCGAAGGTATAGAGCGACTTGGAGAGGTTGCCGTAGCGCACGGTCAGCGCATTGCCGATCACCGGCATGGCGTGGCGCACTTCTGGCAATTCGGCCACCGCCGCCAGGTCATCGACGGTAACCGCCCCTATCGGCCCACCTTCGGGGGGATAGTCGCCGCTGACGTACATGATGGTGGCGCCCAGGGAAGCCATCTGCTGCACCACGCGCTGCTTGGTGCCCAGGCCGATGGCGAGCATGACGATCACCGAAGCCACGCCGATGACGATGCCCAGCAACGTCAGCGCCGTGCGGAAGCGGTTCAGCCACATCACGCGCCAGGCCGAGCGCAGGGCTTCCAGAAGATCGCTGGCGAGGCTCGCGCCACTGGCTTCGCGGGCATCGCGCAGGTCAGGTAGCGGCAGCGCGGTGTCGCCGGCCTGCCCGCCGCTGTCGGAAACGATGTGGCCGTCGCGGATCTCGATGACGCGCCTGGCCCGCGCCGCCACCTCACGGTCGTGGGTGATGAGGATCAGCGTGTGGCCCTGCGCGGACAGCTCGTCCAGCAGCGCCATGACTTCTTCGCCACTGCGGCTGTCCAGCGCGCCGGTGGGCTCGTCGGCAAGGATGATGCGCCCGCCGTTCATCAGCGCGCGGGCGATGGAGACGCGCTGCTGCTGGCCGCCGGAGAGCTGGTTGGGGCGGTTGTCCAGGCGCTCGCCCAGGCCCAGGCGGCGCAGCAGTTCGGTGGCGCGCTCCTGGCGCTGCGTGGCCGGCCGGCCGGCGTAGAGCGCAGGGACTTCGACGTTCTCCCGCGCGCTGCACGTGGGGACCAGGTGATAGCCCTGGAACACGAAGCCGAACGCCTCGCGGCGCAGCCAGGCCAGCTCGTCGCTGTCCATCTGCGCGACATCGCTGCCGGCGAAGCGGTAGCTGCCGGCGCTGGGGCGATCCAGGCAGCCGAGGATGTGCATCAGGGTGGATTTGCCCGAGCCGGAAGCGCCGACGATGGCGACGAATTCGCCCGGCTCGATGCGCAGGGAAACCCCATGCAATACCGTGACCTTCGGGCTGTCCCCGCCGCCGTAGTGTTTGACGATGCCGTCCAGTTCGATCAGGGCGGTCACCAGGTGAATCTCCGCGGCCCTTCCTGGGCGGTCAGCTCGCCGAGGATCAGCTCGTCGCCTTCGGCCAGGCCTTCGAGCACTTCGCCCTGCAGGCGGTTGCGCACGCCGACGCGCACCTCGCGGGCCTGCACATTGCCGGATGCATCGAGCACCTGGGCACGGTACAGGCCGCGCTGTTGCGGCACAAATTCCAGCGCGGTGAGCGGTACGGCAAGCACACCCTTGGCGGCAGCGTTGACGAAGGTGACCTGGGCAGTCATCTGCGGCATCAGCGCGCCGTCGGCGTTGTCCACGTCGAACAGCACGGTGTAGAGCACCACCTTGCTGGTGCCGCCGCTGGCCTGTCCGCTGCTACTGCTGCCGTCCTCGGTCTTGGGCTCCTCCGGCGCCGGCAGCACCTGGCGCACCGTGCCGGTCCAGCTGCGGCCGTCGCCGCCCAGGGTGGTGAAGCGCACCGGCATGCCGGCGCGTACGCGGCTGACGTCGGCTTCGGAGACATCCGTCCACACAGTCATCGACGACAGGTCGGCGATACGCAGGATCGCCGGCGTCTGGTAGGTGGCGTTGAGCGTCTGGCCCTGCTCGGCCTTCACCGAGATCACCGCGCCGGCGATGGGCGCATAGACGCGGGTGTAGTCCAACTGGGTCTGGTCGGCGCTGAGGGTCGAGCGGGTCTGCTGGATCTTCGCCTGCAGCTGGTCGATGCGCGCGGCGGACACCTTGCGCTCGGCCTCGGCCGTCTGCAGGTCCTCCAGCCGCGTGGAGCCCTCGGCGTACATCTGCCGCTGGCGGTCGTGCTTCTGCTGGGCGAGTTGCAGCTGCGCGCGCTGCTCGGCGAGCTGCGCCTGCAGGTCCGCCAGTTGCGCCTTGCCGGCATCCACCGTGGCCTGCGGAATACGCGGGTCGATCTCGGCCAGCAACTGGCCCTGTTCCACCACATCGCCGGCCTTCACCAGCAGGCGGTCGATCTGCCCGGAAACCCGTACGCCGACTTCAACCTGGGTGCGCGGCCGCAGCGTGCCGATGGCACTCACCGTTGCCTCGATATCACCCCGCGCCACCGGCTGGGTCTGGTAGCGCACGCCATCGCGACCGAACGCCCAGACCAATCCTCCCCCCACAACGACCAACAGGGCCGCCAGCGTCAGCAGGCGGCCCTTCTTCCCCCGTCCCATCCACTACATCCTTGCTGTCAGTGCAATTCGCTCGACTTGCCCATGGAGGCCACCGCTCCGGGTGCCAGGCTGTAGCGCTTGTTCTCGTCCCGTTCGAGCAGGCCGGAGAGGTGCAGGCGGCGCAGGGTCTGGCTGACACAACTGAGGGAGATGGGCAGGCCGGGCTCCTCCAGGTAGGCGTGCAGCTCCACGGCAGTCGCCTTGCGGCAGGCCACCAGCGCATCGAGGATGTTCAACCGCGGCAGGCTGCTGCGCAGGCCGGCGTGCTCCAGCAATTGCCGGGCGGGGCGCGGCAGGCGCGGGCGGACCGGGGTGCTGGTTTTGATAGCGACTCTCATGGGCGCACCTCGAAGGAAAGGGTGGAAACGTGGATCACGCTGTCGTAGCGCTTGCCGTCGACGCTGGCGCCGCCGTTGACCCGGGCCGAGACCTCCAGCACGTAGCGCGCCGGGAACGGCGTGGCCAGGCTCACGGTGCCGTCCGCCGCCGGCTTCAGGCTGCGGCTCCACTGCTCGGAGGTGTACACGTTGACCTGCGAGGCCGGCACCACGGTGCCCTTCCAGTGCAGGGCGAAGGTATTGCCGCCGGGCGTGGTGGGCACCAGCTCCAGATCATTCTGCGCCCGAGTCTCGGTGCGGCCCTCGCGGGCCTGATAGATGGTCAGGGTGCTGCCTCCGGCACGCTGGGCGGCGACGCGCAGGTCGCCCGGCGGCGCGGCACCGATGTCGAAGGACTCAACGCCAGCCTTCATCGGCGCCGTCTTGCCCTCGCCCAGCACGATGTGGGCGTTCTGCAACTGGGTCACCGGCAGATGCTCGCCGGGCTGCTGCTCGCTGAAATAGCTTTTCGCGCTCTGGCCTGCACTGCGTTCCAACCACAGATAGTCCGCGCTGGCCAATGGCGCACAGCTCAGCGCCACGGCCAGCAGCGTGAGCTGGCGAAGGTAGAAGGTCATGCGGTTCTCCTGTTGTCTGGCTGAAGTTCGCTTCCGTTGCGAATCGATCGCTTTCACATACAAGACGGATGAGCCGCAAAAAACACGCACCGAAAATGTGTAAAGAAATGGAAAAGGCCGCGAAAACCGCTCCGAAACATTTATTTGCAACTGCAGATGGCCGGTTTTTCGATCTCATCCGTCCTTATTCCTAGAACACCGCTGCTCCTTGGTGTCTTCGCGCCTCGCCGGCCTGGTCCGGCGGGGGCCTTTTCCATTGCCTTCCCTTGCGTGGCCGTGATTCCCCATGTCCAAGAAATCCCGTTCCAGGCTCTGGTTCCTGGTCCACAGCTGGCTGGCGCTGCCCATCTGGTTCTTCGTGTTCCTGGTGTGCATCACCGGCACCCTGGCGACGGTGAGCCAGGAGATCGTCTGGCTGGCCGACCCGGCGGTGCGCGCCAACGCCCCGGACGATAACGCCAAGCGCCTGGGCTACGACCAGGTGCTGGCGGCCGTCGCCGAGCAGCAGCCGCAGGCCGCCGTGCGCATGCTCAGCGCGCCGAGCGAGTCGCATTTCGCCCTGCTGGCGCGGGTGACCTACCCGGACAGCTCCACCGCCACGCTCTACGTGAACCCCTACACCGGGGCGATCCAGGGCAAGACGCCGCTGTTCGACTTCAGCCAGTTCACCCGTGCGCTGCACGGCTGGTGGCTGGTGCCCTTCACCCACGGTTTCAGCTGGGGCTGGTACCTGGTGTCGCTGCTAGGCCTGCCGATGCTGGCTTCGCTGGTCACCGGCCTGGTGGTGTACAAGCGCTTCTGGCGCGGCTTCCTCAAGCCAACCCTGCGCCTGCGCCAGGGTGCGCGCATCTTCTGGGGCGATGTGCACCGCCTGATGGGCATCTGGTCGATCTGGTTCATCGCGGTGATCTCCATCACCGGCACCTGGTTCCTGATCCAGGCGGTGCTCTACGACAACGCCATTTCCATCTCCAGCGAAGGCGTGCCGACCATCATCCAGCGCGACAGCATCCCGCTGAGCGCGGACGGCAAGGCGCCGCCGCGCATCGGCCTGGACGCCGCCGTGCTTTCCGCACAGCAGCGCATCCCCGGCTTCGAGCCGACCTTCTTCCGCCTGCCCTCCAGCGCCTACGATCCGGTCCATATCTTTGGCAAGGCCTGGTACCCGCTGATGTTCGAGAGCGCCCAGGTGAACCCCTATGACGGCAGCATCGCCTCGACCCGCCTGCTGGGCGACCGCTCCGGGCTGGAATTCGTCACCGAGTCAATGCGCCCGCTGCACACCGGCGACTTCGGTGGGCTGTGGATCAAGCTGATCTGGTTCGTGTTCGGCCTGATCCTCAGCATGATGGTGCTCAGCGGCCTGATGATCTGGAGCAAGCGCACCCTGATCGCCACCGCCAAGGAACTGAAGAAGCAGAAAGCCCGCGAGCGCATCACTGTCGCGGCCACCGCGGAGGCCAGCCAATGAGCGGCAACAGCAAGCTGCGCCGCCAGTGGCTGCGCTGGCGTTTCCACCTCAGCGCCCTGCTGGTGCTGATTCCCCTGGGCTTCATGCCGCAGTACTTCCACGAAGCGAAACTGGACCGCGGCCTGCGCGGCCTGGGCGAGCGCGAGATCGGCAATCTGCAGGTCGGCCCCTGGACGGCGCGCATGGCCGAATGGGAAGTCGGCGAGCCGGAAGACGAAGGCCGCGCCGGCTTCGTCAAGGCCTTTACCCTGGCCCTCTGCGACAGCTGCTATGCACAGGTGAAGGCCGCCTACCTGCGCATTGGCGAACCGCGCAGCCTGCGGGCCGCCGGCGGGCTGTTCGCCGGCACGCCGCACCAGCAGTTCGCGGAAGTCACGATCCCGGCGCGGGTCACCCCGACCGACAAGCTGTGGCTGACCGTGGAAGGCTGGGATGGCGCCGTGCACCAGGCGCAGATCCCTCTCGACCAGGCCTCGCCTTCGCTGGTGGCCTGGCTGGAAAAGACCCGGAGCAATCGATGAAAGCGATCCTCAAGTACAGCGCCCTGCTGCTCGGCCTGGCCGCCAGCGCCAGCGCCCTGGCCCACGCGCCCTTCTGCGAATGCACGGCGCTGGATGCCGAGACCATCCGCTGCGTCGGCGGCTTCACCGACGGCAGCGACGCCCCGGGCGTGACCCTGGACGTGATGAGCGCCGCCGACAACCGGGTGCTGATGCCCGGCAAGCTGGGCGCGGATTCCAGCCTGACCTTCAAGCGCCCCGGCGAGGACTTCTACATCCTCTTCGATGTCGGGCCGGGCTATCAGGTGGAAGTCGAGCCGAGCGAGATCCGCGGGCTCTGAGCGCAATCGGCAGCGCCCCGGTCCGGGAAGCGAGGGCGCGCCCCGATCCGGGAAGCAAGGGCGCGCCGTCCCTCAGGCAGCGGAGGAGTCGCCCTGCCCCGGCAGCACCAGCGCGGCCGGCACTGAGCGTTGACTCCTGGCGGCCAGCCAGTAGTAGGCCAAGGCCGGCAGCAGCAGGCCGATCAGCCAGGAGATATCCACGCCCCCCAGCGTCTCCACCAGGGGCCCGGTGTAGAAACCGCTGTCGATGAAGGGCATCTGCACCAGCACGCCGAAGCAGTAGACGCCGATGCCGGTCCAGTTCCAGCGGCCATAGCGGCCGTCGGGATCGGACAGCGCGGGGATGTCGTAGCGCTCGCGGGTGATGCAGTAGTAATCCACCAGATTGATCGCGCTCCACGGCGTGAAGAACGCCAGCAGGAACAGCAGGAACGACTTGAAGGCGGCCAGGAAGGAATGCTGCCCGGCCAGCGCCAGGCCGGTGGACAGGCCGACGATCACCAGCACGAACAGCAGACGCTGCAGGTGCGTGACCTTCAACTGGCCACGGAAGCCGCTGATGATGGTGGCGATGCACATGAAGCTGCCGTAGGCATTCAAGGTCGCGATGGTCACCTTGCCGAAGGCCACGCTGAAGAACAGTGCGGACGCCATCATGCCACTCGCCCCCAGGCCGACCACGTAAGCCACCGGCTGCCCGGAGAACTCCTTGCCGGCCAGCGCCGCGGCGAACACGCCGAGGACCATCGACGTCTGCGAACCGAGCACCGAGCCCAGGCCCACCGCGAAGAAGGTCTTCGGCGACGAGGTTTCGCTCGGCAGGTAGCGCGAGTAGTCCGCCACGTAGGGCCCGAAGGCGATCTGCCAGGACGCAGCCAGGGAAACCGCGAGCAGGAAGGTGTTCCAGGCGAAGTGGCGGTTCTCCAGCAGCACGCCGATATCGTTGACCGACAGCAGGCGCACGAACAGGTAGGCAAAGGCGACGATGCCCAGCACGCTGGCGGCCTTGCCCAACCAATGGATCACCCGGTAGCCGCAGACCGTCACCGCAACGATGACCGCCGCGAACACCAGGATGCCGACGGTATCGCTGACATGGGCCAACTGGCCGATGGCCTGGCCCGCCAGCACCGTGCCGGTGGCGTTGAAACCGACGTACATCACGCAGACCAGCACCAGCGGAATCACCGCGCCGAACACGCCGAACTGCACACGGCTGGAGATCATCTGCGGCAGGCCGAGCTTGGGCCCCTGGGCGCCGTGCAACGCCATCACCACGCCGCCGAATATCTGCCCGATGAGCAGGCCGATCAGCGACCAGAACACGTCGCCGCCCAGCACCACCGCCAGCGCGCCGGTGACGATGGCGGTGATCTGCAGGTTGCAGCCGAACCACAGGGTGAACTGGCTGAACAGGCGGCCGTGCCGTTCAGCCTGGGGAATGTAATCGATGGAGCGGGTTTCGATCAGGGACTTACCAGCCATGAAGCTTTCTCCTCGCCGCCGGACGTTCGCCCAGCTGCGCTGTTGTTGTTATGCACAGCGTTTCCTGATTCGCCGGGGCGGCAGCGGAGGCCGCCCCGTACCTGCCGTCAATGGCGGGCGGCATCCAGCACGGCGCGGGAGATGATGATCTTCTGCACCTCGGAGGTTCCCTCGAAGATCCGCAGGATCCGCGCGTCGCGCACGAAGCGCTCCAGCGGCAGGTCGCGGATGTAGCCGTAGCCGCCGTGCAGTTGCAGCGCGGCGTCGGTGATGTAGCCGCAGGCCTCGGCGGCGAACAATTTGGCGGTCGCCGATTCGAGGCTGAAGCGCTCGCCGCTGTCACGCCGCGCGGCGGCCTGCTGGGTGAGCAGGCGCGCGGCCTGGAACTGCGCGTGCATATCGGCGATGCGCCACTGGGTGCCCTGGTAGGCCGAAAGCGGCTTGGTGCCGATCTGCCGCTCATCCACCCACTTCAAGGCGTACTCCATGGCGGCGCGGGCGATGCCCAGCGACATGGCGGCGACTTCCACGCGGCCGCGATCCAGCACTTCCATGGCGGTGCGGAAACCCTGGTTTTCCTCGCCCAGCAGCGCATCCGCCGGCAGCCAGCAGTCCAGCGCCAGCTCGTAGATGGTGCTGCCGCGCAGGCCCATGGTCTTTTCCGGGTTGGCGAAGGTGACGCCGGCGGTGCCCTTGGGAATCAGGAAGGCGCTGATGCCACGGGCGCCGGCCTCCGGGTCGGTCTTGGCGTAGAGCACGATGAAGTCGGCTTCGCGGGCATTGGTGATGTAGTGCTTGCTGCCGCGAATCCGCCAACCGCCGGTCTCGTGCACGGCGCGGGTGCGCATGTCCGCCGGGTTGGAGCCGGCCGCCGGTTCGGTCAGGCCGAAGGCGCCGAGCAGCTCGCCGCTGGCGCAGCGTGGCAGCCATTCCTGGCGCTGCTCCTCGGTGCCGCCGATGAGGATCGAATCGGTGGCGAGGAAGTGTGCGGTCAACGATGACGCGGTGGAGGCGCAGGCCGCCGACACCGCCTCGACCACCCGGCTCATGGCCAGGCTGCCGATGCCGAAACCGCCATAGGTTTCCGGCAGGTTGATGCCCATGAAACCCAGCTCGCCGAGGGCCTGCAGGCTTTCGGCACAGAACGCTTCCTCTTCGTCATAGCGCTGGGCATTGGCGGCCAGCACGTCGCGGCAGACCCGCTCGGCGGAGTCGACGATGGCCAGTTCGGTGGCGTCGATATCGAAGTTCATTGCACAGCTCCTGCTTTATTCGTGAGGCCGAACGCGGCGTTGGCTTCGCCCAATCGGGGAGCGCGCGTCGCGGCGTGGGGCTTGCGCCCGTTGAAGTAGACCGGTTGCGGCACCAGTGGCGGCTGGTCGTCGGCCGGCTGCACCAGCAGTTGGCGCACCTGCGCCTGTTCGCTGCCGGTGGCCTCGGCTAGGTTCCACACCGGCGAGGCCGGCACGCCGGCATCCAGCAGCAGATCGCAGGCCTGCTCGACGCTGCGCTGGCCGGTCCAGGCCTCGATCTCGGCGCGCAATGCCTGCTCGTTGCGGGTGCGCGAGGGGTCGTCGGCGAAACGCGGATCGTCGGCCAGTTCGCCGCGGCCGATGCTTTCGCAGAAGCGCCGGAACAGCTTGTCGCTGGCCACCGCGATCACCACCAGGCCGTCGGCGGCGCGGTAGGTGTCGAACGGCGTCGACACCGGGTGGCGGTTACCGACCAGCCCCGGCGCCCTGCCGTGGGCGAACAGGTTGGACAGGCCAGTCATCTGCAGGCTGACCAGCACGTCGAACATCGCCACGTCGATGTATTGCGCACTGCTGCCCTGGTGCTCGCGGGCGAACAGCGCGCTGCTGATCGCCCAGGCCGCATAGACGCCGGCGCACAGGTCGCCGAGTGCTTCGCCGCTGCGGGTCGGCCCGGTCTCGGGGAAGCCGCTGACGCTCATCAGCCCGGACATCGCCTGGGCGACGATGTCGTAGGCCGGGCGGCGCGACAGCGGGCCGTTCTGGCCGAAACCGGAAATGCTCGCGTAGATCAGCTTCGGGTTGTGCTGCCTGAGGCTGTCGAAATCGATGCCCAGGCGCTGGGTGACGCCGGGGCGGAAGTTTTCCACCACGACATCGGCGTCCGCCACCAGGTCATAGAAACGCTGCAGGTCTTCCGGCGCCTTGAAGTCCAGCTCGACGCTGCGCTTGCCGCGGTTGATCAGGCCGAAATAGACACTTTCGCCGTCCTTGAACGGGCCGAGGTGGCGGCTGTCGTCACCATGCCCCGGCACTTCGAACTTGATCACTTCGGCACCGAGGTCGGCGAGCATCGCGGTGCAGTGCGGCCCGGCCAGCACGCGGCTCAGGTCCAGTACGCGCACGCCATTCAGCGGCTGCGGCGTGGGCAGTTCAGTCACATTGCTCATGCTCGATTCCTCAGCCTGTGATCATCGGCAGGTTCAGGCCCTGCTCCTTGGCGCAATCGATGGCGATCTGGTAACCGGCATCGGCATGTCGCATCACGCCGGTGCCTGGGTCGTTGGTCAGCACGCGGGCGATGCGCGCGGCGGCTTCGTCGGTGCCGTCGCAGACGATCACCATCCCCGAGTGCTGGGAGAAGCCCATTCCCACGCCGCCACCGTGGTGCAGCGAGACCCAGGTGGCGCCGCTGGCGGTGTTCAGCAGGGCGTTGAGCAGCGGCCAGTCGGACACGGCGTCGGAGCCGTCGCGCATGGCTTCGGTCTCGCGGTTCGGGCTGGACACCGAGCCGGAGTCGAGGTGGTCACGGCCGATCACGATCGGCGCCTTCAGCTCGCCGCTGCGGACCATTTCGTTGAACGCCAGACCGAGCTTGGCGCGCTGCCCCAGGCCGACCCAGCAGATGCGCGCCGGCAGGCCCTGGAAGCTGATGCGCTCCTTGGCCATGTCCAACCAGTTGTGCAGGTGGGCGTCGTCGGCGATCAGTTCCTTGACCTTGGCGTCGGTCTTGTAGATGTCCTCGGCGTCGCCGGACAGCGCGGCCCAGCGGAACGGGCCGACGCCACGGCAGAACAGGGGGCGGATATAGGCCGGAACGAAGCCGGGGAAGTCGAAGGCGTTGGCGACACCCTCTTCCTTGGCCATCTGGCGGATGTTGTTGCCGTAGTCGAAGGTCGGCACGCCCTGCTTCTGGAACTCCAGCATGGCCTGGACGTGCACGGCCATGGACTGCTTGGCAGCTTTCACCACGGCGGCCGGGTCGGTCTGCGCGCGGTCGCGGTACTGCTCCCAGGTCCAGCCGGCCGGCAGGTAGCCGTTGAGCGGGTCGTGGGCGGAGGTCTGGTCGGTGACCATGTCCGGGCGCACGCCGCGCTTGATCAGTTCCGGGAGGATTTGGGCGGCGTTGCCCAGCAGGGCGATGGAGATGGCCTTGCCCTCGGCGGTGTATTGGGCGATACGCGCCAGGGCGTCATCGAGGTCCTTGGCCTGCTCGTCGACGTAGCGGCTGGCGAGGCGGAAGTCGATGCGGCTCTGCTGGCATTCGATGTTCAGCGAGCAGGCGCCGGCCAGGGTCGCGGCCAGCGGCTGGGCACCGCCCATGCCGCCGAGGCCGGCGGTGAGCACCCACTTGCCTTTCAGGTTGCCGTCGTAGTGCTGGCGGCCGGCTTCGACGAAGGTTTCGTAGGTGCCCTGGACGATGCCCTGGCTGCCGATGTAGATCCAGGAGCCGGCGGTCATCTGGCCGTACATGGCCAGGCCCTTGGCGTCGAGTTCGTTGAAGTGCTCCCAGTTGGCCCAGTGCGGCACCAGGTTGGAGTTGGCGATCAGCACGCGCGGGGCGTTGGCGTGGGTCTTGAAGACGCCGACCGGCTTGCCGGATTGCACCAGCAGGGTTTCGTCGTCGTTCAGCTCCTTCAGGGTGGCGACGATCTTGTCGTAGCACTCCCAGTTGCGCGCGGCGCGGCCGATGCCGCCGTACACCACCAGCTCCTTGGGGTTCTCGGCGACTTCCGGGTCGAGGTTGTTCATCAGCATGCGCAGCGGCGCTTCGGTCAGCCAGCTCTTGGCGTTCAGTTGGGTGCCGCGCGGGGCACGGATTTCGGTATCACGGTAACGGCCGGTGGAGCTCATCTGGACTTCCTCGATGCAGGGGTGGCGCCACGCTGGAAGGCGGTCCGGCGGGGCGGAAACGGGTGAATAGAGGGCAACGGGCATTGCCGTACTCATCTAGTATCACCTGATATGTGTAAAACCTTATATCAACCTGTATATACAAGCTAATGCAAAGCGAGGGCCAAATAAGCTGGCGATGCCCAGGGAGCTCAGTCACATGACGACAATGTCGTTTTATTTCAAATGGATAGAAATCTTATGCACAGGCAGGCGGCGCCCCTCGCCACGGGCAGCAGCGAGAGAAGGTGGCGAGAAAGGAAGGAGAAAAAGTAACAGCGCGGTGCACAGAGGTAACAAAGCGGTGCACCACAGGAGACAGCGGGGCGGATTTTCCGCCCCCTCGGGATGACAGCTGATTACTGCCCGAAACGACCTTCGAGGCGATAGCGCGACCCCGGATAGACCAGTCGCGCAGCACCCACCTGCCCTTTCGCCGACCAGGTGCGACGGCGGATCAGCAGGCAGGCGTCGCCACGCTTGATGCGCAGCAGCTTGCAGTCGGCCGCTTCGGCGTTGATCGCCTCGACCACATGTTCACCCTCGGTCAGCGGCGCCAGCTGGATGAGGTAGGCGTAGGGGGTGATACGGGTGAAGTCCTGTTGCAGGTACTCCGGCGCCACCTCGGCGTTGACGAAGCGTTCCTCCAGCTGCACCGGTACGTCGTTCTCGTAGTGCACGACGACGGAGTGGAAGATGCGCTGGACGTTCTCCAGCTCGAACGGCATCGCCAGGGCCGCGCCCTCGGCCAGCGGCTCCAGCAGCACGACTTCGCAGCGGTGTTCATGCCCGCGCGCGGCGATCTCCTCGGCGATGTTGTGGATCTCGAAGAGCGCCGCGTGGCCCTTCTGTTCGGCGACGAAGGTCCCCACGCCCTGCAGGCGCACCAGCACGCCTTCGATGGTCAGCTCGCGCAACGCGCGGTTGATGGTCATCCGGCTCACGCCAAGCAGGGCGAACAGCTCGCTCTCCGAGGGCAGCTTGGAGTTGGGTTTCCAGACGCCGTTGCGGATCTGCTGCAGGATGATTTCCTTGACCCGCGCATACAGGGGCGCCGGAGTTTCCAACGCGAACGCGGCCAGGGAGGAATGATCTTGGGACACGGCAGCTCCTGAATCGGCGGAAGGCGGGCTAGCCGCCAGTTTACCTGCCACTGCGCCTGCCGCCTACGCAACAGACGCCGGGGAAAATCAGCAGGAATGAGACGCCTGGTTCCGGCTCACGAACGAGCCCGCAGCGGACCCGTGTTCGCGAGCAAGCTCGCTCCTACGAAAAGCAGCCCTGAACTCAGCGCGGCGCGATATGCGCCACCATCAGTTGCACCGTCTCGTTGCCACGGAATTCATTGACGTCGAGCTTGTAGGCCACTTCCGCCCAGCGCACGGTGGGATTGGGCCAGATTTCGCGGTCGATATTGAAGGCGATGGCGTCCAGTTGCAGCGAGCCGCACTCGGTCTTCAGCACCAGCTTCAGGTGCCGTTCGCCGACCACGCGCTGCTGGACGATCTGGAAGATGCCGTGGAACAGCGGCTCGGGGAAATGCTGTCCCCAGGGGCCGGCCTGGCGCAGCGCGCGGGCCAGCTCCAGGTGGAACTCCTCGGCGCCCAGCTGGCCGTCCGAGAGCAGGCGCCCGGTGAGGTCTTCTTCATCCAGCTGACGGCGCACCTCGGCGTCGAAGGCAGCGGCGAAGGCGCCGAAGTTTTCCTGCGGCAGCGACAGGCCGGCGGCCATGGCGTGACCACCGAACTTGCTGATCAGCCCCGGATGACGTGCGGCCACGGCGTCCAGCGCATCGCGGATATGGAAGCCCGGCACCGAACGCGCCGAGCCCTTGAGCGTTCCGTCGCCAGCATCGGCGAAGGCGATGGTCGGACGGTGGTAACGCTCCTTCAGGCGCGAGGCGAGGATGCCGATCACGCCCTGGTGCCATTCCGGGTCGAACAGGCACAGGCCGAAGGGCATCTCCTCCACCGGCAGTTCCTTGAGTTGGGCCAGCGCCTCGCGCTGCATGCCCTGCTCGATGGCCTTGCGGTCCTGGTTGAGCTGGTCGAGCTGCACCGCCATGTCGCGGGCGACGCCTTCGTCTTCGCAGAGCAGCAGCTCGATGCCGAGGGACATGTCGTCCAGGCGCCCGGCAGCGTTCAGGCGTGGGCCGAGGATGAAGCCCAGGTCGGTGGAGGTGATTCGCCGGCAATCGCGACCGGCCACTTCCAGCAACGCACGCAGGCCCGGGCGCGCACGGCCAGCACGGATACGCGCGAGGCCCTGATGCACCAGGATGCGGTTGTTGGCGTCCAGCGGCACCACGTCGGCGACGCTGCCCAGGGACACCAGGTCGAGCAGTTCGGCGAGGTTCGGCTCGAGGATGCCGCGCGCGGCGAACCAGCCGCGTTCACGCAGGCGGGCCCGCAGGGCGAGCATCACATAGAAGATCACACCGACACCGGCCATGGCCTTGCTGGGGAAGTCACAGCCGGGCTGGTTCGGGTTGACGATGGCGTCGGCGGCGGGCAGTTCCGGCCCCGGCAGGTGGTGGTCGGTGACCAGCACGCGCAGGCCGGCGGCCTTGGCGGCGGCAACGCCGTCGATGCTGGAGATGCCGTTGTCCACGGTCACCAACAGTTCCGGGCGCTTTTCCAGCGCCACGGCGACGATTTCCGGGGTCAGGCCGTAGCCATATTCGAAGCGGTTGGGCACCAGGTAATCGACCCAGGCCGCGCCGAGCATGCGCAACGCCAGCACACCGACGCTGCTGGCGGTGGCGCCATCGGCGTCGAAGTCGCCGACGTAGAGAATCCGCTGGCCCTTTTCCAGCGCATCGACCAGCAGTTCCACCGCCGTGTCCACACCCTTGAGCTGCTGGTACGGGATCAGCCGCGCCAGGCCCTTGTCCAGCTCCTCTGCACTCTGCACGCCACGGGCGGCGTAAAGGCGGGTCAGTAGCGGCGGCAGGTCGCCCAGGTTGGGCAGGGTTTGCGGGAGGGGGCGGGCTTCGATGCGCATGGGTGTTCCAGTCGATTCATTCAGGCGCCGATCCCGGCGCCCTGGTTACAGCGGGTAAAGCTGGCGCTTAACGCTCGCCCATCAGCCATTCGACCTGCAACTCGTGCTGGCCGCGCTCGTCGGTGACGAAGATGGTTCCTTCGCTGATCATCACGGTCCAGTTGATCGAGCGCGGCAGGTCGCGGGAGATTTCTTCCAGCGCTTCCTGGGGCATGGCGACGACGTTGAGGTTCTTCAGGTGGCGGACGCTGTCGAGCACCTTGGTGGTCCACACGCGCAGGTTGCCGTAGGCGACCAGGGTCAGCTTCTCGCAGCGGCGCGAGCACCAGGTCAGGCGATCGGCATCCGGCTGGCCGACTTCGATCCAGTGCAGCACGCGGTCGTCCAGGCTCTTTTCCCAGAGCGAGGGCTCTTCCACGTCCGACAGCCCACGGCCGAAAGCCAGTTGCTCGTTGTACCAGATGACGTAGGCCAGCAGGCGCACCGCCAGGCGCTCCTCGGTTTCCGAGGGGTGGCGGGCAACGGTGAAGCGCAGGGTCTCGTAGACCCCACGGTCGAGGTCGGTCAGGCTGATATCGGCTTTGTAGGGCGTGGCGGACAGGGCCATGGGTGTTCCCGGCGAATTTTCGAAGGCGGCAAGTCTACCGCGAAAGCACCGGCACCGTGGGTCAAGTGCGCGGACGTCGGTCGGTTCCAGGCTCCGGCGCGGCCAGTTCGATGCGGTTGCGGCCCTTGGCCTTGGCGGCGTAGAGCGCCTGGTCAGCCAGCGACAGCAGGCGCAGCAGATCGTGGCCGGCCTCGCGGCTGGTAGCGATGCCGATGCTCACGCTGAGCTGGCCCTCGGCCATGAACGGCAACTCGGCGAACTCACGACGCACGCGCTCCGCTACCTGGCACGCGCCCTCGGTATCAGCGCCCACGAGCAGGCAGGCGAATTCTTCCCCGCCGATGCGGGCGAACTGATCGTGCTTGCGCATCCGCGAGGCGGTGATGCGGCTGAACTCCACCAGCACACGGTCGCCAGCGGGATGGCCGAAGGAGTCGTTTAGGCGCTTGAAGTTGTCCAGGTCGCAGAGCAGCAGCGAGGCCTGTTCGCCCCGCTCGGCGCACAGGCGCAGCAGGCGCTCGCCGGTCTCCATGAAGGCGCGCCGATTGCCGACGCCGGTCAGCGGATCGCTCAGGGCAGCGTTGCGGAACTGCAACTCGGCACGCTCCTTGACCATCGCCAGGGTAGCGAAGGCGATACCGATGGCGAACAGCATGGTCTCGAAGACCAGGAAGGTGAAGAAAGTGGAGCCCTGGCCGTTGTTGGCCACACTCTCGAACGGCATGCCACGGTCGACCACCAGGCGCACCGCATAAACGAGGGTATGAAACAGCAGTAGCGCCAGCGGCGGACGCAACTCCACTTCCAGTTTGCGGCGGCCCCGCCACAGTTCGCTGATGGCCGCCACGCAATAGATGACCGTGATGCCCGTGCTGACGGCGATGCGCACCGCGAGGGATTCGTAGAACGCCGGGACCAGGCAGAGCGCTGCCCAGAACGCCGCTCCAGCGCCGATCAGCGGCCAGTGCGGCTTGCGGCCGGCGAAGACACGCATGGAGGTCCAGGTCATCGCCGAACACAGGTGCAGGACGACATTGCCCAGCAGGATCGCCACCCAGTCGAACCCCATCCCGCGCAGGGTCGCGAGGAAAGTCCCGAGGGCGCCCAGCAGCAGCGCAGCACTCATGTAGCCCAGGGTGGAGTCGCGGCGGCCACTGTGCCAGGCAAAGGCCATCAGCACGCCGACCAGGGTCAGCACGTAGAGGTCGACGACAACCAGCGTCGGCAGGTTCAACGTCATGCAACCCCCTCGCCACCCGGCTGCACGCATTCTTCGGAGAATGCCGCCAGACCCTCGGGCTGTGTGGAAGAAAACAGACGCATCACGGTGTACCTGCCTGAAATCAGGCGAGCTTGAGTAAGAAACTTCTGGATGCCGCTACTCTACGCGCGCCCAAGGCCGGCGCAAAGCGCTGATACCGGGCGCCTGCCCGGCGGCCTGTTCGAAGCCGCGCACACGGGTTAGAGTCCCGCCACTCTCCTTGCTCGGACCCTTCGATGAACAGCACCGCCAAACCCCTCGCCGGCCTCAAGGTCATCGAACTCGGCACCCTGATCGCCGGCCCCTTCGCCTCGCGCCTGTGCGCGGAATTCGGCGCCGAGGTGATCAAGGTCGAGTCGCCCGATGGCGGCGACCCGCTGCGCAAGTGGCGCAAGCTCTACGAGGGCACCTCGCTGTGGTGGTTCGTACAGGCGCGCAACAAGCGCTCGCTGACCCTGAACCTCAAGCACGAGGCCGGCCGCGAGGTGCTGAAGAAGCTGCTGGCCGAAGCCGACATCCTGATCGAGAACTTCCGCCCCGGAGTGCTGGAGAAGCTCGGCCTGGGCTGGGAGGTGATCCACGCGCTGAACCCGAAGCTGGTGATGGTGCGCCTGTCGGGCTTCGGCCAGAGCGGCCCCTACAAGGACCAGCCGGGCTTCGGCGCGGTGGGCGAGTCCATGGGTGGGCTGCGCTACATCACCGGCTTCGAGGACCGCCCGCCGGTGCGCACCGGCATCTCCATCGGCGATTCCATCGCAGCGCTGTGGGGCGTGATCGGTGCGCTCATGGCATTGCGTCATCGCGAGGTGAACGGCGGCGCCGGCCAGGTGGTGGACGTGGCGCTCTACGAGGCGGTGTTCGCCATGATGGAGTCGATGGTTCCGGAGTTCGACGTATTCGGCTTCATCCGCGAACGCACCGGCAACATCATGCCAGGCATCACGCCCTCCTCCGTGCACACTACGGCCGATGGCAAGCATGTGCAGATCGCCGCCAACGGCGACGCCATCTTCCGCCGCTTCATGACCGCCATCGGTCGCCTGGACCTCGCCGAAGACCCGACGCTCGCCAGCAACGACGGCCGCGATGCCCGTCGCGATGAGCTCTACGGCATCATCGATCGCTGGGCGCGTTCCGAATCGCTGGACACCGTGCTCAAGGTGCTGAACGAAGCGGAGGTGCCGGCCAGCCGCATCTTCTCCGCCGAAGACATGTTCAGCGACCCGCAATTCCTGGCGCGGGAGATGTTCCTCTCCGCCAAGCTGCCGGACGGCAAATCCTTCCGCATGCCCGGTATCGTGCCCAAGCTCTCCGACACCCCCGGCAGCGCCGAGTGGATCGGCCCGAAACTGGGCGAGCATACCGACGAGGTGCTTTCCGGGCTGGGCTACGACGCAGCCGCCATCGCCGCGTTGCGCAAGGACGGCGCGGTCTGACGCCTTTGCTCCTCTCTTTTGTAGGAGCGAGCTTGCTCGCGAACCGCGCAACACCGAACCGATCGGTGAGACTGTTCGCGAGCAAGGACTGGGCGTCCCCCTCGGTCCTACAGCCAGACCTCCTCTTTCACTGGAGGCTTGCACGTATATCCCATTGACATATCCCATCGAAAAACTAGCATGGCCAATATCAGCCATCCAAAGGGAGGTCCGTCATGGAACAAGGCTCCGTTTTCCAGAGCAACCGCAGTCAGGCCATCCGCCTCCCCAAAGCGGTGGCACTGCCGGAAGAAGTGAAACGTGTCGACGTGGTCGCCGTGGGGCGCACTCGCATCATCAGCCCCGCTGGAGAATCCTGGGACAGCTGGTTCGACGGGGATGATGTGACCGCCGATTTCATGAGCGAGCGCGAGCAACCCGCCGATCAGGAGCGCGAGGGTTTCTGATGCTGAAGTACTTGCTGGATACCAACATCTGCATCTTCACCATCAAAAACAAACCCGAAGCTGTACGCGAGGCTTTCAATCGCCATTACGGCCAGCTCTGCATCAGCTCGATTACCTTGATGGAACTGATCTACGGTGCAGAAAAATCTTCAGCTCCCGAAGCAAATCTGGCAGTGGTGGAAGGATTCGCGGCGCGGCTGGAAGTCCTGCCCTACGACACCGATGCCGCCGCACATACCGGTCAGCTGCGTGCCGAATTGGCGAAGGTCGGGAAGCCCATCGGCCCCTACGATCAGATGATCGCAGGGCATGCCCGCTCACTCGGACTGATCGTGGTCACCAACAATCTGCGCGAATTCGAACGTGTTCCAGGGCTGCGCCTGGAAGACTGGACGAAGTCCTGAAGCTGTAGGGAGTGAGCCTGCTCGCTCCTACAGAAAAGCCGGTCAGCCCGCTTCCTGCTCAGGCGCCTCGCTCTGCGCGATGAACTCCAGCATCTTCTCGCTGCCGTCCAGCAGGTCGGCGTGGATCGCCTCGCGGGCGGCGGGGCCGTTGCGTTCGCGCAGGGCGCGCAGGACGTCCCAGTGGTGCTCGATGGCCATGCGCTCGTTGAAGTCGGCGTAGGCCTGGGCGATCAGCGGGCCGGTGCGCATCCACAGGCTGTCGAGAAAGGCGCGCAGCAGCGGCATGCCGGCGATGTCGGCGAGGGCGAAGTGGAAGGCCTGGTTGAGTTTGAGCGCCAGCACCAGGTCATCCGCGTGGATCGCGTCGAGGTTCTCGCGGATGTTGGCTTCCAGCTCGTCCAATTGCTCATCGCTGGCGCGGGCAGCGGCGGTCTCGGCGGCGAGACCTTCGAGCGCCACGCGGATGCTGCGGATCTCCAGGTACTGCTCGAGGGTGAGCAGCGGCACACGGATGTCCCGCGGCGTCTTCAGCACCAGCGCCTGTTCCTTGGCCAGTTGCAGGATGGCGTCGCGCACCGGGGTGACGCTGGTGCCCAGTTGCTGGGCCAGGTCACGGATGCGCAGGCGATCGTCCGGCTTGAAGCGGCCGGTGATCAGTGCCTCGCGCAGCAGCGCGTAGACGCCGCTGCCCAGGTAGGAATGATTGAGCCCTTCGATCGGGTAGTTCATCGCCGTCTCATCGCGTGGTGCGGAATTCGGGCGCGAATGATGGTCGCTGATCGCGCCGAATGCCAGCCGGTTTCACACATGCTGCCCGCCGTTGACGTGAATTTCAGCACCATTCACGTAGGACGCGCCGCTGGTGCAGAGGAAATGGATGAGCGATGCGACCTCCTCTGGCTTGCCCAGGCGATGCATCGGGATATCGCGTTCGACGATCAGCTCGGTGCCCGAAGACAGGATGGCCGTGTCGATTTCCCCCGGCGCAATCGCATTTACCCGCACGCCGTGCGGGCCGAAGTCGTGGGCCATCTCGCGGGTCAGCGCGGCCAGCGCGGCTTTCGAACAGGCGTAGGCCGCGCCAGCAAAGGGATGCACGCGCGAACCGGCGATGGAGGTGACGTTGATCACCGAGCCCTTGGCTGCCTTCAGCTCGTCGAACAGGCCGCGCGCCAGCAGCGCGGTGGAGAACAGATTGACGTTGAACACCTTCAGCCAGGTGGCGTAGTCGCTGCCCAGCACGCCCAGGCGTTCGCCTTCCGGGCCCTTGGGCGAGATGCCGGCGTTGTTCACCAGGGCGTGCAGCGAGCCGCCGAGCTTCTCGCGGATCATCGGCAGGCTGGCCTGCACGCTGTCGATGTCTTCCAGGTCCAGGTGGATGTGGTTGATCAGGCCTTCGGCCCAGGGGCACTCGGCGCTCCAGTCCTGGCGCGAGGCTGTGAACACGCGCCAGCCGGCGGCGTTGAAGTGCTTCACCGTGGCATGGCCGATGCCGCGGCTGGCGCCGGTGAGAAGCAGGGTTCTGGTCTGGTTCATGGTGCAGGCATCCCCTTCATTTGAGTGCGCGCGAGTGGTGAGCGTCCTTGGAGCGCTGGCGCCAATAAAAACATGATGCATCATGTTTTGGAAGATGTTTTAATCGGTCCAGCTTGGTCCTACAACGAGCTATCCGAACAACAACAAGAAACGGAGCAACTTCCCATGATCGACCGCACCTGTTCCGCCCGTTCCTCTCCCTGATGTCCGAGGGCAACGCCAGCCGGCCTTTCAGCTTGGTCCGGCACGTCGCCCCACTCTTGAAGCTGCCCTCTTATTCATGGGCCGGATTGGCCCGCTCAGGAGTCATCGCATGTTCAAGAAAGCCATAGCACTGATGATGTTGGCCGGCGGCGCCGCCCAGCTCCACGCCGAGACACTGACCGTGGTGTCGTTCGGTGGCGACAACAAGGTGGCCCAGGAAAAGGCCTTCTACAAACCCTTCGAGCAGCAGGCCAAGGTCACCGTGCAGGGCGCCGAGTACAACGGCGAGATGGCCAAGATCAAGGTCATGGCCGACACCGGCAAGACCAGCTGGGACGTGGTCGAGGTGGAATCCCCGGAACTGATGCGCGGTTGCAGCGAAGGCCTGTTCGAGCAGCTCGACTGGAGCAAGCTCGGCAAGCAGGCCGACTTCCTCGACGCCGCCGTGAGCGACTGCGGCGTGGGCATCTTCATCTGGTCCACGGTGCTCACCTACGACGCCAAGAAACTCGCCAGCGCACCCACCGGCTGGGCCGATTTCTGGGACGTGAAGAAGTACCCGGGCAAGCGCGGCCTGCGCCGTGGCGCCAAGTTCACCCTGGAATTCGCCCTGGAAGCCGACGGCGTGAAACAGGCCGACCTGTACAAGGTGCTGGCCACCAAGGAAGGCGTGGACCGCGCGTTCAAGAAACTCGACGAGATCAAGCCCTACATCCAGTGGTGGGAAGCCGGCGCGCAACCGCTGCAATGGCTGGCCGCTGGCGACGTGGTGATGACCTCGGCCTACAACGGCCGCGTCGCCACCGCGCAGAAGGAAGGCCGCGACTTCGCCATCCAGTGGAACGGCAGCATCTACGACCTGGACCACTGGGCCATCGTCAAGGGCAGCCCGAAGAAGGACCTGGCCGAGCAGTTCATCGCCCTGGCCAACAAGCCTGAGCACCAGAAGGTCTTCGCCGAGAACATTCCCTACGGCCCGACCAACAAGAACACCATCCCGCTGATCGACGCCGCCATCGCGCCGAAACTCCCCACCGCGCCGCAGAACCTGGAGAACGCGCGCGCCATGGACACCGAGTTCTGGATCGACCACGGCGAGGAACTGGAAACCCGCTTCAACGCCTGGGCGAGCAAGTAAGCCTGGCGCTCCCGCCCGGCCCCGCGCCGGGCGGACGCGCCACCCCGCCTGGCCGCTGCAATACCGAACGACCGCTGAACCCTGCTGGAGATGTACCCGTGCCCCTCAATACCGCTCCCGTCCACGATCACCTGCTGGAAGCGGCCCCCGCCCAGGTGAGCGACGCCCAGGCCGCTGCCATCGCCGACGAATACTTCGGCCAGCGCGGCACGCTGAACCGCCTCGCCGGCGAACGCGACCTGAACTTCCACATCGCCCACGGCCATGGCGACGATCGCCTGCTGAAGCTCTCGCACCCGCTGGAGGACCCGCAGGTGGTGGACTTCCAGACCCGCGCCCTGCTGCGTGTCGAGGCCCTGGCCCCGACCCTGGCGGTGCAGCGCGTCTACCCCTCGCTCAACGGCGAGCACCAGATTCCTATCACTGTCGATGGCCAGCCGATGATTGCCCGGCTGTTCTCCTTCGTCGACGGAGTTCCGCTGCACCGTGTCCAGCAACGCAGCCGCGCCCTGCGCGAGAACCTGGGCGACGACCTGGCCCGCCTGGGCCTGGCGCTCAAGGGTTTCGAACACCCGGCCACCGCCGACCACGAACTGCTCTGGGACCTCAAGCACGCCTCGCGCCTGCGCAACCTGCTGGTCTACATACAGGATCGAGAACAGCGCGCCCTGGTGGAGCGTTTCCTCGACAATTTCGAACGCCACGCCCTGCCCCGCCAGGCCACACTGCGCGCCCAGGTGATCCACAACGACCTGAACCCGCACAACGTCATCGTCGATGCCGAGCACCCGGACCGGGTGCGCAACATCCTCGACTTCGGCGACATGGTCCACGCGCCACTGGTCAACGACCTGGGCGTCGCCGCCGCCTACCAAGTGGGCGAGCCGGACGCACCGCTGGCCACCGCCTGCGAGATGATCGCCGCCTACCATCGCCGCTGCCCGCTTCTGGCCGAGGAACAGGAAATCCTCGCCGACCTGATCGCCACACGGTTGATCATGACGCTGAGCATCACCGCCTGGCGCGCCAGCCTGCATCCCGAGAACCGCGACTACATCCTGCGCAACACCGGCCACGCCTGGCAGGCCGTGCAAGGCCTGGCCCGCCTGAGCCGGGAACAGGCGCAGGAGCAGATCTTCGCCGCCTGCGCCAAACAAGAGGAGCCCCGCCCATGACCATGCCCAACGGATTCAGCGCCGCCGACGCCGAGCGCCTGAGCGAACAGGAACGCCGCCTGATCGAGCGCCGCGCGCGCCTGCTCGGCCCGGCCTACCGGCTGTTCTACGAGCGCCCGCTGCACACGGTGCGCGGCGAGGGCGTGTGGCTCTACGACAATCAGGGCAACCGCTACCTCGACGCCTACAACAACGTCGCCTCCATCGGCCACTGCCACCCGCGCGTGGTGCAAGCCATCGCCAGCCAGGCGGCGGTGTTGAACACCCATACCCGCTACCTGCAGGAAGGCATTCTCGACTACGCCGAGGACCTGCTCGCCACCTTCCCCGAAGGCCTGGACCAGGTGATGTTCACCTGCACCGGCAGCGAGGCGAACGACCTCGCCCTGCGCATCGCCCGCCAGTACACCGGTGGCACCGGGGTGATCATCACCCGCTTCGCCTACCACGGCGTCACCGGGACCATTTCCGAGCTGTCGCCGTCCCTCGGCGCCGGCATCACCCTGCCCGCCCACGCCCGCACCGTGCGCGCGCCCGATGCTTACCGACTGGGTGCGGAAAACGTCGGCAAGCTGTTCGCCGACGACGTGCGCGCCGCCATCGCCGACCTGCGCGCCCATGGCATCAAGCCTGCCGCGCTGCTGATCGACGGCATCTTCGCCAGCGACGGCGTGCTGGCCGATCCGGCCGGATTCCTTGCCGAAGCCGTGAAGGTCGCCCAGGACGAAGGCCTGCTCTACATCGCCGACGAAGTGCAGAGCGGCTTCGCCCGCACCGGCGACGCCATGTGGGGCTTCCAGCGTCACGGCGTGCAACCGGACCTGGTCACGCTCGGCAAACCCATGGGCAACGGCCAGCCCATCGCCGGCGTCGTCGTGCGCCCGGAAATCCTCGAAAGCTTCGGCCGCGAAGTGCGCTACTTCAACACCTTCGGCGGAAATCCGGTGTCCTGTGCGGCGGCCCAGGCGGTGCTTGATGTGATCCGTGACGAGCAGCTTCAGGAGCGCTCCCAGCGCATCGGCACCTTCATGCTCCAGGGCATCCGCCAGCTCGCCGAGCGCCATGAACTGATCGGCGACGTACGCGGGGCGGGGCTTTTCCTCGGCGTCGAGCTGGTCACCGATCGCACCGCGAAGACCCCGGCCGCCAATCCGACTCGCCAGGTGGTCAACGCCATGCGCGAGCGTGGCGTACTGATCAGCGCAGCCGGTCCCCTGGAGAACATCCTGAAGATCCGTCCGCTGCTGGCCTTCGAACAGGAACATGCGGAACTGTTCATCGACTGCCTGGACAAGGCGCTGCAGGAAATCTCCACCTGACATCTTCTTCAGATAGAAACGACACGGGCCGCGATGAACATTCATCGCGGCCCGTTTCATTCGGCTACCAGACAGATCAGAAACGCACGCCAACGTTGACCATCGCGGCCGAGCCACCCAGCACCACGAACTCCGCTCCGACCGGCCCCAGGTGCGCGCCCACCGAAGGGATGATCGCCGGCGCGACGCCGTAGCGGTTCAGCGGGATCTTGTCGCGGTAGTCGCCGCGATAGCCCTGCAGCGCGCCGCCGGTGACCTTGGCGTAGAACGGCGTGCCTTCCCAGTCGAAGCGCTTGCCGGCGTAGACATAGTTGGAGCGCTGGCTGAACGAGTTCTTGAAGGTCGCGCCACCCCAGACCACGCCATCGGCGCGGTTGCGCTCCAGGCCGATCAGTTCCTGATGGTTGTTGTGCTCCGGATCGTTGGTCCAGTGGGTCGTGTAGACGCTGGTCTGCAGGTACCAGAAGCCTCCATCCTCATCGGCCATGGCGGTGCCAGAGCCGACGATCAGCAGCAGGGCGATCAACAGGCGGCGCATGGTGGGATCTCCGCGTCAGGTCAGAGGGTCACGCGGCTGACGCCGTTGACGGACATGATGCGAACGCGATCGCCGACGCGGAACTGTTGCGAATCGACCGCCTGCACATAGGCACGGGTGCCGCCGTCATCCTCGCGGACCACGATTTCCACGCCCTGTGTGCGGGTGATGCCCTCTTCCACCGCCGAACCCGCCGCACCGCCGGCCACGCCGCCGAGGATGGTGGTGATGGCCTTGCCGCGACCACCGCCGATGGAGTTGCCGGCGATACCGCCAACCGCCGCGCCGGCCAGGGTGCCGATGGGCGTCTTGGTGCCTTCGATCTGCACCGGGCGCAGAGACTCGATGGTGCCCATGCGCACGTTCTGCACGGCGCGGGCGTCAGCGCGGGAGTAGGAAGAACCCGACAGGTTGGACGCGCAGCCGCTCAGCAGAACGACGCTGGTGAAAAGGGCTGTCAGCAGCAGAGTGGGACGGTTCATGATGGTGACCTCGGAAGGCTCTCAAAAGTGATGGTGAAAGCCTAACGATCGGTCCCTGAACTCTCCCTGAACCCTCTCTGAACCATCGCTGAACGAAGCTGAACGAAACTCCTGTCATCCCTCCAGAGCGACCAATTGCATCCGACTGCGCTCGAACCAGCGCAGCAGGTAATCCGCCAGCAACTGCGTTCGGCGCGGCAGGCGCCCCTGATACGGATGGATGAGAAACACCGGCTGGGTGCGTGTCTGGTAATCACGGAGCAGCCAGATGAGGCTGCCTTCAGCCAATTCCTGCTGAATCATGTAGGACGGCAAGCGGCTGATGCCGGCGCCGGCCAGCGCGGCTTTCTTCAGCAGCGTGTAGTGGTTGCTCGCCAACACACCGCTGACAGAGACGCGGAACAGTTCGTGGCGGCGTTGGTAGAGCCAGACATCGCTGTCCTGGTAGTGAGTGTTCTGCAGGCAGGAATGGGCTGAAAGGTCCGCCGGCACCTGCGGCGCACCGTGCTCGGCAAGGTAGCCGGGCGTAGCGCAGGTCAGTTCCTGCAAGGCGAACAGGGGTTTGGCGACGAAGCGGTCATCCACCTCCAGGCTGCCGGAGCGGATCGCCAGGTCGAAGCCGTCGGCCACCAGGTCACGGCGATCGTTGGACAAGTCCAGTTCCAGGCGAATGTCCGGGTACTGGTGGGAAAACTCCATCAGCCAGGCATCGAAGAAGGTCTCGCCCAGGGACACCGGCACGCTCAACCGCACCTTGCCCTGCGCCTCCTCCTGCAACGCCAGCACCGCCTGCCGCGCCCGCGCAGCCTGGGCGTTGAGCGCCTGGGCCTCGGGCAGCAATGCGGCACCGGCGGCGGTCAGCGACAGGCGTCTGGTGGTGCGGTGCACCAGGGTCGCGCCCAGCGCCTGCTCCAGCGCGGAAATGCGCTTGGACAGCTGCCCCTTGCTGCAACCGAGCCTCTGCGCGGCGCGGGTGAAGCTGCCGCATTCCAGCAGTACGGCAAAGGCGGAAAGGTCTTCCAGGTCGCTGGCGATTGTTTCCATATGAAAACCAAAGGTTGTCGATTGACTGGATTATCAAAACAGAAGGTCACTCTAGACTGAATTCACTTTCAACCAAACCACCTCAGTGGAGAGCCTTCATGAAAATCATCCTGATCGGCGCCAGCGGCACCCTCGGCCAGGCCGTCGCCAACGAACTGGCCCCGCGCCACGAGATCATCCACGTAGGCCGCAGCAGCGGCGATTTCCGCGTCGACATCACCGACAGCGGCTCGATCCGCGCGCTTTTCGAGCAGGTCGGCAACTTCGACGCGCTGATCAGCGCTGCCGGCAAGGTGCACTTCGGCGCACTGTCGGAAATGGGCGAGGCGGAAATGGCGGTCGGTCTGAAGGACAAGCTGATGGGCCAGGTGAACCTGGTGCTGATCGGCAGCCAATACGCCAACGACGGCGCTTCCTTCACCCTCACCACCGGCATCCTCAGCGAACAGCCCATCGTGCTGGGCAGCTCGGCCAGCCTGGTCAACGGCGCGGTGGAAGGTTTCGTGCGCAGCGCCGCCCTGGAACTGCCGCGCGGCCAGCGGATCAACGCGGTGAGCCCGAACGTGCTGGTGGAATCGATGGAGGGCTACGCGCCGTTCTTCCGCGGCTTCAAGCCGGTACCTGCTGCCGACGCCGCGCTGGGCTTCGCCCGCAGCGTGGAAGGCAAGCAGACCGGGCAGGTCTACAAGATCTGGTAACCGCCCTGCACGACTCGCGAGCAACTTCGTAGGGCGCATAACCTGGAACAGGTTATCCGCCGTAAACACCGGAGGCGGATAACGCTGGCGCGTTATGCGCCCTACGCAGCTGATGCTTCTGCGTCAGCTGTTTGCCCTGGTTCGCGAGCAAGGACTGGGCGTCCCCCTCGGTCCTACAGAAAAGCACCGCGCCACAGCGGGACTTGTAGGGGCGAGCTTGCTCGCGAACCGCCTCTACTCGGTCTTCCCGGCATAGCAGACCGGCGAGCTCCCCTCACCCTGCTTCGCCAACTCGTCCTCGAGAAACTCCGCCAGCACCCGGGCGTTGTTGTGCTCCTCGTCCCTGGCCGCGTAGAGCAGCGTCAGCGTGCCCTTGCGTGCGAGGTCCAGCAGCCCCATCCAATGCTCCGGGTGGGCGTTCAGTTCGCCGTGGTAGGCCTTGCGGAATTCTTCGAACAGGCTCGGGTCGTGGTGGAAGCGCTGGCGCAGTTCGTTGGACGGCGACGCCTCCTTGGCCCAGTACTCCATGTACAGGTCTTCCTTGCGAATTCCCCGTGGCCAGAGCCGGTCCACCAGAACTCTCAGGCCGTCCCCCTGGGTCGCCGGTTCGTAAGCGCGCTTGCAGCGGATCATCCGAAATTCTCCTCGCCGTTGGGCATTGCCCTTGAGGTGGCCGGCTTCGCTGGGTAACGTGGGCGCACTTTCGAGGGAGCCCGTTCCATGCGATCCAGCCGTTTCATTCTGTTCAGCCTGCTACCCCTGTTCGCCGCCTGCCAGGTATGGACGCCGAACAAGACCGATCTTAACGCCTCCACCCGCCTGCAGGGCGAACTGAGCCGTCTGGACGGCAAACTGGTGTTCCGCAGCTGCACCGAGCAGCGCCGCTTCAGCATCGAGGACACCGGCAACACCGGCCTGCCCCGCGACGCGCTGGAGATGTTCAACGACGGCGCCACCTCGCTGTACGCCGACCTGCGCGGCAGCTTCAGCGGCAGCAGCGCCCAGGGCACCGACGGCAAGCTGGAAGTGGCCAAGGTCTATCGCCTGCAGAACGAAGGCTCGGGCTGCGACGACCCGAACTTCAAGCGCGCAGTGGTCCGCGCCCACGGCAACGAGCCGGGCTGGAGCGTGCTGGTGAACAGCCAGGGCATGCTGATCGAGCAGCCGGGCAAGGAATCGCTGGCGCTGCCGTACATCGCCGAGGGCGTGCCCGACGGCAGCACCAGTTATTCCAGCGAGGCCAACGGCGAGAAGGTCGAGTTGTGGGTCGCTCCGGCACGCTGCCAGGACAGCATGAGCGGCGCCCTGAGCAACCTCTCCGCCGAGCTGCGCCTGGACAACAAGGTCATGCGCGGCTGCGCCTATCCGGGCGGCTCCAGCGGGGATTAATCGACCCCGCACAAGTTTTTCAGACAACGTAGGAGCGGGCTCCGTCCGCGATGATATCCGGCGCGAAGCGGGGCCGATCGCGGACGGAGTCCGCTCCTACGCATCAGGCGAGTTCAGACCAGCAATCCCGCTGCCGCCAACCTTGCCTTGAGCACAGCGAACTCCCCGTCGTATTCCCAGTAAGCCAGCCGCCCCTCGCTGGCGGTCACCAGCACGTACTTCTCGCTGATCGACTGGATGCGCTCGATGCGCACCAGCTTCTCGACGAAGTCCGGGTCCGACACCTGCTCGATCACCTCGCGGTTCTGCTCGTCGTAACCGTGCATGATGAACGCCGCGCGGACTTTCAGGCTGATGAAGCTCATACCGTTTCTCCCTGGATGGCAGCATCGGCTGCGTGCAGTGCATGCAATGCGGTGGTGTCGAACAGCGGCACCGAGGCATCGGCCGGGCCGACCAGCAGGGAGATCTCCGTACAGCCCAGGATCACCGCCTCGGCGCCCTGCTCCACCAGCGCGGCGATGATGCGCTGGTACTCATCCCGCGACTCGTCGCGAATCCGTCCCAGGCACAGTTCTTCGTAGATGATCCGGTGCACGACCTGGCGATCAGCCTCGTCCGGCGTCAGTACCTTCAGCCCGAACCTGTCCACCAGGCGATCCTTGTAGAACGCCTGCTCCATGGTGAAGCGCGTGCCCAGCAAACCGACCGTGGAAACTCCCGCCGCGCGGATCGCCTCGGCGGTCGGGTCGGCGATGTGCAGCAGCGGGATATCCACCGCCGCCTCGATGGCCGGCGCCACCTTGTGCATGGTGTTGGTACAGAGCACCAGGAAGTCCGCGCCCGCGGCTTTCAGCGAACGGGCCGCGTCAGCCAGTACGCGCCCGGCGGCTTCCCAGTCGCCGACGTGCTGCAGGCGCTCGATCTCGTGGAAGTCCACGCTGTACAGGGCGATCTTCGCCGAGTGCAGGCCGCCGAGTTTTTCCTTGATGCGCTCGTTGATCTGCCGGTAGTAGGGAATGGTCGACTCCCAGCTCATGCCGCCGATCAGGCCAATGGTTTTCATGCATCCCTCCATGGGGTTCAGTCCAGCCCGATACAGGGCAGATCGCCGGGCAGCGCCGTGCCGTGCTCGGCGCACTGGCGTACCGCCTCGATCAGCGGATCGAGGTCGAAGCCCTGGGAAATCAGCCACAGCGGGTTGTAGTAAGTCGTCTCGTAGCGCTCGCCGCTGTCGCAGAGAATCGCCACCACCGAGCCGCTCTCGCGCCGCGCCACCATCTGCCGCGCCACCAGCAGCGCACCGATCAGGTTGGTGCCGCTGGAGCCGCCGACATGCCGCCCCAGACGCTGCGCCAGGTAGTGCATGGCGGCCAGCGAGAGGTCGTCCGGCACCTTGCAGCAGGCGTCGATGACATTCGGCAGGAAGGACGCCTCCACGCGTGGGCGGCCGATGCCTTCGATGCGCGAGCCGTAGCTCAGGGTCAGGTCGCGGTCGCCTGTGCGGTAGGAGTCGAAGAACACCGAGCGCTCAGCGTCGGCGCAGAGCACGCGGGTTTCGTGGCGACGATAGCGGGCGAAGCGCCCCAGCGTGGCCAGCGTGCCGCCGGTGCCGGGGCTGGAGACCAGCCAGGACGGTTCGGGAAAGCGCTCATGGCGCATCTGCTGGAAGATCGACTCGGCGATGTTGTTGTTCGCCCGCCAGTCGGTGGCGCGCTCGGCGTAGGTGAACTGGTCCATGAAGTGGCCGCCGGTTTCCCTCGCCAGGCGGTCGGACTCGGCGTAGATCTGCGTCGGGTCGTCCACCAGGTGCGCCTGGCCGCCATAGAAGGCGATCTGCGCGATCTTCTCCTTCGAGGTGCTGGCTGGCACCACTGCAATGAACGGCACACCGAGCAGCCGGGCGAAATACGCTTCGGAGATCGCCGTCGAACCGCTGGATGCCTCGATCACCGGAGCGCCCGGCCGCAGCCAGCCATTGCACAGCGCATAGAGGAACAGCGAGCGCGCCAGGCGGTGCTTGAGGCTACCGGTGGGGTGGCTCGACTCATCCTTGAAGTACAGCTCCACGCCCGGCAGGCCGGGCAGGTCCAACGGGATCAGGTGGGTATCGGCGCTGCGCTGGAAATCCGCTTCGATGATGCGGATCGCCTCGCGGGTCCAGTTGCGTTCCTGGGCGGCCATCGTGTCGTTCTCCTGGCAGGGCAAGCGATTCAATGAGTTCAGTCCAGCACACCGGCGGGCGACGTGGGCGGCGCGCTGCGCCACTGGCTGAGGGCGACACCGGCAAACACCAGGCCGGCGGCCAGCGCCTGCTGGCCGCTGAGCACTTCGCCCAGCAGCAGCGCGGCGAAGATCAGGGTGAACACCGGGATCAGATTGATGAAGCCGGTCGCCTGGCTCGCCGGCAGGCGGCTGACGCCGAAGTTGTACAGGCCATAGGCACCGACGGTGACCACGCTGCCCAGGTAGACCAGGGAGAACCAGCCGGTCGGGCCGGGCGCCGGCGGCAATCCTGAAGTGCCCAGCGCCAGCGGCAGGAAGAACACGGAGCCGATGAACGCTTGCATCGCCGTGAGGATGAACGGCGAATAGCGCGCCGACAGGTGCTTGAGCAACAGGGTGTAGCCGGTGGCGCAGAGCATTGCCAGCAGTTCGTAGAAGTTGCCCAGCAGCGGGTTGGGCGCGTGGCTGTCCGGCTCGCTGGCCAGGGTCAGCCAGAGCGAGCCGAGCACTGCCAGGGCAAAGCCCAGCCAGGTGTTGCGGGCGATCCTTTCATGCAGCAGGAAGTAGGCGCCAACCGCCACCAGCAACGGCAGCAGCGCAGTGATCATCCCGGCCTGCGCGGCGCTGGTCTGCTGCAGCGCCAGGGACTCGAAAATGAAGTAAAGGCACGGCTCGCAGGCAGCCAGGGCGAGCAGCCACTTCCAGTCACCGCGGCGGTAGTCGATGCGCCCGCGCCAGCGCCAGGCGGCGAGGAAGATCAGGCTGCCCAGCGCCATCCGGGCGAAGATCACCCACATGGCGGGCATTTCCTGGAAGGCGAATTTCAGCGCGATGAAGGAACTGCCCCAGAGCGCCATGGCCAGCACCAGGCACGCGAGGGCGAACGGCCGGGATTGCTGCACGGGACGCTCCAGTCAAAAGGTCCCCGGAGTATAGGAGGCGCGCACCGGCGGCCGACAGGTACAGAATCACAGGGAAACTGTATGGGCAGGACGCCCCTGCTGTTACATGGCACCCCGGTTTGAGGTCGGCGCGGCCAGTTTCCCTCTCCCCAGCCCTCTCCCTGAAGGGAGAGGGGGCAGTCCGAGCGCTCGCGCAGTTCATCGCCAGCCGGCAAGCATCAGTGTGCTTGGCAAAGCCTCCGGCTCACGCCAGGTTAGAACCGCGCGCCGATCAGTCCCCTCTCCCTTCAGGGAGAGGGTTAGGGAGAGGGCTCGCGAAGTTCATCGCCAGCCGGCAAGCATCAGTGTGGTTGGCAAAGCCTCCGGCTCACGCCAGGTTAGAACCGTGCGCCGATCAGTCCCCTCTCCCTTCAGGGAGAGGGTTAGGGAGAGGGCAGCGCACGCAGCGGACTCGCAAAGAACATCACTCCCACGGCTTGCCCTGGGTCCCCCGCTCCACCGGCACGCGCTGCTGCATCGCTGCCTTGGCCAGCAGGTGCGCGCTCACTGGTGCGGTGATGAAGAGGAACACGGTGATCAGGATCTCATGCAGGCTCACACCCTCGCCACGCGTGCTGAAGTACAGCAGCGAGGCCAGCACCACACCGCCCACGCCCAGGGTCGAAGCCTTGGTCGGCGCGTGCAGGCGCGTGTAGAAGTCCGGCAGCCGGTACAGGCCGATGGCACCGAGCAGGGCGAACAGGCTGCCGGCCAGCAACAGCAGGCAAACCAGCGCTTCGATCAGAAGACTCATTCGATGATGTCTCCGCGCAGTATGAATTTGCACAACGCCACGGTACTGACGAAGCCCATTACCGCGATCAGCAGCGCCGCCTCGAAGTACAGGCCGCTGCCCTTCCAGATACCGAACAGCACGATCAGCGCGATGGCCTTGATCGACAGCGTATCCAGCGCGAGGATGCGGTCCGCCACCGATGGCCCGCGGATCAGCCGTGCCACGGTGAGCAGCACCGCCAGGCCCAGCAGCGCCAGGCAGATCGGGATCACGATGCCGAGCATGCGAACACCTCCTTCAGCGGCGCCTCGTAGCGCGCCTTGATGTCCGCCACCAGCGCCTGCGGATCGGGCACGTCGATGCCGTGGACCAGCAGCGTGCGGCGGTCGGCGGACAGGTCGGCGGAACAGGTGCCGGGGGTCAGGGTGATGACGCTGGCGAGGATGCTGATGGCCAGGTCGTCGGTCAGCTCCAGCGGGATTTCCACGAAACCCGGCCGAAGGTTCGCCTTCGGCCCCAGCACCAGTTTCGCCACCTGCAGGTTCGCCACCACGATGTCGTAGAGCACCAGGCCGATGAAGCGCAGCAGCAGCCCTGGCCGCTGGATGCGCGGTGCGGACAGCAGCAGGTTGCGGCACAACAGCGGGATCGTCAGGCCGAGGAAGGCGCCCAGCAGCCAGTGGCTAAGGGAGAAATCGTTGACCAGCAGCAACCAGCTCAGCAGCAGCACGCCGCTGAGCAGCGGGTGCGGGAAAATGCGCCGGATCATGCGCCACCTCCCAGCAGGATCGCCTGGCGATACAGCCCGGCATCCAGCAATTGCGCGGCGGCGGCCTGGGTGTAGTCGATCAGCGGCCGCGCAGCGACCACCATCAGCGGTGCGCTGGCCAGCAGACCGAAGCTCGCCAGCATCTTCACAGGTTCGCGATTGGCGCTACCCAGCACGCTCAGTCCGGTGCGCCAGAACAGCGTGCTGCCGGCGCGGCTCAAGGCAACGATGGTTACCAGACCACTGACCAGCACCACGCTCCACAGCGCGATAGCCTCGCTGCCGCCGCTTACCGAGCGCAGCAGCATCAGCTTGCCGAGGAAGCCCGACAGTGGCGGCAACCCGGCAACCGCAATGGCGCCGAAGAAGAACGCACCGCCCAGCAGATGCGGCTGCAGCAACGCCGGGCCTTGTACCAGTCGACCACCCTTCTCGCCGCGCTGGCGGGCGATCAGGTCGGCCAGCAGGAACAGGCCGCCTGCCACCCAGATGCTGTGCAGCAGGTAGTAAAGCGCGGCGGACAATGCTTCCGGCGTGCCCAGGGCGATCGCCGCCAGCAGCGTACCGGCCGATACCACGACCAGATACGACAACAGACCCTGCAGCGTGGTTGCCGCCAACGCCCCGAGCGCACCGGCGACGATGCCAGCCAGCGCCAGCGGCCACAGCCAGACCTGCGCGAGGTTGGCCAGCTCGCCGGCCTGCTCGCCGAAGATCAGCGTGTAGACCCGCAGGATCGAGTAGATGCCCACCTTGGTCATGATCGAGAACAGCGCCGCCACCGGCGCGGTGGCCTCGGCATAGGCCCTGGGCAGCCAGAAATACAGAGGCAGCAGCGCGGCCTTGAGGCCGAACACCACCAGCAGCAACAGGGCCGCCGCGCGTACCAGCGGCGCCTGCTCGGCGCTCAGCTGCGCTACGCGTTCGGCCATATGCGCCATGTTCAGCGTGCCAGTGATGCCGTAAAGCGTGCCCACGGCGATGAGGAAGAACGCCGAGCCAACGAGGTTGAGCACCACATAGTGCACACCCGCGCGCACGCGCCCTGCCCCGCCGCCATGCAGCAGCAGCGCGTAGGAAGCGATCAGCAGGATCTCGAAGAACACGAAGAGGTTGAACAGGTCACCGGTGAGGAACGCACCGTTCAAACCCAGCAACTGGAACTGGAACAGCGGGTGGAAGCGCTTGCCTCGCCTGTCATCCCCGCGCAGCGCGTAGATCAGTGACAGGCTGGCGAGCAGCGCGGTGGCGGCAATCATCAGCGCACTGAGGCGGTCCAGCACTAGGATGATGCCGAACGGCGGCTGCCAGTTGCCCAGCGCGTAGAACTGCACCACGCCGCTGTCGGCCTGCTGCAGCAGCACGGCGGCAAGCGGCAACAGCGCCAGCGTGGCAAGCAGCGAGAGGCCGCCTTGCAGGCGCTCGCCGACCAGCAGCAGCGCACAGCCGGCAAACAGCGGCAGCAGGACGGGCAGGATCAGCCAGTGGTTCATCGGCCTTCCTCCCCGTTGCCGCCATCGACATGATCGCCGCCAGTCTCCGCCAGCCCACGCAGGGCCAGGACGATGACGAAAGCCGTCATGGCGAAGCCGATGACGATGGCGGTCAGCACCAGCGCCTGGGGAATCGGGTCCCCAGCATTGGCGACCTTGCCGATCACCGCCGGGTCACCGGCAAGGCGGCCCATGGCGAAGAGGAACAGGTTCACTGCGTAGGACAATAGAGTCAGCCCCAGCACCACAGGGAAGGTGCGTGCGCGCAACAGCAGATAGACGCCGCTGGCGGTCAGCAACCCGAGGGCGATGGCGAACAGCGCTTCCATCAGTGCGCCTCCTTGGTCAGCGGCTCCGGCGGCGCGGTGACCGAACCCAGCCCGGAAAGAATCAACAGCGTCGCGCCGACCACGGTGAAGTAAACCCCCAGGTCGAAGAGCATGGCGGTGGCGAGTTCGATCTCACCCACCAGCGGAATGTGGAAGTGGCCGAACGCCGAGGTGAGGAACGGGAAACCGAAGAACCAGGCGCCCAGGCCCGTCAGCCCGGCGATCAGCACACCGAGGCCGGCGAGGCGGCTGTAGTCCAGCGGCAGGCGCGTGTTCACCCAGCGGCTGCCACAGGCGATGTATTGGAGTATCAGCGCCACCGAGGTGATCAACCCGGCAATGAAGCCGCCGCCCGGCAGGTTGTGCCCGCGCAGGAAGATGAACACCGAGACCAGCAGCGCCAGCGGCAGCAGCAGGCGCGACAGCGCGGCGAGGATGGGCGGGAAGCGATCCTTCGCCCAGGCGCGGCTTTCGTCGTCCTGTTCACGGCGCAGCAGGCGCAGGCCGTCGAGCAGCGCGAAGATGCCGACGGCGGCGATGGCCAGCACGGTGATCTCGCCGAGGGTATCGAAGCCACGGAAGTCCACCAGGATCACGTTCACCACGTTGTGGCCGCCGCCACCGGTGACGCTGTTCTCCAGGTAGTAACCGGCGATGCTGTCGTACGGGCGGGTCAGCACGGCATAGGTCAGCAGCGTCACCATCAGGCCGGCACCCAGGGCGATGACGAAATCGCGCAGGCGACGCAGGCTGCTGGAGGTCTTCGGTGTGCGCATGGGCAGGTAGTACAGCGCCAGCATCAGCAGGACCATGGTCACCACCTCCACCGACAACTGGGTCAGCGCCAGGTCCGGCGCGGCGAAGCGGGCGAAGGCCAGCGCCACCAGCAGGCCGGCGATGCTGAGGATGACCAGCGCGGTGAGGCGTTGGCGGTGGAACCATACGGTCAACGGTCCGGCGATCGCCAGCAGCACCAAGCCCAGGGCGGTGATGCCGTCCAGGGCTGTCTGCTGGCGATCACCTTCGATGCTCGGCAGCGGCGCGAGCGCGGCGAGCACCACAATGACCGCGGCCAGCACCAGCAACATCGAGTAGCGCTGCAGCGAGCCGTTCTCCAGATAGTCGGTGACCCGCGCGGCAAAACGCACCACGCGCTGCACCTGCTGCTCGAACACCAGCTTGGCATCCATCGCAGGCAACCCCGCGTACCAGTCGAACAGCGGCTTGCGCAGCACATAGAGCAGAACACCGCCGGCCGTGGCAACGAAGCTCATGGCGAGCGGCACATTGAAGCCGTGCCAGATCGCCAGGCTGTACTCGGGCAGCGCGCCATTCAGGCTCGATGCGGCGGCGCCGGCCAGCAGCGGACCGACGATGATGCCCGGCATGATCCCCACCAGCAGGCAGATCAGCACCAGGATTTCCACCGGCACCTTCATGTAGCGCGGCGGCTCGTGGGGGTGCGGATTGGGCAGGTTGATCGGCTCGCCGTTGAAGAACACGTCGTGGATGAAGCGTACCGAGTAGCTCACCGAGAACAGCGCGCCGACGGTCGCCAGCGCCGGGATCAGCCAGTTGAAGCTGCCCATCATGTTCTGCGCCAGGGTCTCGCCGAAGAACATCTCCTTGCTGAGGAAGCCGTTGAGCAGCGGCACGCCGGCCATGGACGCCGACGCCACCATCGCCAGGACGGCGGTATGCGGCATGTACTTCCACATGCCATTGATACGGCGCATGTCGCGACTGCCGGTCTCGTGGTCGATGATGCCGGCGGCCATGAACAGCGAGGCCTTGAAGGTCGCGTGGTTGATGATGTGGAAGATCGCCGCGACGTTGGCCATCGGCGAGTCCAGGCCGAACAACAGGGTGATCAGGCCCAGGTGGCTGATGGTCGAGTAGGCCAGCAGTCCCTTGAGGTCGTTCTGGAACAGCGCAATGAACGCCCCCATCAGCAGCGTCGCAAGGCCGGTGAGGCTGACCAGGTAGAACCACAGGTCATTGCCCGATAGCAGCGGGTACAGGCGCGCCAGCAGGAACACGCCGGCCTTCACCATGGTCGCCGAGTGCAGGTAGGCCGACACCGGCGTTGGCGCAGCCATGGCGTGGGGCAGCCAGAAGTGGAACGGGAACTGCGCCGACTTGGTGAACACCCCCAGCAACACCAGGCACAGCGCCAGCGGGAACAGCGGACTGGCCTGCAGCACCTCCCGCGCGCCGAGCACGGTGCTCAACTCGAAGCTGCCCACCACATGGCCGATCAGCAGGATCCCGGCCAGCAGCGCGAGGCCGCCGCCGCCGGTGACAGCCATCGCCATCCGCGCGCCCTTGCGCGCATCCGAGCGATGGCCCCAGAAGCCGATCAGCAGGAACGACGACAGGCTGGTCAGTTCCCAGAACACCAGCATCAGCAGCAGGTTTTCGCTGAGCACCACGCCGAGCATGGCGCCCATGAACAGCAGCAGGAAGGCGAAGAAGCGCCCGGCGGGTTCCTTCTCGGACAGGTAATAGCGGGCGTAGAGGATGACCAGCAGGCCGATGCCGAGGATCAGCAGGGCGAACAGAAAACCCAGGCCATCCAGGCGCAGGCTGAGGTTCAGGCCCAGCTCCGGCAACCACTCCGAGCGATACACCTGTGGATCAGCGCCCAGCACCGCGCGCTGGCTCAACAGCAGGACCAACCCTGCGAGCGGCACCAGGCCGGTCGCGGCAGCACAGGCCGTTCGACCGAAACGCTCGGCCAGCAGCGGCAGCAATACCCCGAAGAAAGGCAGCGCGATGATCAGCGCCAGAATCATGTCCTGCTCCTTCTCGCCAGCGGATGGCGTCCATACAAACGACCCCGCACCGCAGGGGCCGGCGTACGAAGGCCACGATTATCCATATCTATCGATTACGCGTCATGGATTGAATTATTACGAAAATTCAGCCCTGGTCGCGCCGGCAGCGCCCCAGGCCGACTTTCCAATCCCCAAAACGATAGCGCGCGACAGTCGGATCGACTGTCGCGCGCTGAGTTTCGATGGCCGCCACGGGTCGGCGGCCGGCAACCGGTCAGTGGGCGACGCGGCTGGTACCGTTGACGGTCAGGATGCGCACGCGCTCGCCAACACGGAACACGGCACCTTCGTCAACCTGCTGAACGTAGGCGCGGGTGCTGCCGTCGTCTTCGCGAACGGTGATTTCCACGCCCTGGGTACGGGTCAGGCCTTCCTCGGTAGCCGCACCGAGCAGGCCGCCGGCCACGGCGCCAATGATGGCGGTGACATAGCTGCCCTTGCCGCCACCGATGGCGCTGCCACCGATGCCGCCGACCGCAGCGCCGGCAACCGAGCCGATCGGGGTCTTGGTGCCTTCGATCTTCACGGGGCGCAGGGCCTGGATGGTACCCATGCGAACATTCTGCACGGTACGTGCTTCTTCACGGGTGTAGGTGTCGCCGGTCAGGCTGGACTGGCAACCACCGAGGGTCATGGCCAGGGCAGCGAAAGTCACGGCGATCAGGGCAGTTTTACGCATTAGGGAACCTCCGAGTAGGGCTACGACTATTAGACTCCGACGACAGCCCGCCTGTCACGCCAGGTCGTGAAACAGCTGATCTGAATTCAGCTTTCGTACAGTTTGTGCCATATCCGCCGAAATCGCCTGCCGTGGCTCAGTTTTTCCTGCAGGAGGATCGGTTAGGCTGGTGCCCGCAGAAGAAGCACCCCACCTGGATTCGCCCATGGACTACTTCATCATCGTCGTCACCACCGCCGCCGGCCTGTATTTCCACTGGTGGATCTACTGGCGCATCCGCCGCTGGATGGACCGCGACCTGGCACTCTCGCTGGCAGGCGATGATCCGCACAAGCGCCATTACCTGCTTGAGCGCCTGGCGGATGCCAAGCGCCAGAAAGTGAAACGCCGCGACCTCCCCGACTGGCTGCAGCGCGCCGCCGACGATTACCGCGCAGCCTGAGCCAGCGACCAGAGACGTGCCAGCGCCTCGGCGCGGTTTTCCAGTTCCTGCGCCGCCCGCGCGCAGGCATCAGCCAGGGTGATAGGCCCCGGCGCCAGGCTGAACGCCGCTTCGATACCCGCTTCGCGCAATTCGGCCAGCCCTTCGCCAACGCTGCCAGCCAGGGCGATCACCGGCACGCCCGCGCGGCGGGCGACATGGGCCACGCCCACCGGCGTCTTCCCATGCAGGCTCTGGCCGTCCAGCCGCCCTTCCCCGGTAATGACCAGCGACGCGCCGGCAAGCCCCGCGTCCAGCTCCGACAGCTCGGCGATCAGCTCGATGCCCGGGCGGAACCGCGCCTTGAGGAAGGCCCGGCAAGCGAAGCCCAGACCACCCGCGGCACCGACGCCGGGGAACAGGCTGTGATCCTGCCCGAGGGCCAGCGCCGCCACTTCGGCGAAGCGTTTCAGCGCGGCGTCCAGCTGCTGTACCTGCGCCGGGTTCGCGCCCTTCTGCGGTCCGAAGACGGCTGAGGCGCCGTGCGGGCCGCAAAGGGGATTGTTCACATCCGCGGCCACTTCGACCTCGACCGCGCCCAGTCGCGGGTCGAGGTTCGACAGGTCGATGCGCTGCAGCTGTGCGAGCTGCGCGCCACCGGCGCCCAGCTCCCTGCCCTGGTCATCGAGGAAACTCGCGCCCAGCGCCTGCAGCAGACCCAGGCCACCGTCATTGGTGGCACTGCCGCCCAGGCCGATGATGATCTTCTTCGCGCCGGCATCCAGCGCCGCGCGAATCAATTCGCCCGTACCGCGGCTGGTGGTGCGGGTGGCATCGCGCAGGCTTTCGGGCACCCAGTGCAGGCCGCTGGCGGCAGCCATCTCGATCACCGCCGTGGCGTCTGCCAGGCAGCCCCAGTGGGCTTTCACCGGCTGCTCCAGCGGGCCACAGACCTCCAGCTCGCGACGTTCGCCCGGCCGCGCCGCCAGCACCGCATCCACCGTGCCTTCGCCGCCGTCGGCCATGGGCCGCAGCAGGGTTTCGTCGTCGGGCCGGGCGCGCAGCCAGCCACGGGAAATGGCTTCGGCGACCTCAGGGGCGGAAAGGCTTTCCTTGAAGGAGTCGGGAGCGATGACGACTTTCATGGGACAGGTCCGTTGGGCGGGAGGATGGAGGGCATCCTACACCGCTACGAACGTTTACATTGGAGGCGTAGGAGCGGACTCCGTCCGCGATGACTTGCCATGTGCGCTGGCTCACCCGATCGCGGATAAATCCGCTCCTACGAAAAGCCGACCCTCGGAGCGAGGACGGATCAGGGCGCCAGGCGCTCGCGCACCCAGGCTCCATTTTCGGAGCGGAAATTGAGACGGTCGTGCAGGCGGCTCGGACGGCCCTGCCAGAACTCGATGCGGCTCGGCAGCAGGCGGAAGCCACCCCAGAAGTCCGGGCAGCTCGGTGCGCTGTCGGCGAAGCGCTGCTCCGTCTCGGCCAGCAATTGCTCCAGTTCGCCGCGGCCATCGATCACCCGGCTCTGCGGCGAGGCCCAGGCGCCCAGGCGGCTGCCCAGCGGGCGCACGCGGTAATAGGCGGCGGACTCTTCGGCGGAGACTTTCTCCACCCGCCCCTCGATGCGCACCTGGCGTTCCAGCGCCGGCCAGAAGAAGGTCATGGCCGCGCGCGGGTTCTCCAGCAGTTGCTGGCCCTTGGCGCTTTCGTAGTTGCTGAAGAAGGTGAAACCACGCTCGTCCAGGCCCTTGAGCAAGAGCACGCGGCAGTGCGGCTGGCCGTCGGCGTCCGCGGTGGCGAGCATCATCGCGTTGGGTTCGACCGGCAGTTGCTCGGTCTTCACCGCGTCTTCGAACCACTGGTTGAACAGGCTGAACGGCTCGGCGGGCGCCTGGGCCTCGGTCAGTCCATCACGGGTATATTCGCGGCGCATATCGGCCAGGGTCTGAGCCATCGGAAATCTCCTGCAGAAGAAGTCCTTAAGCTTATCCAGAGTTGCGCCTTCGCGCTTGATCCACGACAAGCGTCATTCCAGGCGGAATGACGCTTTGCGTGCGGCGGATCAGTTGGCCTGGGCGAGCGCCAGCAGGCTGGTGCGCTGGGTCACCAGCACTTCGACGCGGCGGTTCAACGCGCGGCCTTCGGCGCTGGCGTTGTCGGCGCGCGGCAGGCTGGAGCCGACGCCCTTCAGGCGCAGGCGGTCGGCGCCCAGGCCGCTGAGGCGGAAGATCGAGGAGACCGCCTGGGCGCGCTGCAGGCTGACCTTGTCATTGGTCGCCTTGTCGCCCGAGCTGTCGCTGTGGCCGAGCACCAGTACGCCGCTCTCCGGATCGTTCTGCAGCATCTTCGCCACGTTGCCCAGCGGCGCCAGGGTGATCGGCAGCAGCAGTTCAGGGCGCTTGGGATTGAAGGAGCCTTCCACCGGCGCGATCAGCACCAGGGCGTTTTCGCGGCGCTCGACGGTGAACTTGCTGCCGGCGACTGCTTCACGCAGGGACTTCTCGTGCTGGTCCAGCCACTCCTTGCTGACCTTGGTGTCCTGCGGCTTGGCGGCCTTTTCGGCGCCAGGCTTGCTGTCGCTCACACCGAATGGCCACCACCAGTGGCCACCGGGCTGCTGGCTGCCGGCATCGGCGACCTTGGCTGCCTCGATCGGCTGCTTCTGCGGTGCGGGCGCCGCGGCGCTCGCTTCCTCGTCGCCATCGAAGGGCCACCACCAGTGACCGGTGCCGGGCTTGGCGGCGGCCACGGCGCTATCCGGCGCCTTGGCCTGATCCTGGGACTGGAACTGGCTGCAGGCGGAAAGACCGACGCACAGCGCAAGGGTGGAGACTTTCAGCGAATTCGAGAACAGCAGCTTCATGGGAGCGATTCCATAAGACGGAACATGACGGGAGGCCAGGCGCCACCGGTAGACGGGGCGCCCTGACTTCAGCAATCGGCTTAAGAGTTGTACATAACTTACTCAGTTGGAACGAGATTTTAATCCCGAACTGACGAGCGGCGCATGTTTGCACGCGGGGGACGCCGTCAAGCGCGCAAGCGCGACGGCAAAAGCGGGCGACCTTAAGAAGGTGCGGCGGGAGGAAGGTTCCTCCCGCTCGTCGCTACAGGCAGTCGCCGGCGAGGCGCGCCAGGCGCTGGGCGCGTGGGTCCATCAGCACGTAGGGGCCAAGGGTGTTGACGACGAACCCGAAGGCCAGCTCACGCTCCGGGTCGGCGAAGCCGATGGAGCCACCAGCCCCCGGATGGCCGAAGGCCTGAGGGCCAAGGCCGTAGGTGGCGTTGGCGACATTCGGCTGGTCAAGCATGCAACCAAGACCGAAGCGCGTACAGGTCAACAAAGTTCGATCCTCGCCGACGGCATGCTCGCGGGTGAGCTCGGCCAGCAGCGCTTCATCCAGCAACTTGCCCTGCAGGAGGCCATCGTAGAAGCCCGCCAGCGAGCGCGCATTGCCATGGCCGTTGGCCGCCGGCTGCGACATGCGCCGCCATTCGGGCTTGTTGGTGCTGGTGAGTACCGAGGGCGGATTGGTGAAGGCGCGGGTGGAGAGTGCGGCGGCGTCGGTCATCATGGTCCGTAGCAGCCGTTGCGCCGCGGCGTCGCCCAGGTTGCCCTTGCCGCGGGCAATGTGCGCTACACGGTGGAATTCGGCGTCATCCAGGCCGATGTGGAAATCCAGCCCCAATGGCTTGGCCGTGCGTTCGACGATGGCGGCACCCGGCTCGCGACCGTCGACACGGCGGATCACTTCGCCGATCAGCCAGCCGTAGGTGATGGGGGCGTAGCCATGCTCCGCGCCGGGTGTCCACCAGGGCGTTTCGCCGGCCAGCGCGGCCGTCATGGTGTCCCAGTCGTACAGCGCCTCGGGCGCCAGCGGCTCGCGTATCGCCGGCAGGCCCGCACGATGGCACAGGAGCTGGCGCACGGTGATGCCCTGCTTGCCAGCCTGCTCGAACTCCGGCCAATAGCGCGTCACCGGCGCATCAAGGTCGAGCCGGCCCTCTCCCACCAGTTGCAGCGCAGCGACGGCAGCGAAAGTCTTGGTGCAGGAGAACAGGTTGAGCAGCGTATCGGCCTGCCAGTCCTGGCCCGGTTCCTTGCCCGCACTGCCAGCCCAGAGATCGACCACGGTTTCGCCGCCGACCTGGATGCACAACGCCGCACCACGCTCCTGCGGGTCCTCGAACAGCGCGCTGAAAGCATCGGCAACGGGAGTGAAGCGCGGATCGCAGTGGCCGTTCAGGGTCATCTCAAACTCCGGAAATGAGCAGGGGCGAAGGCGCCATTCTTTCAGCGCGCTCCGCCCCTGGGAACCCTGCCGAAGGCAGGGTGTGACTTCACGAATGTCGGATCATTGCTCCGAGGCTTGTTCCTCGTCGTCGCTGTCGTCAGAGGCCGGTGCGGGTTTCGGCTGCGGCTCCGGCGCCACCTTGGCCGCAGCGCGGGCCAGTTCGTCGATGCCTTTGAGCGTCTGCTGGTTGGCCTTGCGCACGGCGTCGACGAAGCCGGTGAACGGCAGGTCGGTGATGCCGACCAGGCCGATGTGGCCGTTCTCGCCATCGAGCAGGCGCCCGGTCACCGGCTGGTCGAGGTACTGGAACCAGTGTGCGCCGACGATGTTCGGCTGTTTCGCCGCCTCGGCGAGGAAGCGCTGGTACGCCTCGCCACGCTGCTGCTCGTTGTACACCTCGGCGACACCACCCCAGAACGGCCCGCGGTCACGGGAGCCGAAGTGGAACTCGGTGATCAGTACCGGCTTGTCCAGGCTGCGCACGTAGTTGGCGTCGAAGCCCTGCTGCGGCAGCGGTACGTAGAGGTTGAAGCTGAGGATGTCGCAGTACTGCGCGCAGGAGGCGAGCGCTTCCGGCGTGCTGACGGCGAAGCGCGGGCCGAGCAGCAGGTGGTTCGGCGCATGCCATTGCAGCGAGTCCTTCAGGGTCTTGAAGTACTGGTCCGCATACAGGCGCAGGAAGGCGCTGTAGTCCTGGGCAATGGCCGGGTGCGCTTCGCTCGGAACCGGCGCCTGGTAGCCCGGCGCATCGAGGTCTTCCCAGGAACCCAGCTGCACGCCCCAGGCCTCGGCGAGCTGTTCGTGATCCTCGTACTTGTCCTTGAGCTGCTTGATGAAGGCGCGTTTGGCCGGGCTGTCGGTGGACAGCTTGAGCGTGCCGAAGGCCAGGGCGAAGTGCGCCTGGTCGTCGTCGCCACGGCCGGCCCAGGCCAGTTCATTGTCGGCGTAGTAGCCCAGCAGCCATGCATCCTCGCGATGGTCGCGGGCGGCGATGGCGATGGCGCGCTCGGCGGCCATGGCGAAGCGCGGGTCGAAGGGGTCGGGCATGGCACCCCACCAGTCATAGCCGGTGCTCACCGTGGCGTAATCGCCGCTGATGGACAGTGGCACGCTGTAGGGCATGCGCGGATCGTCGGCGAAGGCCGGATCACTCCAGTCGCCCAGGGTATTGAAGCCCCACGAGCCCAGGCGCTGTACGGTGCGCTCGCGCCAGGCGGCTGCCGCGGCGTCGCCGGTCAGCCCACCATCGGCGCGAAAGCGGTTGGCGGCATAGAAGTCGAACCAGCGCCCGTTGCCGAACGCACGGCCCTGCTGGGCGCCGACGCCGCTGCGGTCGTCGCGCTGGCCGTAGAAGGCGGCCAGCGGCTCGTCCTCCTTGGGCAGGCTGGCGAACATGTATTCGCGGCCTTCCACGTAGGTCTGGCTGCTGTCGGCATTCACCGCGTTGACGCCCATGGACCAGAACGAGTGCCCTTCCGGCGTCACCAGCCACCAGCGGCCATTGCGCTTTTCGGTGCGGAAGAATCCGGTGCCTTCGAAGGCCGGGCCATCCAGCAGCCCGCCAAAGGCGTCGCGACCGGGCGCGGGCTTCCATTTGCTCAGCTGTTCGCCTTCGCCTTTCCAGGCGTTGGCCAGTTGCTCGGCACTCTTGACCTTTTCCGGCCAGTCGCTGCGAGTGGACTGACCGAAGCCATCGACGATGCCGGTGTACGCCTTGTGGTATTCGTCGTTGCCGGCGCGGGTGCCGAAGCGGCCGACGAGAATGTCCTGGGCCGCCTTGGGCGAAGTCAGGAACAGCTTCACCGCACCGACCTGGCTGCGGTTCAGCTCGCCGCTGACCTTGCTCGCCAGCAGCAGGCGCTGGCCGTCCTGGGTCACAGGCATGGGCACGCCGGCACGCATGCCGAAGTCTTCCGGCGAGATGGCGTGCAGCGGGATCACCAGGGTCTGCGCCGGGCCCGGCGGCAGGGCGATGCTCGCGCGCAGGCCGGGGGCGCCGGCAACGCCTTCGATTTCCACTTCCAGGGTGATGGCCCAGTCCATGGCGTTCTGGACGCGCAGGCTCATGCTGTCTGACTGCGACCAGTCCCAGCTGTCACTGGACGGTGCCAGGCGCAGGGTCGGCTGCGGCGCCGGGTTGAAGTTCACCCGGCGCAGGATCTCGCCCTCGGGCGTGGCTTCGGCGGTGGAACTGGGCAGATCGGCGTTCTGTGTGGTGATCGAGACCACGGCCATCGGCTTGACGAAGTTGAACAGGGTTTCATTGCCGCCAGCCGACCAGGCCGGGGCACTGGCGATGGCCAGGCTGAGCAGCAACGGCAGATGCCAACGCATCGAAGTCATGGATTCGAATCCTTGCAACACGCCCGCCGGACGGCGGGCGATCGTTTGACAGCCAGCGCGGGAACTCGCTCCCGCACTCTCAAGCAATTTCGCGGCGGAACGGCGGCAATGCATTAAGAATGGCCTTGCCGTAGCGCTGCGTCACGACGCGACGGTCCAGCAGCGTGATGGTGCCGCGGTCCTGCTCGGTCCGCAGCAGCCGGCCGCAGGCCTGCACCAGGCGCAGCGAGGCGTCGGGCACGGCGATCTCCATGAAGGGATTGCCGCCGCGCGCCTCGATCCATTCCGACAGCGCCGCTTCCACCGGATCGTCCGGCACGGCGAATGGAATCTTGGCGATCACCACGTGCTCGCAATAGGCGCCGGGCAGGTCCACGCCTTCGGAGAAGCTCGCCAGGCCGAACAGCACGCTCGGCTCGCCATCGTCCACGCGGGAGCGGTGCTTGTTCAGGGTTTCCTGCTTGGACAGGTTGCCCTGGATCAGCACGCGCTTGCGCCAGTCGCGATCCAGGCCGTCGAAGACCTCCTGCATCTGCTTGCGCGAGGAGAACAGGATCAGCGAGCCGCGCGAACCTTCGACTATCTCCGGCAGCTCGCGGATGATCGCCGCGGTGTGAGCCGCAGCATCACGCGGATCGGCCTTGAGGTCGGGCACGCGCAGCACGCCGGCGTCGGCATGGTGGAACGGGCTCGGCACCACGGCAGTGACGGCCGCGCGTGGCAGGCCGGCGCGCATGCGGTAGCGGTCGAAGGTGCCCAGGGCGGTGAGCGTCGCGGAGGTCACCAGCACGCCGTAGGCGACGTTCCACAGGTTGCGGCGCAGGGTCTCGGCGGCGAGGATCGGGCTGGCGTTGGCCTCGATGTCGTAGAAGGTGCCGCTCTCGGCGAGGGTCAGCCAGCGCGCCATGGGCGGGCTGTCTTCCGGGTCCTCGCTGGTGAAGGCGGTCCACAGTTCCCAGTTGCCCTGGGCGCGGGACAGCAGGCTGCCGAACAGTGGGTACCACTCTTCGGCCTGGTGGCTGGCGATGCCGACGCTGCCCTCCCCGTCCATGGCCTCCTTGAGCAGTTCGGTCAGACGGGTGAAGAGGTCGGTGAGCTTGGAGAAGCCCTTCTTCAGCTCGATGCCCATCTCGCGGATGTGCTCGGGGATCACCCCGCCCTCGAAGCGATGGCGCGGCCGCTCGCGGCCTTCCATGTCCTCGCCGGCGCGGAAGTCGCCGACCTCTTCGCAGGCAGTAAACATGAACTGCTGGTGCGTGCGCAGCTCGCGGGCCAGCTCCGGCACCTGCTCGATCAGGCGGCCGAGGTCGCCCGGCAGCGGATTCTGCGCCAGCAGCTTGGTCAGGTTCTTCTCCACCTGGCCCAGCCAATCGGCGGTGGCGCGCAGGCGGGTGAAGTGGGCGAAGTGGCCGATGGCCTTGTCCGGCAGGTGATGGCCTTCGTCGAACACGTAAATGGTGTCGCGCGGGTCCGGCAGGATCGCCCCGCCGCCCAGTGCCAGGTCGGCCAGCACCAGGTCATGGTTGGTGACGATCACGTCGACCTTGGTCATGCCTTCGCGCGCCTTGTAGAAGGCGCACTGCTGGAAGTTCGGGCAATGGCGGTTGGTGCACTGGCTGTGGTCGGTGGTGACCTGCGCCCACTGTGCGTCCTCAATGGCCTCGGGCCAGGAGTCGCGGTCGCCGTCCCAGCGGTTGCCGGCCAGGCGCTCGATCATCTGGTTGAACAGCTTGCTGGAGGTCTCGTCCACGTCGATGCGGAAGCCTTCCTCCTCGAACAGCTGGGCGGTGGCGCTCTGCGCCTGGCCTTCCTGCAGCAGGTGGTCGAGCTTGGACAGGCACATGTAGCGCCCGCGCCCCTTGGCCAGGGCGAAGCTGAACGACAGGCCGGAGTTGCGCAGCAGGTCGGGCAGGTCCTTGTGGACGATCTGCTCCTGCAGAGCGACGGTGGCGGTGGCGACCACCAGGCGCTTGCCGGCGGCCTTGGCGCAGGCGATGGCGGCAAGGCTGTAGGCGACGGTCTTGCCGGTGCCGGTGCCGGCTTCCACGGCGACCACGGCGGCATCGCCCAGGCGATGGCCTTCCTCGTCGCTGGCAATGGTCCCCAGGACTTTGGCGACTTCGGCGATCATCAGGCGCTGGCCGTAGCGCGGCTTGAGTTCCTTGGCCTCGAGGAAGCGCGAGTAGGCGCCCTGGATCGTGGCCTTGAGTTCGGTGCTGAGCATGGACTTCCCGGGCCCCGGACGCGGCGCAATGGACACATCCGGATGCTGGATAAATTTTCAGTGGTTCGAATCGGCGGCTATGATAGCGCGCTTGTCTTCAATCGCCAGCGGAGATCGTCCGAATGACACCCTTTGCCTTCGTCTATGCCCTGCACCTCCTGGCCGCCCTGGTCTGGGTCGGCGGCATGTTCTTCGCCTGGATGGTGCTGCGCCCGGCCGCCGTCGCCGCGCTGGAGGCACCGGCCCGGCTGAAGCTGTGGCTGGAGGTATTCCCGCGCTTCTTCCGCTGGGTGTGGGCGGCGGTGATCCTGCTGCCGGTGACCGGCGTGGGCATGCTGCACCTGAGCTTCAACGGCATGGCCGGCGCGCCGCGCTACGTGCAGGTGATGATGGGGTTGTATGTCGCGATGCTCGCGCTGTTCCTGCGCATCCAGGCGCTGCAACTGCCGGAACTGCGCCGCGCAGTGGGCGCCGAGGACTGGCCGGCCGGTGGCGCCGCGCTGGGCAAGATCCGCAAGACCGTGGGCCTGAACCTGCTGATCGGCATGGCGCTGGTGGCCTTCGTCGCAGCACGCCCGCACTGGTAAACAAAAGGCCCGCCTGGCTAGCCGGGCGGGCCTTCAGTTGAAACGAGCCTCGGGTTCAGAAGCGTTTCACGTCCAGGCGGCCTTCGCTGCCCTTCGCCCCTTCCGCACCGCCCTTGCCTTCCGCGCCGGGCTTCTCGCCCGCCACCGAATAGAACCAGCAGCCCTTCTCGCTGCTGCGCGGCCCAGCCTTGCCGGGCTTGCCGCCCGCACCGCCCGCACCGCCTTCCAGACGTACCTTGACCTTCGCGACGTCGAACTGCTCCGGCACTTCCAGGCGTACCACGCCGCCAGGTGCGCCAGCCTGGCCATCGGCGCCATTCTGCCCGTCACCGGCGGATTTGCCGCTGCCCCACAGGCAGCCGGAAGTCTGCGCGCTGCCGCCTTCCAGACCGTCATAGCCCGGCGCGCCGACGCCGCCGCGGACATCGATCAGCAGGTTTTCCACCGCCACATCCTGCAGCCGCAGCACCAGATTGCGGCCGCCGCTGGCGGGCTTCTCGAAGCTGCCGGAACTGCCTTGCGCGGCAATCACGCTGCCGTCCGCGAGGCTGCCGTGCTGCACCTCGATCTGCAGCGCATCATTGCCAGGAAAGACGCCGATCCGCGCGTTCTTCGCCAGGTCCAGCTCGCCGATCTTCAGCTCCTTGACCCGCGACGGAATCAGCAGCGCGCCCTCCGGGCCGACGCTGATGCGGTCCAGACTCAGGCTGTCGCCCTTCACCGGCAGACGCAGCACGGTGTTGGCTTCCACCGAGACGGTGCCGGCAGCCGAACAGGCCAGTGGGGCGAACAGCGCCAGGCCCAGCAGCGACTTACGCATGGGTATCTCCTTCTACTTTTGCGGGTGCCGGTTGCTCCACTGCCGGCTGCGGCAGGGTCGCGAAATGGAAGACGCCGAACAGCAGTATCTGCAGGCGATCCATGCCCGGATGCGGGCGCCCCTGCAGGCGCTTGCGCAGCGCCAGGACCTCGAGGATGTGAATCAGCAGGATCAGCGCTCCCGCCGCATTGAGCAGCAGGGCGAAGGGATGTGCGAAGGGTTGGATCAGGTTGGCCAGCACCGCCAGCCAGAACAACAGGGCAATCAGCTTGCCCAGCCCCAACAACGCTTTCATGAAGTGCCCCCGGTTTTTTCTTTGCCGGGGAACATACGCCTCTGCTCCCGGCTATGCCAGTGGCAACCGGGAATGACAAAGGGGGCCACCAGGCCCCCTTTGCGGACTACATCACAGCGACTTACTGACGCGTGATCTTGATCTCTACGCGACGGTTCTCGGCGCGGCCTTCCTTGGTCTTGTTGTCCGCGACCGGCTGGCTCTCGCCATAACCGACCACCGACTTGATGCTGCTGGCAGGTACGCCGGCATCGACCAGGTAGTTGGACACGGCGTTGGCGCGGCGCTCGGACAGTTTCTGGTTGTAGGCGTCGGTACCGATGCTGTCGGTATGGCCGCCGATGTTCAGCTCGGTGCTCGCGGCCTCGCCTTTCAGGCGGGTAGCGATGGTGTCGAGCTTGTCCTTGTCCTGCGCATCGATCTTCGACGAGTCGAAGGCGAAGTGCAGGTCACGCACCACGATGGTCTCTTCCTTGGGCAGCGGGGCCGGAGCAGGCTCAGGAGCCGGCGCAGGCGGCGGAACCTCGGCCACTTGTTCGGCGGCGCCATGTACCCAGCAGTAGGACGCACCCAGCACGCCACCGATCAGGGCTCCCCAACCGGCCCAGGCGCTGCTTTCGATGGAACCCAGACCTGCGCCACCGACACCGCCAACCACGGCGCAAGTCGGCCAATCGGACTTCTGCAGCCCTGCGCAACCGGTGAGCAACGTGCTTACCAGCAGCAGGGGTAAAGCGGTCCTTGTGATGCTCATAAAGTTATGTCTCCTCTAATGATCGGGTCTTGACCGACAATTACCGAGTAAAGACGTGACTGACAGAATGCGCCAGCACTAGGCCATATGGGTGTCACACGCTAGTCTTCGTTCATTATTTTTCGCCTTTTGACGAGCCCGATGATTTCGACACGCACGCCGCAACAAGCCCTCGCCGCCCTGCTCGACCGCTACGCACCTCAGCGTTTGCTGCTGGTGGGCGCCAGCCAGATCCCGGCCGTGGATGCCTTCCTCGCGGCGCATCCGGATTGCGAGCTGTTCCACGCCGATGCCGGCGCATTGCCAACGGAGCTGGCCGCTCAGCGCTACGACCTGGCGTTGCTGGCCGACTGCCTGGAGCACCTGCCGCGCCGCGAGGCACAGCAACTGGTGGGCGGCATCCGCAACCTCAACAGCAGCCGCGTGGCCGTACTGGTCGACCTCGACGCCGCCCAGGCACAGGATGCGGACTTCTACGCCCTGGCCATGCAGGCCAGCGAGCGCTTCCAGCGCGATGCCCAGGTGATCACCCTGTTCACCTACGATCTGCACGAATACAAACAGGTCCCGGACTGGCTCAACGCGAAGTTCTGGGCCAATCCGGAGAATTTTGGGAAGTACTGGTGGTGACCATGATCGAACCGACCTGCCCCTGCGGCAGCGGCCGTCCATTACCGGACTGCTGCGGGCGCTTCCATGCCGGCGTCGCGGCCCCCACCGCAGAGGCACTGATGCGCTCGCGCTACAGTGCCTACGCGCTGGGCCTGGTGGATTACCTGCGCGACACGACGCTGCCGGCCCAGCAGCAGGGGCTGGACCTGGAGGCCATCCGTACCTGGAGCCTGGGCAGCACCTGGCTGGGTTTGGAAGTGGTCAATCACGAAGTGCTCGGCGGCCAGCCGGAGCACGCCCGGGTGACCTTCATCGCGCGCTGGCACGACGCTGGCGGCGAGCACAGCCACCGCGAATGCTCGGGATTCGTCCAGCGCGACGGCCGCTGGTACTTCCTCGACCCCACCGTGCCGATGAAGCTGGGGCGCAACGACCCCTGCCCCTGCGGCGCCGGCGGCAAGCTGAAGAAATGCTGCGGGCCCTGGATTGAGTAGGACAGGATCGAGTGAGACGCCAACTCGCCCCCCTTGGGGGCGTTCGGTGTCTGGGCTAGAATCCGCGCTTTTTTCCGGGGCGGTGGTGATTCGCCGCACCGGCTACTCCTGCCGGACCTCGCCATGCTGCTGACCGTTCTCTACATCATCGCCATCACCGCCGAAGCCATGACCGGCGCGCTGTCCGCCGGCCGGCGCAGCATGGACCTGTTCGGCGTGGTGCTGGTGGCCTGCGTCACCGCCCTGGGCGGCGGCTCGGTGCGCGACATGCTGCTGGGCCATTACCCGCTGACCTGGGTGCGCCACCCGGAGTACCTGGCGCTCACCGCTGGCGCCGCACTGGTCACCGTGTTCATCGCCCCGCTGATGCGCCACCTGCGCTCGATGTTCCTCGCGCTCGACGCCGTGGGCCTGGTGGCCTTCACCCTGATCGGTTGCCAGGTCAGCCTGGAGATGGGCCACAGCCTGCTGATCGCTGCCGTGAGCGGCGTGATCACCGGGGTCTTCGGCGGCATCCTGCGGGACATCTTCTGCAACGACGTACCGCTGATCTTCCGCCGCGAGCTATACGCCAGCGTGTCCTTCGCCAGCGCCTGGTGCTACCTGATCTGCCTGCAGATCGACCTGCCCAAGGAGCAGGCCATGCTGATCACCCTGTTCGCCGGCTTCCTGTTCCGCATGCTGGCGATCCGCTTCCGCTGGGAAATGCCCAAGTTCGTCTACAAGGACGACCCGCACCAGGGCGACTGATCAGTCCTGCAGCTTGAGGTGGCTGGTATCCGGCGCAGGCCCTGCCGGCGCGGGCTTGGCCTGGCCCATGTCGCTGCCCACCGGGGCGACGCTGAACTGGCTGAGGTCCACGCGCGGCGCCGCGGCCTCGGGCTTCTCGTCCTGCAGGTCGGCGCCTACCGGGGCGAGGCCGAAATCCGGCGCCTCCACATCGGCGAAAGCGGCCATGTACTCGTCGCGCGGCGCTACTTTCAGGCGTCCCTGCGCTCCGGAGGCAGGTGCTGCCGGCTGTCCCGCGGCGCCAACCGGCTCGGCCGGCGGCGGCGGAGCCAGCTCGATCTCCTCGATCTGCGCGTCCATGTCGACCACCTCGACAACGGCGCCGGCGCGTTCGATCACGCTGCGGTACTTTTCCGCCGCCTCGGCGTCGAGGTTGTTCTTGATCACCATGCGGCGCCCGGAGAACAGCAACTCGATGCGCTGGGCGTCGGCCTGGAACAGCCTGGCCAGGTTGGCTTTCACCGTATCGAGCTGAGCACCCGGAATAGTCTGCCCCGAGAACGCGATTTCATAACGGCTCATCTTCACTCTCCTGTGTTAACCCGCCGGTTACATTCGGCCAGTATGGTGCAGCTTCTTTTAACGTAACAACAACTTGCGGCCGAGCAGGTGCTTGGTACACTGGGGCGTCTTGAGGGGTAGACATGAATTATCAGGCGCAAATGATAAGAATTCTCAGCCTGTGCTGGCTGTTCAGCCTTGTTTCGGGCTGCGGCTGGATGACAGGTAATTTCGAGCAACCCGACGTGAAGCTGCAGAAAGTCGACGTCGTGAAAGCTCGTTTGCTGGAGCAGGAGTTCGTCCTGCATTTCCGCATCGACAACCCGAATGATTTCAGCCTCCCGGTTCGCGGCCTGGCCTACAAGGTCAAGCTGAACGATATCGACCTGGCCGAAGGCGAGTCGAATAACTGGTTCACAGTGCCGGCCAACGGCCACGAAACCTTCGAAGTCCCGGTGACCACCAACCTCTGGCGGCACATGAAGTACATCGTCAAGCTGCTGGAAGACCCGGACAAGCCCATCCGCTACCGCCTCGACGGCGAAGTGAAGACCGGCCTGCTGTTCGGACAGAGCGTGCACATCGCGCGCAATGGCGAGATAATTCCCGGCGATTTCATCCCCGAGTGAGCGTCACCATGAGCCAGGAACCCCACGTACACGGTCCGAACTGCAACCACGACCACGATCATGACCACCACCATGACCATGGCCACGTGCACGGCCCGCACTGCAACCACAGCCACGAGCCTGCGCGTAACCCGCTCAAGGATGTGGGCCGCAACGATCCGTGCCCCTGCGGCAGCGGCAGCAAGTACAAGAAGTGCCACGGCGCCTGACCCAGGCTTCGAGCACTGCCCCGAAGGCCCGCCGAGCGCGGGCCTTCTGCTGTCTGGCCCAACTATTCGTCGGCTGCTGAAAATCCCGCCGCGCGCGGCTTGCACAGCTATCCTCGGCTCACTAACGTAGCGCCTTTTCCGCGACCCTCTTTGTGCAGGAGCACATCCCCATGGCCCCGCGTGCCTTCCGCCGGCTTCCCAGCTTCGGCCTTGCCGCCACCGTCACTGCCGCTGTCAGCCTTACCGGCTGCCAGGGCTGGCTGAATGACCGCTATTCCGACAGCCTGCCACCCAGCTATGGCGTGCAGCCGATCAAGGGCCTGGCTGACAACGTGTCGATCCGCCGCAACAGCCTGGGCATGCCGCTGATCGAGACCAGCACCTTCCACGACGCGCTGTTCACCCTCGGTTACGTGCACGCCAGCGACCGCATCAGCCAGATGGTCGGCCTGCGCCTGATGGCCCAGGGTCGCCTGTCGGAAATGGTCGGCCCCGGTGCCCTGGAAACCGACCGCTTCATGCGCACGGTGAACCTGAAGAAGGCGGCGGACGCCCTCTACGCCGGTGCCTCGCCGCGCCTCAAGCGCTTCTTCGAGACTTACGCGCGCGGCGTCAACGCCTACCTGTACCGCTACCGCGACAAGCTGCCGATGGACCTTGCCGAGTCCGGCTATCGCCCCGAGTACTGGAAGCCGGAAGACTCCGCACTGGTCTTCAGCCTGCTGAACTTCGGCCTGGCGGTGAACCTGCAGGAAGAAATCGCCTCTCTGGTGCTCGCGCAGAAAGTCGGTGCCGACAAGCTGCCCTGGCTGACGCCGATCTACCCGGACGAAGCGCTGCCCTTCGAGGAAGCGGACAAACTCAAGGGCCTGCGCCTGGACGGCAGGATCGCCGGCCTCGACGCCCTGGATCGCGCCGCAGGCCAGGTCGCCGCCCTGCAGATGATGGGCGTCGCCGCCTCCAACAACTGGGCCATCGCCCCGCAGCGCACGCGCAGCGGCAAGAGCATCCTGGCCAACGATACCCACCTGCCGCTGTCCATGCCCTCGGTGTGGAACTATGTGCAGATCCGCTCGCCGAAATACAACGCCGCGGGCGTCTCCATCGCCGGCGTGCCGGGCGTGGTCGCCGGTTTCAACGGCAAGCTGGCCTGGGGCATGACCATGGTCATGGGCGACAACCAGGACCTCTTCCTCGAACAGGTGAAGCGCCAGGGCAGCAAGCTCTACTACCTCGCCGATGGCCAGTGGAAACCGGCGATCGAGCGCAATGAAACCTTCTTCATCAAGGGCCAGAGCCCGATCCGCGAAGTCATCTACGAGACCCGCCACGGCCCGTTGCTCAACAGCGCCCTGGGCGAACGCAAGCACGACCTGCAACCGCTGCCGCTGTCCAGCGGCTACGGCATCGCCTACCAGAGCATCCAGGGCGAGACCGACCGCACCCTCGACGCCTTCTTCGACCTGTCCCGCGCGAAGAACGTCGAGCAGGCCTTCGACGCCACCAGCGACGTGCGCGCCATGGCACTGAACATCGTGTTCGCCGACGAGAAACACATCGGCTGGCAGGTCACCGGGCGCTTCCCCAACCGCAAGGAAGGCCGCGGCCTGCTGCCTTCGCCCGGCTGGGACGGCCGCTACGACTGGGACGGCTACGCCGATCCGATCCTGCACCCGTCCGACCAGGACCCGCAGCAAGGCTGGCTGGGCACCGCCAATCACCGCAGCGTGCAGCCGGGCTACGGCGCGCAGCTGTCCAGTTCCTGGTACTACCCGGAGCGCTACGAGCGCATCGCCCAGCTCGCTGGCGGCAGCAAGAGCCACGACTACCGCAGCATGATCGCCATGCAGTACGACCAGACCACGCCCTTCGCCGGCAAGCTGCAGGCCATGTTCGATGCACCGGGCATGGCGCAGCCGCTGAAGAAAGCCATCGACGCCCTGCCCGCCGACCAGCGTGCCCGCGCCCGCGAAGCGCTGGACCGGATCATGGCGTTCGACGGCAAGCTCTCGGCCACCTCCGGCGACGCCGCCCTGTACGAGGCCTTCCTGCAGGAGAGCAGCAAACAGATCTTCCTCGACGAGCTGGGTCCGGAAGACAGCCCGTCCTGGGAAGCCTTCGTCGAGACCGCCAACCTCTCCTATTCGGCCCAGGCCGACCACCTGCTGGGGCGCGACGACAGCCCGTTCTGGGATGACACCCGCACCCCGCAGAAGGAAGACAAGCCGGCGATCCTCGCCCGCAGCCTGGCCGCCGCCACCGCCTTCTGCGAGCAGAAACTGGGCAGCGACCGCCACGCCTGGCAGTGGGGCAAGCTGCATACCTACGAGTGGGTCAGCGACAGCACCAAGATGGCGCCCAACCTCAGTGCCGGCGAGCGCGCCAGCCTGAGCGCGATCAAGGGCTACCTGGATCGCGGCCCCTACCCGGCCGGCGGCGACCACAGCACGCTGAACGTCTCGGCCTACCACTGGGGACAGGACTTCAACACCTGGCTGATCCCGGCCATGCGCCTGGTCGTCGATTTCGGCCAGAGCGAGCCGATGATCGGCCTCAACAGCAGCGGCCAGTCCGGCAACCCGGCCAGCCCGCACTACGCAGACGGCATCGACGCCTGGCTGAAGGGCAACTATATGAGCTTCCCCTTCCAGTCGCAGAACCTGGAGAAGGTCTACGGCGTGAAGCGCCTGACGCTGGTGCCCGAAAAGTGATGATCTGAAAAATATTTCCGGGCGCCGGGAACTTGCTTCCCGTCCTGGAATCAGAATTGTCGACTTACTCCATGATCATATTCAGGCACCCCTTGGGTGCCTTTCTTTTTTCCCGCCTCTCCTCCGCTGCATTTCCTTCCTGCGAGACCTTACCCGGCTGGTACTCCCCCGCATCCTTTCCCAGGAGTCATCGCCATGTCCGAATCCCTGATCGTCATCACCGGCGGCCCCGGCGCCGGCAAGAGCACGCTGCTCGAGCACCTGCACCGCCATCACGGCCTGAACATCGTCGCGGAAGGCGGCCGAGCCATCATCCGCGAGCAACGGGCTCGTGGCGGCGATGCGCTGCCGTGGGCGAACCGGGAGGCCTTCTGCCGGGAAATGTTCGAGCACGCACTGACGACTCGCGAGCGAGCGCTCGATGCGGGTGGCCAGTGGCTGTTCGATCGCGGTCTAGTGGATGTGCTGGGGTATGCACGGCTCTGCGGCCTGCCGATGACGGACGAGCTGGAAGCCGCCGCGCAGCAACTGCGCTACGCACCAACCGTGTTCCTCGCGCCCGCGTGGCAAGCCATCTACCGCAACGATGCCGAACGTCGGCAGGGCTTCGCCGAGGCGCAGCGAACGGCGGCGGTGATGGCCAAGGTGTATGAGGAATTGGGGTATCGGCTGCTGGAGTTGCCGCTGTGCAGTCCGCAGGAGCGCGCGGCGTTCGTCCTGGCGCACTGCCCTTTGTAGGAGCGAGCTTGCTCGCGAACCTTTCCCCCCGAGGGAATCGAGCCGGGCGTTCGCGAGCAAGCTCGCTCCTACAGGTTCTTCGTTTCAATAAAAAACCGGGCCAAGGCCCGGTTCTTCATGACGCGGAGGGCGATCAGGCCTTGGGCAGGGTGACGCCGGTCTGGCCCTGGTACTTGCCGCCACGATCACGGTAGGAGACTTCGCAGGCTTCGTCCGACTGCAGGAACAGCATCTGCGCCACGCCTTCGTGGGCGTAGATCTTCGCCGGCAGGTTGGTGGTGTTGGAGAACTCAAGGGTCACGTGGCCTTCCCACTCCGGTTCCAGCGGGGTCACGTTGACGATAATGCCGCAGCGCGCATAGGTGCTCTTGCCCAGGCAAATGGTCAGCACGTCACGCGGGATGCGGAAGTACTCGACGGTGCGGGCCAGGGCGAAGGAGTTCGGCGGGATGATGCAGACGTCGCTGTTGATGTCCACGAAGCTCTTCTCATCGAAGTTCTTCGGATCGACCACCGCCGAGTGAATGTTGGTGAACACCTTGAATTCTGCGGCGCAGCGCACGTCGTAGCCGTAGCTGGAAACGCCGTAGGAAATCACCCGGCTGTCATCGGCACCGCGAATCTGGCGCTCGACGAACGGCTCGATCATGCCGTGCTCCTGAGCCATGCGGCGAATCCACTTGTCCGATTTGATGCTCATGGCGGGTGTCCTGTGCGGCGGTTGAAAAAAGAAGGCGAATCTTACCGGCAGGCGCGCCAGCCGGCAAAGGGGCGCGCCCGGTGGCATTGTCGCGCCTTCAATCGTCGCTGATGGAAATATTCGGCATGGCCGGCGCGGCCTTCTCGCTCAGGGCGATGCGGGCGCCGACACAGCGCGCGGTTTCCTGGTAGATCATCGCCAGCTGGCTTTCCGGGTCGGCAACCACAGTGGGCTTGCCGCCGTCGGCCTGCATGCGGATGGCCATGGACAACGGCAGCGAGGCCAGCAGGTCGACGCCGAACTGCGCCGCCAGCTTCTCGCCGCCGCCTTCGCCGAACAGGTGCTCGGCATGGCCGCAGTTGGAGCAGATGTGCACAGCCATGTTCTCCACCACGCCCAGCACCGGGATGTTGACCTTGCGGAACATTTCCACGCCCTTCTTGGCGTCCAGCAGGGCCAGGTCCTGCGGAGTGGTGACGATCACCGCACCGGCCACCGGGACCTTCTGCGCGAGGGTCAGCTGGATGTCGCCGGTACCCGGCGGCATATCGATGACCAGGTAATCCAGGTCGTTCCAGGCGGTCTGGGTGATCAGTTGGATCAGCGCACCGGAAACCATCGGGCCGCGCCAGACCACCGGGGTGTTGTCGTCGGTGAGGAAGGCCATGGACATGACTTCCACGCCGTGGGCTTCCAGCGGGATGAACCACTTCTGGTCGCGAATCTTCGGCCGGGTGCCTTCGGGGATACCGAACATGATGCCCTGGCTCGGGCCATAGATGTCGGCGTCGAGGATGCCGACCTTGGCACCTTCGCGGGCCAGCGCCAGCGCGAGGTTCGCGGCGGTGGTGGACTTGCCCACGCCGCCCTTGCCGGAGGCCACGGCGATGATGTTCTTCACGTTGCTCATGCCCGGCACCTGGGCCTGGGCCTTGTGCGCGGCGATGTGGGTTTCCACCCTGACCTGGGCCGAGTCGACGCCGTCCAGCGCTTCCAGGGCCATCTGCACGGTCTGCGCCAGGCCATTCCTGAACAGGCCGGCGGCGTACCCCAGCTCCAGGGTCAGCGAGACACGTCCGCCCTGGATGTCCAGCTCGTGCAGGTAGCCGGCGTCCAGCAGGTTCTGGCCGGTGTGGGGGTCGTTGATCTGGCGGAGGACGGCCTCCACAGTGGCACGGGTAACGGCGCTCATGGGTACTCCCGATGAAAGACTGAGCAGAATAGGCGGGCATCTTACGCCTCTCGTCCGCCCCTTGCTCGGTATCATCAGGGGTAGGCCGGGTTCGCGAGCAAGCTCGCTCCTACGAAAAGCAGGCAGGAGCGGCACGAATCTGTAGGAGCGAGCTTGCTCGCGAACAGTCCAAGCGCCCATGGTTCAAGGACGAACGCCTCCACAGCCAGGCGGCCCGCGGATGAAAATTTCGCCCCAGCCCTATATAGTTGCCGATTCCCTCGTTTTAACCGGAACGGCCGATCATCATGTCCGAAGCCCGCAAGATCCTCGTCACCAGCGCCCTGCCCTACGCCAATGGTTCGATCCACCTCGGTCACATGCTGGAGTACATCCAGACCGACATCTGGGTTCGCTTCCAGAAGATGCGTGGCAACCAGGCGGTGTACGTGTGCGCGGACGATGCCCACGGTTCGGCCATCATGCTGCGCGCCGAGCGCGAAGGCATCACCTCCGAGCAACTGATCGACGGCGTGCGCGCCGAGCACATGGGCGATTTCGCCGACTTCCTGGTGGAGTTCGACAACTACCACTCGACCCACTCGGAAGAGAACCGCGAGCTGTCCTCGGCCATCTACCTGAAGCTGCGCGACGCCGGCCACATCGCCACCCGCCCGGTGACCCAGTACTTCGACCCGGAAAGGCAGATGTTCCTGGCCGACCGCTTCATCAAGGGCACCTGCCCCAAGTGCGGCACCGCCGACCAGTACGGCGACAACTGCGAATCCTGCGGCGCGACTTACTCGCCCACCGAGCTGAAGGACCCGAAATCGGCGATCTCCGGCGCCACCCCGGTGCTCAAGGAGTCGCTGCACTATTTCTTCAAGCTCCCTGACTTCCAGGCCATGCTGCAGCAGTGGACCCGCAGCGGCGCCCTGCAGGAGTCGGTGGCCAACAAGCTCGCCGAATGGCTGGATTCCGGCCTGCAGGAGTGGGACATCTCCCGCGACGCGCCCTACTTCGGCTTCGAGATCCCCGATGCGCCGGGCAAGTACTTCTACGTCTGGCTGGACGCGCCGATCGGTTACATGGCCAGCTTCAAGAACCTCTGCGCACGCCGTCCGGAGCTGGACTTCGACGCCTACTGGAAGCAGGGCTCCGACGCCGAGCTGTACCACTTCATCGGCAAGGACATCGTCAACTTCCACGCGCTGTTCTGGCCGGCCATGCTCGAAGGCGCCGGCTACCGCAAGCCGACCGCGCTGAACGTGCACGGCTACCTGACCGTCAATGGCCAGAAGATGTCCAAGTCGCGCGGCACCTTCGTCAAGGCGCGCACCTACCTGGATCACCTGGACCCGGAATACCTGCGCTACTACTACGCCTCCAAGCTGGGCCGCGGCGTGGACGACCTCGACCTGAACCTTGAGGACTTCGTGCAGAAGGTCAACTCCGACCTGGTCGGCAAGGTAGTGAACATCGCCAGCCGTTGCGCCGGCTTCATCCACAAGGGCAACAACGGCCTGCTGGTGGACGCCAACCCCGCGCCGGAACTGGCCCAGGCCTTCAAGGACGCGGCGCCGAGCATCGCCGCCGCCTACGAAGCCCGTGACTTCGGCCGCGCCATGCGCGAGATCATGGCCCTGGCCGACCAGGCCAACGCCTGGATCGCCGACAAGGCGCCCTGGTCGCTGAACAAGCAGGAAGGCAAGCAGGACGAAGTCCAGGCGATCTGCGCCCTGGGCGTGAACCTGTTCCGCCAGCTGGTGATCTTCCTCAAGCCCGTACTGCCGAAGCTGGCCGTTGCCGCCGAAGCCTTCCTCAACGTCGCCCCGCTGAAATGGGCCGACCACGAGCAACTGCTGGCCAATCACCAACTGAACCCGTTCAACCCGCTGATGACCCGTATCGAGCCCGCGAAAATCGAAGCCATGATCGAAGCCTCCAAGGAAGACCTCCTCGCCAGCGCCCCGAAACCTGCGGGCAACGGTGAACTGACCAAGGACCCGCTCGCCGCGGAAATCAACTTCGACGCCTTCGCCGCCGTCGACCTGCGCATCGCGCTGATCGAGAAGTGCGAGTTCGTCGAAGGCGCCGACAAGCTGCTGCGCCTGTCCCTGGACATCGGCGACGAGAAGCGCAACGTGTTCTCCGGCATCAAGAGCGCCTACCCGGACCCAAGCAAGCTCGAAGGCCGCCTGACCCTGTACGTGGCCAACCTGGCCCCGCGCAAGATGAAGTTCGGCGTCTCCGAGGGCATGGTCCTGGCCGCCGGCCCCGGTGGTGAAGAAATCTACCTGCTCAGCCCGGACAGCGGCGCCAAGCCGGGCCAGCGCGTCAAGTAAGCATCGGACGGCAAGGAGGCCATCGATGAAACTGCACCACTGGGCAGCGCTCGCCCTGAGCGCCGCCCTCGCCGGCTGCGGCGCTCCCTCGGAGCACGCTGCCGGTTCCGGCGCCGCTTTCCAGGGGGAAGCGGCGAAGGCCGGTTCCTTCCTCGCCTATGAACACCAGGTCGGCATCCGCCTGGCCAGCGAGCGTATCGACGCGCAGCTGGCCGCCTCCCGCGATGCCTGCACCCAGGTCCGTTTCGGCCCCTGCGAGCTGATCGCCATCGAGCAGAGCGGCGACAGCCAGATGCGCAACGCGCATCTCGTGGTTCGCATCGTCCCCGAAGGTGTGGAAAAGCTCGTCGCCCTCGCGGCCGAAGGCGGCCAACTGCAAAGCCGCCGCACCCAGGCCGAAGACCTCGCCCAGGCGGTGAGCGACAACCAGCAGCTGCGCGAGCGCCTGGAGCGTGAGTACCAGACCCTGCAAGGCTTCCAGGGCCGCAAGGACATGAGCGTCAGCGACCTGCTGGCCCTGGCCAAGGCCACCGCCGAAGTCGAGCAGCAATTGCAGGCCGCCCGCCAGGACTCCGCCCAGCAGCAACGACGCATCGCCACCAACCTGCTGACCCTGGATTTCTCCAGCGAATACCAGCCGACCGGGCGCTGGTCACGCATCGGCAAGGCCTTCGGCAACTCGCTGGACGAGCTCACCGACGGCACCGTCAATGCCATCCAGGTCGCCGCCTTCGGCCTGCCGCTGCTGGTCGTGCTGCTGGTCGCCGGCCTGATCCTGCGCTGGTTGTGGCGAAAACTCGGTTCCAGGCGCGCCGCGAACAAAGCATGAAGAAATCCAACATCGTCTTCACCACCCTGCTCACCGGCGGGGTGCTCTACAGCGTGCTGCACCACAACCCGGTGTACCGCGACCTCTACGCCAACCGCGAGGACTGCCTGAAGGACTGGGGCAACACGCCTAACGCTTGCGAGCCGGAATCTGCCAGCAGCAGCGGCGGAAGCTACGGCGGCAGCAGTTCCGGTCGTTATCGCGGGCCGAGCTACGAGGAAGGTTCACGGCCGAAGACGGCGCAAACCTACCAGGTACAGTCGCGGCAGCTGGTCACCCGTGGTGGCTTCGGCCACTCCGGCGCGCGTTTCTCCGGGGGCGGCTGATGCGTCGCCTGGCGATGACGCCGCGCCCCGACTGGCGCGAGCGCTGTGAAGCGGTCGGCTTCACCTTCCATAGCATCGACGGCCTGTACTGGGACGAGTCGGTGGCCTACGAGTTCAGCCTCGAACAGATCGAAACGCTGGAGGCCGCCAGCGAAGACCTGCACCAGCGCTACCTGGAATGCGTGGAATGGGTGATCCGCACCGGCCACTTCGAGCCCTTCCAGCTGCCGCCGGGTGCCCGCGAGGAAATCATCCGCTCCTGGCAGCGCCAGGACCCGAGCCTCTATGGCCGCTTCGACTTCGCCTGGAACGGCGAAGGCCCACCAAAGATGCTGGAGTACAACGCCGATACCCCCACAGGCCTGCTGGAAGCCAGCGTGGTGCAGTGGCAATGGCTGAACGACGTGAACCCGGCCGCCGACCAGTTCAACTCGCTGCACGAGAAGCTGATCGCGCGCTGGAAGGCCATCGCCCCCGACGGCACGCTGCACTTCACCGCCATCGACGGCCACGAGGAAGACACCGGCAACGTCCTCTACCTGCTCGACACTGCGCACCAGGCCGGCCTGCCGACGCGCTACCTGCCGCTGGAGTTCATCGGCCACCACGCCGCGCGCGGCACCTTCATCGACCAGTACGAGCAGGACATCCGTCACTGCTTCAAGCTCTACCCTTGGGAATGGCTGCTGCAGGACAGCTTCGCCGAGCACCTGGAACGCAGTGATGTGCGCTTCCTGGAACCGGCCTGGAAGCTGCTGATGTCGAGCAAGGCCATGCTGCCAATCCTCTGGAAGCTCAACCCCGGCCATCCGAACCTGCTACCGGCCAGCTACCGCCAGGACATCCCCGGCGCCTACGTGCGCAAGCCGCTGTATTCGCGTGAGGGCGAGAACATCCGCATCGTCGCCGGCGATCTGCAGCTGGAAAGCGACGGCCCCCACACCGACGCGCCCTGCGTCTACCAGGGCTACGCACCGCTGGCCAACCACGAAGGCAACTACGCCGTACTCGGCTGCTGGGTGATCGACGGCCAGGCCGCCGGCCTGGGCATCCGCGAGGACGCCAGTGCCATCACCCGCGACAGCAGCCGCTTCGTCCCCCACTATTTCGTCTGAAGGATTTGCCATGAACCTGCTGCAGACCCTGCCCAACTTCCTCGCGTATTTCGCCGCGGCCATTGGCCTGTTCGGCCTGTTCACCAGCCTCTACATCCGCCTGACGCCCTATGCGGAAATCCAGCTGATCCGCCAGGGCAACCTCAGTGCCGCCGTGGCGCTGGTCGGCACCTTGCTCGGCTTCGCCCTGCCGCTGGCAAGCGCCATCGCCCACAGCGTCAGCATCATCGACATGCTGATCTGGGGCGCGATCGCCATGCTGGTGCAGGTGCTGGTATTCCTCGGGCTGTCGCGCCTGGTGCCGGAGCTCAAGGGCGGCATTGCCGACAACACCCTGGCCCACGGCGTGTTCCTCGGCGGCGCCTCGCTGTGCGTGGGGCTGCTCAACGCTGCCTGCATGACCTACTGAGCGTCGCAGTCCACATCGCCGCCGCCCAGGTGCTCGAAGCCTTCCAGGTAGAGGCAGGAGGCGTCTTCGGCGCAGTCCTGCAGCGAGGCGTTGCTCAGGTTTTCCCGTGACGTCGGGTCTTCCAGGTTCACGTCCGGGAAGATGTCCGCGACTTCTTCCGCGGTCATGATCTTGTCGAAGGTGACGTTGACCGACTGCAGGCGCCCATATTCCCAGTCCAGGTCCACGGCCGTGATGTGCGGATTCAGCTGCCGCGCCAGCGCTTCGGGCAACTGCGGGCCGGCGTAGCTGAGGTCGGTGTCATGGCAGGCGTCACCCCAGTTGCTCAGCTTCCTGCTGGCGGCGCAGTTGAACTGTGCGTCGGCGTGACCGGCGCGCTGTTCCAGAAGACAGGCGAAGTCGGCCACAGTCATGCGCGGCCAGCTGACCAGATCGGCGATGGTGAAAGGCGCGGCATGCGCCAGGCCACTGGATAGCAACAGACAGAGGACAGCCAGACTGCGAGGTATGCGGGCGGGCATAGCGACTTCCATGAAGGGAACCGACGGGTTCGGCAGCCGCCGATATTCCTCCCGCCGGGCCCGGCGCCGCAACAGATTTCCCATCGGCGAGATTGCCCATACGACCCTATGCGCATAACCTATGCGCATCTACCGTGGAGGTGCCCATGCACACGACCTACGACCCTCAAGCGCCGAAGAAAGCCACCAACCTGAGCCTCAACAGCGACCTGCTGAAACAGGCCCGCGAACTGGACGTGAACCTCTCGGCGGTACTCGAGGAGGCGCTGGCCGATGTGGTCAAGGAGCGCCTGGGCCAGCGCTGGCTGGAACAGAACCGCGAAGCCATCGAGACCTACAACCAGCACGTCGAGGAAAACGGCGTGTTCAGTGATGGGCTACGGAGCTTCTGATGAAGCAGTTCGACCTCTACCGCAATGACAACCCGCGCACCCGCGAGGCAATGCCCTTGCTGCTGGACGTGCAGAGCGACCTGCTGGACTCGCTGAACACGCGCATGGTGATTCCACTCAGCCGTGCCAAGGGCCTGGCCGGCATCAACCGGCTGATGCCGGAGGTGACCGTGGGCGAAGAACGGCTCCTGCTGCTGACCCCGCAGATGGCCGGTATCTCCCGCCGCGAACTGGGCGAGCCGGTGGGCAGCCTCGCGCACCTGCGCCTGCAGATCATCGCCGCCATCGACCTGCTGATCAGCGGTATCTGACCATGAACGTTTTCCGCCCACGCGCAGCTGCCGGTGCCCGGCGATGACCGAACTCGCCCTGATCCTGGTCAGCGCCATCCTGGTCAACAACTTCGTGCTGGTGCAGTTCCTCGGCATCTGCCCGTTCATGGGCGTGTCGCGCAAGATCGAGGCGGCGTTTGCGCTGGCCCTGGCGACCACCTTCGTCCTCACCCTCGCCTCGGCCATCAGCTACATCCTGCAGCGCTACGTGCTGCAACCGCTGGACCTGGAGTTCCTGCGTACCATCGGCTTCATCCTGGTAATCGCCCTGGTGGTGCAGTTCACCGAACTGCTGGTGAAGAAGACCAGCCCGCTGCTGGCTCGCGGGCTGGGCATCTTCCTGCCGCTGATCACCACCAACTGCATCGTGCTGGGCGTGGCCCTGCTCAATGCCCGCAAACCCGAATTCGGCTTCCTGCAGTCCATCTTCCAGGGATTCGGCGCCGGGCTGGGCTTCACCCTGGTGCTGGTGCTGTTCGCCGCCCTGCGCGAGCGCATCGCCATCGCCGACGTACCCAAGCCATTCAAGGGTGCGGCCATCGGCATGATCACCGCCGGGCTGATGTCGCTAGCGTTCATGGGCTTCAGCGGGCTGCTCAAGCCATGATCGCGGCGCTGCTGATCATCCTGCTCTGCCTCGCCGGCGCCGTGGCGCTGCGCCTGGCGTCGGCGCGGGTGAAGGTCGCTGACGAATCGATCGCCATGCAGATCAACGACCTGCTGCCGCAAACCCAGTGCGGCCAGTGCGGCTATGCCGGCTGCAAGCCCTACGCCCTGGCCATCGCCGCCGGCGATGCGATCAACAAGTGCCCGCCCGGTGGCGCCGCGACCATCGCCGCGCTCGCCGACCTGCTGGACGTCGAACCGCTGCCGCTGGACGCCGCCGAGGAAACCCCGCTGCGCGTGGCTTATATCCGCGAAGCGGAGTGCATCGGTTGCACCAAGTGCATCCGTGCCTGCCCGGTGGACGCAATCGTCGGCGCCGCCAAGCTGATGCACACGGTGATCGTCGACGAGTGCACCGGCTGCGACCTGTGCCTGGAACCCTGCCCGGTGGACTGCATCGAGATGCGCGACCTGCCGGTAGGCGTCGCCGACTGGAAGTGGCCGCTGCCGCAGAGCCGACTGATCCACAGCGACCGGGAGCAGGCGGCATGAACATGCAGGTCTGGAATTTCCCGGGCGGCCTGACATTGCCAGCCAACAAGGAGCAATCCACCGCCACGCCGATCCAGCATCCGCCACTGCCACGCCGGCTGGTACTACCCCTGCAACAGCATATCGGTGAGCCCGCGCGCCCCTGTGTCGAAGCCGGCCAGCGCGTGCTCAAGGGTCAGCTGATTGCGGAGGCCAGCAGCGCCATCAGCGCCGCGCTGCATGCGCCGACTTCCGGTGTCGTGGTCGAGGTGAGCGAGCAGCCTTACCCGCACCCATCCGGCCTGACGGCGCCCGCCATCGTCATTGAAAGCGACGGCGCAGAGGAATGGGCCGCGCGCGTGCCTCTGTCCGACTACGCCTCTCTCTCCAGCGTCGAAGTACTGGAGCGCATCCGCCAGGCGGGCATCGCCGGCCTCGGCGGCGCTGGCTTCCCCACCGCTGCCAAGCTGGCCTCCCGCGCGCAGGACGACCTGCACACCCTGATCATCAACGGCGCCGAGTGCGAGCCCTATATCAGCGCCGACGATCTGCTGATGCGTGAGCGAGCCGTCGAACTGGTGGAAGGCATCGAGGTGCTGATGCACGTCCTTCAGCCGCAACAGGTGCTGGTCGGCATCGAGGACGACAAGCCCCAGGCCATCGCCGCCGTGCAGGCCGCCATCGGTGAGCGGAACATCCGGCTGCAGGCGATCCCGACCCGTTACCCTTCGGGCGGCGAACGCCAGCTGATTCAGGTTCTCACCGGCCGCGAAGTCCCTTCCGGCGGCCTGCCGGCGGACATCGGCATGCTCTGCGTGAACGTCGCCACAGCCGTTGCCGTGGCCGACGCCGTGCTACGCGGGCAACCGCTGATCTCGCGCATCACCACCCTGGCCGGCGCCGCGCTGGCTCGCCCGTGCAACGTCGAAGCGCTGATCGGCACGCCGGTGGGCGAGTTGCTGGATTTCGCCGGCCTCGACCTCGGCAAGCTCGACCGGCTGATCCTCGGCGGCCCGCTGATGGGCGACAGCCTGCCGTCGCTCGACGCGCCGCTGCTCAAGACCGCCAACTGCCTGCTGGCCGCCACCCGCGAAGAACTGCCACTGCCGGCGCCAGCCATGCCGTGCATCCGCTGCGGCGACTGCGCGCAGGTCTGCCCAGCCAGCCTGTTGCCGCAGCAGCTGTACTTTTTCGCGGAGGATCACGAGCGACTCGTGGCGCACAACCTGTTCGACTGCATCGAGTGCGGCGCCTGTGCCTACGTCTGCCCGTCAAGCATTCCGCTGGTGCAGTACTACCGCGCGTCCAAAGCCGAGATCCGCGAGCTGGAACAGCGGCAGTTGAAGGCCGAGCAATCACGCCTGCGCTTCGAGCAGCGCCAGGAGCGCCTGCGCAACGAAGAAGATCGGCGCGCCGCCGACCGCCTGGCCCGCCAGGAACGCGCCGCGCGCGTGCAGGAAGACCAGCCCGAGATCGCCTCGCCCAGCGCGCCGGCCGCGCAATCGGTGATCGAACGGGTGAAGGCCGAGAAGTCCGTGGGCAATGCGCCGGACCAGCTCAAGCGCCTGAAGATCGAAGCGAGCATGGCGCAGGTGGCGCTGAAGAAAGCCGAGAAGCAACTGGCCGCCCACGACACCGAACAGCTGCGCGCCCAGGTGGCCGAATTGCGCGTCGCCGCCGAAGAGGCGAGAGCGGCGCTGGCGGCTGCCGAAGCAGAAAGCGCCAGTGCGGAGCCAACTCCCGCTGCCGCTCCGGTCACGAGTGAAGCCGCGCTGAAGAAGGCGAAGATCGACGCCGCCATGGCCCGCGCGCAGCTGAAAAAATCCGAGAAAGCCTTCGGCGAGTCCCCCAGCGAAGAGCAGCGCGCCACCCTCGCCGCCTTGCGCGGGGACGTCGAGCGCATTGAAAGCCAACTCCATCCGTTGCAGGGGATCGACATGCCCATCGAATCGAAAGCCGAGCAGTCCGTCGACGGCGTTCTCGCCCTGCGCCAGGCCAAACTGGCCTATATCGCCCAGCGCGATGCCCTGCGCGCCGCTGAGCGTGAAGGCGCCCCCACCGAGGAGCTGGAGACCATCCGCCACACACTCGCCGCTGCGGAAGCCGCCCTGCACGCCGCCGAGGACGCCAGCGGCAAGGCGCCGCCGGACCTCGTGCGTACCGACAAGCGCCCGATCACCGATGCCCTGCGCACCGCCAAGACCGAACTAGCCTACGCCCGCGCCGACCTGAAGAAGCTCGAACGCGAAGGCGCCGGCGACCCGGCACTGGCCGCGGCTCGCGAGCGCCTGCAAGCAGCGGAACGCGCCATCGCCGAAGCCAGTGGAGAGGCCCCCTGATGAAGCTGCCGCGCATCAGCTCACCCCACGCCACAGGCAGCAACCGCACGCAAAGGGTCATGCTGACGCTGCTGGCCGCCTGCGCGCCCGGCGCTCTGGTACTGATCGCTATGTATGGTGTGGGCACTCTGTTCAACCTGCTCTGGTGCAGCCTGCTCGCCCTCTCCACCGAGGCCGTGATGCTCAAGCTGCGCGATCGGCCGCTGGCATTCTTCCTCAAGGACGGCAGCGCACTGGTCACCGCCGTGCTGCTCGCCCTGGCCTTGCCGCCATACTCGCCGTGGTGGCTGAGCGCGGTCGCCACGGTGTTCGCGCTGATCTTCGGCAAGCACCTCTACGGCGGCCTCGGGCAGAACCCGTTCAACCCGGCGATGGTCGGCTACGCGGTGGTGCTGGTGTCCTTCCCGCAACTGATGAGCCAGTGGCCGGCGCCGGACAGCGCGCTCGGTTTCGGCGAAGGGTTGCGGCAGATCTTCGGGTTCGCCAGCCAGGCGCCGGATGCCTGGGTTGGCGCCACGGCACTGGACGTGGTGCGCAACAACCACAGCCTGACCATGGAAGAACTCCTGGCTCAGTCCCCGGCATTCGGCAGCGTCGGCGGGCGCGGCGTCGAGCTGGTCAACCTGGCCTTCCTCGCCGGCGGCCTGTTCCTGCTCTGGCGCAAGCTGTTCACCTGGCACGCGCCGGTGGGCATGCTCGGCGGGCTGTTCGTCATGAGCCTGCTGTTCTGGAACGGCTCCGGCTCCGACTCCCACGGCTCACCGCTGCTGCACCTGTTCAGCGGCGCGACCATGCTCGGTGCCTTCTTCATCGTCACCGACCCGGTGTCCGGCGCCACCAGCAACCGTGGCCGGCTGGTGTTCGGCATCGGCGTCGGCGTGCTCACCTACGTGATCCGCGCCTGGGGCGGCTACCCCGACGGCCTGGCCTTCGCCGTGCTGCTGATGAACCTCGCCGCACCGACCATCGACGCCTTCACCCGCCCGCGCACCTACGGGCACAAGAAGCCCGAGCAGGGTTTCAAGGCAGGTGAGCAATGAACCGCGAACTGCTCAAGAGCGCCCTGGCACTGGGCCTGGTCGCGCTGATCGCCACGGGCGTGGTGGCGACCGTTCACCAGCTCACCGCCCAGCGCATCGACACCGCCCAGCGTGAGGCGCGTGGCCGCACGCTGCTTGAGCTGCTGCCCCGGGGCAGCTATGACAACCATCCGCTGGAAACCGAAGTCAGCGCTTTCGATCCCAAGCTGCTGGGCCGCGACGAGCCGGCACCCGCTTACATCGCCCGGCTCCGGGGCCAGGCCACGGCGGTCGTACTCCAGCCCGTGGCGCGGGATGGCTATGGCGGCTCGATCCAGTTGCTGGTCGGCGTGACTGCGCAGGGCCGCCTGCTCGGCGTGCGGGTCGTGGCCCATCATGAAACGCCGGGCCAGGGCGACCGTATCGAACTGGGCAAGAGCGACTGGCTGCACGGCTTCGACGGCCGTTCGCTGACTGATCCGGGCGACAAAGGCTGGAAGGTGAAGAAGGACGGCGGCCAGTTCGACCAGTTCGCCGGCGCCACCGTCACCCCGCGCGCGGTGGTCAAGGCCACGCACCTGGCGCTGCAGTACTTCGACGCGCACAAAGCAGAGCTGCTCGCCCCCGCCTCGGGAGAGAACCATGAATGATCCCGGCTACCGCGAAATCGCCCTGCAGGGGCTGTGGAAGAACAATCCCGGGCTGGTCCAGTTGCTTGGCCTGTGCCCTCTGCTCGGCACCAGCAGCTCCATGGTCAACGCCCTCGGCCTGGGGCTGGCGACCCTATTCGTGCTGCTTTGCACCAGCGTCAGCGTCTCGCTGATCCGCAGCACGCTGAGCGAGGCCGCGCGCCTGCCGGCGTTCCTGCTGATCATCGCTACCCTGACCACCTGCATCGAACTGCTGATGCAGGCCTGGCGCTTCGAGCTGTACCAGGTGCTGGGCATCTTCGTGCCGCTGATCACCACCAACTGCGTAGTTCTCGGCCGTGCGCAAACCTTCGCCTCGCAAAACAACGTGGCGCGCTCGGCCTTCGACGGTTTGATGATGGGCCTGGGCTTCGCCCTGGTCCTGCTGATCATCGGCACCCTGCGCGAACTGCTCGGCCATGGCACCCTGCTGGCCGGCATGGAGCTGCTGTTCGGCCCGGCCGCCGCCGACTGGAAAGTACAGGTCCCCGGCTACCAGGGCCTGCTGCTGGCGGTGCTGCCGCCCGGCGCCTTCCTGGTGCTGGGCCTGCTGATCGCCCTCAAGAACCGTATTGATGAAAGCCTGTCGGACCGTGCCAAGGCGCAGGCGGGCGACGTACCCGCGACCGAGCGCCAGCGCGTCCGCGTGACCGGAGTGATCGAATGAATGCCGCCAAGCGCGCGGAGATTTTCCGCCGACTGAAAGAAGACAATCCCAACCCCGAAACCGAGCTGGCCTACAGCTCGCCCTTCGAGCTGCTCATAGCGGTGCTGCTTTCCGCCCAGGCCACCGATGTCGGCGTGAACAAGGCCACTGCCAGGCTCTACCCGGTGGCCAATACCCCGGAAGCGATCTACGCCCTCGGCGTGGAGGGCCTGTCGGAGTACATCAAGACCATCGGCCTGTACAACAGCAAGGCGAAGAACACCATCGAGACCTGCCGCATCCTCATCGAGAAGCACGGCGGCCAGGTGCCGGAGAACCGCGAAGACCTGGAGGCCTTGCCCGGCGTGGGCCGCAAGACCGCCAACGTAGTTCTCAACACGGCTTTCCGACAGCCGGCGATGGCAGTGGACACGCATATCTTCCGCGTTTCCAACCGCACCAACATCGCGCCGGGGCGCAATGTGCTGGAGGTGGAGCGCAAGCTGCTCAAGTTCGTGCCCAAGGAATACCTGCTGGATGCGCACCACTGGCTGATCCTGCATGGGCGCTACGTCTGCAAGGCGCGCAAGCCGCAGTGTGGCAGCTGCCGGATCGAGGACCTGTGCGAGTACAAGCACAAGACTTCGGACGATTGAGCGTTATGGGAAAATTCCTTCAGGCTGATTGAAAAAATCTTTTTTACCGTCCACTCCTTTGTCGATATAAGGGGCGCCAACACACCCCGTGTTGTGGAGTGCACCGAATGGCAAACGACAAAGAAGACCTCGAACTCGAGGACGATGTCAGCACAGACGACAGCGATGACGGCGCAGAAGCCACGGCAGAGGTCGCCAAGACCAACCTGACCAAGCGCCGCATCATCGACAACTACCTGGAAGAGCGTCGCCTGCAACGCCAACTGTCCGACTACGATTTCGATCTGTAAGCCTTCTCCTGATCCTGAATGTAAAGCCCGTATGAAAAAGCCCCGCATCCTGGCGGGGCTTTTTGTTTTCTGCTCGTAGGGCGAGCTCGCTTCCGGAAAGCTTTGCGTCAGAGGGGCTGCCCTCTCCCCCCGCCCTCTCCCTGAAGGGAGAGGGAGCTGTCCGCGTCGGCTGACGCATAAGTTTCCGCCGGTGCCGAACCAGTCCCCTCTCCCTTCAGGGAGAGGGTTAGGGAGAGGGAAATCCCTGGCACAAGGTTCCAGGGACAGACACCGTCACCCTACAAAATCACACCGCGACGCCGGCGCGCTGCACTACCCGATAACAAGGCTCATACGCCGCACCACCCGGCAACTTCATGCGGTGCTGCTCGACGAACGCCTGCAGCAGCGCGTCCAGCGGCTCCATGATGGCCGCATCACCGTGGATCTCGTACGGACCGAACTCCTCGATCATGCGGATGCCGCGGTCCTTAACGTTGCCCGCGACTATGCCGGAGAACGCCCGGCGCAGGTTTGCCGCCAGTTCGTGGGGCGGCACATCGCGGCCCAGGTCGAGGGCGGCCATGTTCTCGTGGGTCGGCTCGAACGGGCGCTGGAAGCCCTCGTCGATCTTCAGCAACCAGTTGAAGTGGTAGGCGTCGTTACGCTCGCGGCGGAACTGCTTGACCCGCTTGAGCCCTTCGCTCATTTCCCGCGCCACTTCCGCCGGGTCGTCGATGATGATGCGGTAGCGCTGCTGCGCCGCCTCGCCCAGGGTCGCGCCGACGAAGGCGTGCAGTTGCTCGATGTAGGCTGCCGCGCTGCGCGGGCCGGTGAGCACCAGGGGGAACGGCATGTCCTGGTTCTCCGGGTGCATGAGGATGCCCAGCAGGTAGAGGAACTCCTCCGCCGTACCGACGCCGCCGGGGAACACGATGATGCCGTGGCCGACGCGAACGAAGGCCTCCAGGCGCTTTTCGATGTCCGGCAGGATCACCAGCTCGTTGACGATGGGGTTCGGCGCCTCGGCGGCGATGATCCCCGGTTCAGTCAGGCCGATGTAGCGGCCGTCGGTGATGCGCTGCTTGGCGTGGCCGATGGTGGCGCCCTTCATCGGCCCCTTCATCACGCCCGGGCCGCAGCCGGTGCAGACGTCGAGGCTGCGCAGGCCCAGTTCGTGGCCGACCTTCTTGGTGTACTTGTACTCGTTGGTGCTGATGGAGTGGCCGCCCCAGCACACCACGATCTTCGGCTCCACGCCGGCGCGCAGGGCGCGTGCGTTGCGCAGCAGGTGGAAGACGTAGTCGGTGATGCCGGCCGAGCTGTCCAGGCCGAAGCGTCGGCTGTTCAGCGCATTCTGGGTGTAGACGATGTCGCGCAGGGCGCTGAAGAGCATCTCGCGGGTGCTGGCGATCATCTCGCCGTCGACGAAGGCGTCGGCCGGCGCGTTGAACAGTTCCAGGCGCACGCCGCGGTCCTGCTGGTGGATTTCCAGCTCGAAGTCGCGATACGCGTCGAGGATGTGCTTGGCGTTGTCGATCTGCGTGCCGGTGTTGAGGATGGCCAGGGCACACTGGCGGAAAAGCTTGTAGGTACTGCCCGAGCCCGCTTCGCTGAGCTGGTGTACTTCACGTTGGGAAAGGGTTTCGAGGCTGCCCTTGGGGCTGACCGAGGCGTTGTTAACCGGTCTTGGGGACATGCTGTATTCCTTGACGAAGGAAGCCGGGCGCCGGGGCGCGGGCCTTCCGAAATATCGATGCGGCCGTCCATTCGGCCGTCATTGCCGGGGGCGTCGCGGCGGGGATTCTCCGGCCCGCAGCGCGCTCCTTCTGACTGTGACAAGCGAATGGCGGAAACTGCTTCCGCAATCGACGCGTCCGGCGTCGATGCCCCTTGAGTATGAACGCTGCGGTGACTTTCTGATGACAGCGGAAAAGAAAAACCCCGCCGGGGTGGCGGGGTTTCCAAGCCATCGTGGATGGCCATCGGGTGTCGCTGCTGGCTCAGCGCTCGCGCAGGGCCTCGCGGGCCTTGTTCAGCGGTTTGAGCAGGTAGTCGAGAATGGTCTTGTTGCCGGTGTGGATATCCACCGTGGCGATCATCCCCGGAACGATGTCGAAGCGCTTGCCGTCCTTGTTGGTCAGGTGATCGACGTCGGTGCGGATGAACACCCGGTAATAGAAGACCTCGCGTTTCACCTCGTCCTGAATGGTGTCCGGGGAGATGGTCGTAACCTTGCCGTGCAGGCCGCCATAGATCGAGTAGTCGTAGGCTGTGATCTTCACCGTGGCATCCAGGCCGGGGCGGATGAAGGCGACATCGCGCGGCGAGATGTGCGCCTCGACCAGCAGCTTTTCGTCCACCGGGACGATCTCCATCAGCTTGCCGTCCTGCGGCACGACGCCGCCGACCGTGGTGACCGCGATGTCCTTGACGATGCCGCGTACCGGCGAGGTAAAGGTGGTGCGGTGCAAGGCGTCCGAGCGGCCACGGGTGACCGAACTCTGTGCCTCGATCTCGGCATTGGCCCTGGCCAGGTCTTCGCGGGCCTTGACCACATACTGGGTCTGCAGCTCGGTGGCCTTGCGCTCCAGTTCGTTGGCCTGGCGCCGCAGCCGCAGCACTTCCACGTCGCTGGCGGCGCCACGCGCCACCAGCGGCTGGGTCATCGCCAGCTCACGGCGCACCAGCCCCAGGGCGTCGTTGATGCCCGCCAGGTTCTTCGCCAGGCTGTCCTTGCGCGAGTGGTAGAGCGCCGTCTCGCTGCTCACCAGGTCGGGGAAGGCCTGGACATCCTCGGGGAAGTTCAGCGGCGTACCGTTGACCTCGGCATACAGCCGCGCGGCCTCGGCCTTGGCGGCGCGCATGCGCGAAGCGCTCTCCTCCACCGCCGATTCGCTGCGGGTGCGGTCGAGCTGGGCAAGGACCTGGCCGGCTTCGACCAGATCGCCCTCGTGAACGTTGAGCGAAACCAGGATGCCGCCTTCCAGGGACTGGATGACCTGTTCGCGGGAGGACGGCACCACCTTGCCGCTACCGGTGGAGACTTCATCCAGGGAGAACAGGCTGGCCCACACGGCAAATGCCCCGAGCATGGCTGCAATCAGCCACACCACCTGGCTGGAGCGCGGCAGCGGCGGCTCCGCCGGGGCGCCACGCTGGTGCGCACGTGGTGTGGAAACCGTGGTCTGCGGGAGAGCCGGCGGGACGTCCGCCTTGGCTACCGGGAGCTTGAGGTCGGTCATTGGGTCAGCTCCTTGAGGACTTTGTCTTTGGGACCGTCCAGCACTACCCGCCCGTTGTCGATGAGGATGATCCGATCGACCCATTTCAGGACCGGCATGCGGTGGGTCGCGACCAGCAGCGTGCGCGGCGCCATCCACGGGCCCATGGCGTCGATCACCTGGCGTTCGGTCATCTCGTCGAAGTTGGCGGTCGGTTCGTCGAGCAGCACGATGGACGGATTGCGGATCAGCGTGCGGGCCAGCAACAGGGTCTGGCGCTGGCCGCCGGAGAGGCCCTGGCCGCCTTCGAGGATCACCTCGTCGAGGCCATCGGGCAGCGCCTGCACGAAGGACAGCGCCCCGGACAGGGACAGCGCCTGGGTAACCATGGCGTCGCTGGCCATCGGCGCGCCGAGCAGGATGTTCTCGCGGATGGTGCCGTAGAACAGCCGCGAGCTCTGCGGCAGCATGGCCATGTCGCGGCGCACGTCGGCGGTGTCGATCATCGCCAGGTCCAGGCCGTCCAGCGAGACGCGACCTTCCTGCGGGCTGTGCATGCCCGACAGCAGGTTGAGCAGGGTCGACTTGCCGGAGCCGATGCGGCCGAGGATGGCGATCTTCTCGCCAGCCCGGATCTGCAGCTGCGGCACCATCAGCGCCGGGCGCTTGTCGTTGTCGCCGTAGCGGAAGCTCACGCCATCGAGCTGGTAATTGCCATTGAGGGCCGCGCGGTGAACACGGCGGGCGCGTTCGGGCTGGTCCACCGGCCGGCTCATCAGCTCGTCGAGGCCCTTGCGCGCGACCTTGGCGGTCTGCCAGCGGGAGAACACCGAGGCCATCTGCGCCAGCGGCGAGATCATCCGCGAGGCGAGGATCGACGAGGCCACCAGGGCACCAGTGGTCATGTCACCCTGCATCACCAGATAACTGCCCAGGGCCAACACCAGGGCATAGACGATGCCCTGGACTTCCTGGGTCCAGCTCATCAGCAGGCTGGTGAGAAAGCGCTGGCGCATGCTGATGCCGGCGGACACATCGTTGACGTTGTTCCACTGGTTCTGGAAACGCGCCTCGGCACGCAGCAGCTTGATGTCCTCGATGCCCTGCACCGCCTCCACCAGCATCGCGTTGCGCAACGCCGACTCGCGCATGCCTTCGTTGGACAGACGTTCCAGCGGTTTCTGGATCAGCATGCCGGGGATCACCAGCAGCGGCACGGCGCCCAGGGCAACGAACACCAGCGGGCCGCCGACCATCCACAGCACTACCAGGAACAGCAGGAAGAACGGCAGATCGGCCAATGCCCCGACGGTGGTCGAGGTGAACAGGTCGCGCACCTGGTCGATCTCGCGCAGCTGGGAGATGAAGGTGCCGGTGGAGCGCGAGCGTGCGGAGTTGCGCAGGCGCAGCGCGCGGCCGAAGACCACGTCGGAGATGCGCAGGTCGGCGCGCTTGCCGACCGTGTCGGAGATATGGGTGCGCGAAACGCGCAGGCAGAACTCGAAGACGATCGCCAGCATCACCCCGCCGAACAGCACCCACAGGGTCGCTTCGGAGTTGGCGGGGACTACCCGGTCGTAGACCTGCATGGAGTAGATCACCCCGGCCAGGGCCAGGACGTTGGCCACCAGCGAGGCGAGCATGACATCGCCGTAGCGCTTCCAGTCGCGCAGGGCGATGCTCCAGAACCAGTTGCGCCGGTATGGCCGGATGTACTGGTCGACGCGCGCGTCGGGGACCGCCACCTGCGGCCGGAGGATTGCCACGCGGCGCACCCGCTGACGGAACTCTTCGACGCCGATGCGGGTTTCCAGGCCCTTGTCGCCGCTGAACAGCACGCCGAGGTTGCCCTCGCCGTCGATGGTCTGCACGACGCAGACGCTGCCGTCAGCGAACTCCGCCACCAGCGGCAGGCGCCAGGCGTCGAGCAGCTCGACCGAGAGTTTGCCGAAGCGCAGGGCGAGCCCCAGGCTCTTGGCCATGTGCAGCAGCATCAGGTCGGCGGAGGCGCCCTGCTCCCAGGCCAGGGCGACACGTGCGCCCTCCTCGGAGACACCGATGCCGTAGTGGCGGGCGACGGCGAGCATCGCGTCCAGCCAGCGTGCGGATTGCGGAGCCAGGCTCATGGCAGCACCTCCATGCCCTGTACGGTGGTGTAGTTCAGGCCATAGAACTCACGGCCACGACCCTGGGCATCGACCAGGCCGACCTGGCCCAGCCAGAGGTCATGGCGGACCATTTCCTCGTCGGAGAGTGCCTGGTAGTACTCCTGCTC